>JANPLZ010000012.1:0-26886 GCA_031422555.1 Cypionkella sp. | reverse complement strand
CTGGCCGATCTTGGTGCGGATGTGATCAAGGTCGAAGCCCCCGAAGGCGATGATACTCGCCGCTGGGGGCCGCCGTTCATCGAACGCGACGGCGAAAAAACCGCCGCCTATTTCTATGCCGCCAATCGTGGCAAACAGTCTGTGATCTGCGATTTTCGCACCGCCGAAGGGCAGGCGCAGGTGTGCGCGCTGATCGCCGACGCCGATGTAGTGATTGAAAACTTCAAAGTCGGCGGGCTGGCGAAATACGGTTTGGACTATGCCAGTCTGGCCGCAATCAATCCCCGGCTGATCTATTGCTCGATCACAGGTTTCGGCCAAACCGGCCCCTATGCCCACCGCGCGGGTTATGATTTCATCATCCAAGGCATGGCGGGGTTGATGAGCGTGACCGGCGAACCCGGTGGCCAGCCGCAAAAAGTGGGCGTGGCGGTGACGGATATTTTCACCGGCGTTTATGCGGCCACCGCGATTCTGGCCGCCTTGCATCAGCGTGGCAGCACCGGCGTTGGGCAGCAGATCGACATGGCGCTGATGGATGTGGCCACCAGTATCATGGCCAATCAGGCGATGAATTATCTGACATCTGGCACAGCACCGGGCAAAATGGGCAATGCCCACCCCAATCTTGCCCCCTATGCGGTGTTTGATTGCGCCGATGGCTGGATCATACTGGCGACCGGGAACGATGCCCAATATCAACGACTGTGCGGTTTGTTGCGGCTGGACGATATGGCCACCGCCCCACAATTCGCCACCAACGAAGGCCGCATTGCCAACCGGGTGGAACTGACGCGCCGCATCACCGAAGCAACCTTGCGCTGGCACAAAGACCCGCTTTTGGCGGCATGCGAAGCGGCAGGCGTGCCAGCAGGCCCGATCAATGATCTGGCGGAAGTTTTTGCAGACCCGCAGGTGGTGGCGCGTGGCATGCAAATCGCACCGGGTGGCGTGCCGGGGGTGCGATCTCCGATGACATTTTCGGCGGCAGAACTGGCACTCGGCCGCACCGCGCCCAAACTGGGCGAGCATGGATAGGGCGGGCCAAGCCTTGTTTATCCCGTAAACCGGTTGTCCCTTGGAAACCCACGCGGGGCCATCCGGCCCGCGGTTGCCCGCGCCGCCTGCCATTCCGTCAGATCAAGCTCTGACCGCGTCCGCCCGGCCGGGTCTTTCCAACTTAAACCGCTGGCCAAAACGAACGTAACTGCATCCGACAAGCCGCCATCCTTATACTTTTGCAGCCGCACGCCCTTGCCGCGTGCCATCTCGGGCAAATCGGCCAGCGCGAAGACCAGCATCTTGCGATTGTCGCCCACCACCGCCACAGCGTCGCCCACAACCTTGCGGCAAAGGGCGGTTTTCACGCCTGCGCCCAGCGTCAACACTTGTTTGCCCGCCCGCGTCTGCGCCAGCACCTCGTCCGATGCCACCACAAAGCCATCGCCCGCGGTCGAGGCGATCAACATCTTTTCACCACCGCGGAAAACCTGCAGATCGACGATCTCAGACTCATTGGGCAAATCAACCATCAAACGCACAGGCTCGCCCATGCCGCGCCCACCGGGCAGATTGACCCCGATCAAGGTGTAAAACCGCCCGTTGGCCCCGATCAGCAAGATTTTATCGGTGGTCTCGGCGTGAAAGGCAAACCGTGCCGAATCGCCATCCTTGAACTTCTGATCCGCCGTCAGATCAACGTGGCCTTTCATTGCCCGGATCCACCCCATGGCAGAGCAAATCACCGTAATCGGCTCGCGTTCGATCATCGCCTCAAAGCTGACCTCTTCGATTTCGCCTGCGACGGCAAAGGCCGTGCGGCGGCGGCCCAGAACGGTGTCCTTGCCAAACTGCTTGCGAATCACGTCCAGTTCGGTGCCGATTTGCTTCCATTGCAGCCGATCGCTTTCCAGCAAATCCGCCAGCCCGGCCCGTTCCAGCATCAGCGCATCGCGTTCGCGCAGCAATTCCATCTCTTCCAACCGCCGCAACGACCGCAAACGCATGTTCAGAATGGATTCCGCCTGCAGATCGCTTAATTCGCCATCCCCTGTGCCGGGCGGGACATAATCTTTTTCCGACATCGCGCGTTTGTGCGGCTTGCCCCACACTTCACGCATCAAGGCCGCTTTGGGATCATCATCATAGCGGATGATGTCGATCACCCGGTCAAGGTTCAGGAAAGTCAGGATAAACCCTTCCAGCACTTCCAACCGGTGATCTATCTTTTCAATGCGGTGCAGACTGCGGCGGCGCAAAACCGCGCGGCGGTGATCCAGAAAGGCGCGCAGAACCTCTTTCAGACTGCACACCTTCGGCACGCGACCATCAATCAACACGTTCATATTCAACGAAAACCGGGTTTCCAGATCGCTGGTTTTGAATAACGCCGCCATCAGCATTTCCGGATCAACCGTGCGCGACCGGGGTTCCAGTACAATGCGGATGTCATCCGCCGATTCGTCGCGCACATCGGCCAGCAACGGAATGCGTTTGGTCTGGATCAGTTCGGCCAGCTTTTCGATCAGCTTGGATTTGGCAACCTGATAGGGAATTTCGGTGACAACAATCTGCCACACCCCGCGCCCCAAATCTTCAACCGCCCATTTCGCCCGGGTGCGAAACGATCCGCGCCCGGTGCGGTAAGCCTCAAGAATCGTCGCAGGCGGTTCTATCATCACGCCGCCCGTGGGAAAATCAGGGCCGGGGATCAGCGCAAACAATGCCTCATCCGACAGATCAGGGTCGCGCAGCATGGCGTGACAGCCCATGATCAATTCGTCCAGATTATGCGGCGCGATGTTCGTGGCCATCCCCACCGCAATACCGGACGATCCGTTCGCCAAAAGGTTCGGAAAGGCAGCGGGCATCACAACCGGCTCTTCCAGCGTGCCGTCATAATTAGCGCGAAAATCGACGGCGTTTTCGGTCAGCCCTTCCATCAGGGTTTCCGCAATCGCCGTCAGTCGCGCCTCGGTATAGCGGCTGGCGGCTGGATTATCGCCGTCGATGTTGCCGAAATTGCCCTGCCCATCCACCAACGGATAGCGCACGTTGAAATCCTGGGCCAGCCGCGCCATCGCATCATAAATCGCTACATCGCCGTGCGGGTGATAGTTGCCCATCACATCACCACTGATCTTGGCCGATTTGCGAAACGCCGAGGTGGCGGTCAGGCGCAGCTCACGCATGGCATAAAGGATTCGCCGGTGCACCGGTTTCAACCCGTCACGCGCATCGGGCAAAGCGCGGTGCATAATGGTGGAAAGCGCGTAGGTCAGATACCGCTCGCCAATGGCACGGGCCAAAGGCTCGGCCAGTGTGATGGGCTCTATTTTGGGATCATCGGGGGCATCTGACATGGATGTGGTGTAAAGCGGGGGCGAACAGCGGTCCAGTGCGAATTTTTATCGCCGATTGTGGCAGATAAGTTCGGGGGGAAAATATCACTTTTTTTCCGCCACACAGCGACAGGTTTTGTGGTAATACACAGTCAAACGAGTGTGATAGGTGCGTGATGGTCCGATTGGTTTTGTTACTGGGTGTGGGGCTGTTTGCAGCCATGCTGATCGGTGGACAAGATCGGGGTCAACTGCGGTTTGGGCTGATGCCATCAACCGATCAGCCTGTCGCCGCAGTCGTCGTCGTGCCGGCTTTGGCAGAACCTGCCCCCCTTGCCGAGACAGTCAGCCCCAAGCCAACCCCCATCGAAATCGTCAGTTTCGCACCAGCAGAGCCTGTGATGGCGGCGGTGTCACCGGTGACCGACGCGGCGGCGCAACCAGAGACGCAACCGCCAGAAGCAGCAAAAATTCTGTTTATCGCCGCAAAATCTGTCAACGTGCGCGAAGGTCCCGGCACTGAGTTCGGCGTGGTCAGCCGCCTTGGCCGTGGAGAGGCGGTTTTGGTTGTCTCATCCGGGGAAGGCCCCGATGGATGGTCGCTGATCCGTATCGAAGGCGACGGCATCGAAGGCTATGTGGCGTCCAGATTTTTGGCAGAATAGCGCCCAGATCTGTCGGGCGTCCTTGTTTGCCCACCATCGCCGCACCACAGGGCATAGCGCATAACCCGTGACTTGTTAGCAGTTTGCCCTTGGCCCGCTCTGGCGTTAGGTAGAGCAAACAAAAACGGCGGGCAGCGATGACTACTTCTCAAAAGCGATCTATCCTGATGACCGGTTGTTCATCGGGCATCGGCCTTGATGCGGCCCGGGGCCTGCATGCACGCGGCTGGCGGGTGTTTGCGACCTGCCGTCAAGAGCCGGACTGCGACCGCTTGCGCGCCGAAGGGTTGGAAAGTTTCGTGCTGGATTACGCCAATGAGGCCAGCATCACCGCGGCTGTGGCCGAAGTGAAATCGCGCACCGGCGGCACTTTGGATGCGCTTTACAACAACGGCGCTTTCGGGTGTCCGGGGGCGGTTGAAGATTTGCCCCGCGGCGCGTTGCGCGAAATTTTTGAAACCAACCTATTTGGATATCACGACCTGACGCGTCAGGTTATCCCGATGATGCGGGCGCAAGGTGCTGGACGGATTGTGAATTGCTCGTCAGTGTTGGGGTTGGTCGCGATGCGCTGGCGCGGGGCCTATGTTGCCACAAAATTCGCGATGGAAGGTCTGACTGACGTTTTGCGGATCGAGATGGCGGGAACCGGCATCAAAGTCATCCTGATAGAGCCCGGACCGATCACCAGCGATATCAGAGCAAAATCTATCCCGCATTTTGAACGCTGGATTGATTGGGAACATTCGGCCCGCGCTGACGAATACCGCAACTTGCGCAGCCGCCTTTATGAAAGCAGCGGCCCGGACCAGTGGGAACTGCCCGCATCCGCCGTCACCGCAAAACTGATACATGCCATCGAAAGCCCCCGCCCGCGGGCGCGGTATTACGTGACCGCGCCGACCTATCTGATGGGGTTGGCCCGCCGCATTTTGCCGACCTTTGCTTTGGATTGGCTGATTGCGAGGGTTTGACTGAATCGCATTTTACCCCTCGCTTTTCGCGCACAACCACCTAAATCACCGATAACCAAACGGAGTCCGCAATGATCAATGATCCGCTGTTTATTCTGGCCATTTTGGCCTGCTTTGCTGTGCTGATCATTTTGATGTTGGGCATCGGCGGCTTTGCCAAGGGTGGTGAATTCAACCGCAAGCATTCCAACCGACTGATGCGCTACCGTATCATCGCCCAAGCAGGGGCTGTCATCCTGATCGTGCTTTTTGCCTTTATCCGCAGCCAAGGGGGCAACTGATGGTCGTTTTGTCAAAAATCTATACCAAAACCGGCGACGCGGGTGAAACCGGTTTGGGCAATGGCGCGCGCGTGGCCAAGCATTCGGTGCGGGTATCGGCCTATGGCACGGTTGACGAAACCAACGCCACTGTCGGGCTGGCCCGGCTGCATACGGCGGGGGAAGTGGACGCGGCATTGGCGCGAATCTCAAATGATCTTTTCGACCTTGGGGCTGATCTTTGCACCCCCGACATGCACAAAGACGCAACTGCCGCCTATCCGCCGTTGCGGATGATTGAAGGTCAGGTGTTGCGGCTGGAGCGCGAAATTGACGCGATGAACGACCGGCTGACGCCCTTGCGCAGTTTCATTCTACCGGGTGGTTCGGCGCTTGCGGCGCATCTGCATGTCTGCCGCACGGTGTGCCGCCGCGCCGAACGTCTGGTGGTGGAACTGGCCACACTGGAAGAGGTGAACGTGTCGGCGGTAAAATACCTGAACCGGCTGTCGGATTGGTTCTTTGTGGCGGGGCGGATCGCCAATAATGATGGCAAAGATGATGTGCTGTGGGTGCCGGGGTTGACGCGTTAAGGGCACTGTGCGGCAAATCGCGGTAAAGACGCGACGTCTGGACGCGTTCGCGCGTCGCATTTGATCTGTCGGAATGGCGGCTTACCCGCTATCACGCTGTCAATGGTATGACTGGCCTTTGCTGGCCTGCTTGGAAGGATTAGCGCGATGAAGGTCTTGGTGCCCGTCAAACGTGTGATCGACTATAACGTGAAAGTCCGCGTCAAGGCGGATGGATCGGGCGTTGATCTGGCCAATGTGAAAATGTCGATGAACCCGTTCGACGAAATTGCCGTCGAAGAGGCCATTCGTTTGCGCGAAAAAGGCATCGCAACCGAAGTGATCGTGGTTTCTATCGGGGTCAAACAGTCGCAGGAAACCTTGCGCACCGCTTTGGCGATGGGCGCAGATCGCGCCATTCTGATCGAGGCGACGGACACAGTCAGCACCGATATCGAACCGCTGGCCGTGGCAAAATTGCTGGCGGCGGTGGTGCGCGAAGAAATGCCCGGGCTGGTGTTATGCGGCAAGCAGGCCATCGACAACGACATGAACGCCACGGGCCAAATGTTGGCAGCACTTTTGGGCTGGTCGCAGGCAACGTTTGCCTCAGAGTTGGCAATTGCAGGCGATACCGCAACCGTGACGCGCGAAGTGGATGGCGGGTTGCAAACCATCACCGTAAAAATGCCCGCGATTGTCACCGTTGATTTGCGGCTGAACGATCCGCGGTATGCCAGCTTGCCAAATATCATGAAGGCCAAGGCCAAACCGATGGCGATGAAAACCCCCGCCGATTACGGTGTGGACGTGGCCGCGCGGTTGCAGATCCTGAAAACGGTTGAACCGGCGGGACGCAAAGCCGGTGTCAAAGTGGCATCTGTCGCCGATCTGATTGCGAAACTTAAAGACGAAGCGGGGGTGCTCTGATGGCTGTTCTACTTCTTGCAGACGTGATCGACGGCGCACTTGGCGTTGATCAGGTGGCCAAAACGCTGACTGCGGTGAAATCCCTTGGACCGGTCACCGTGCTGGTGGCGGGCACGGGCGGCGATGCGGCCGCAGCCGAAGCGGCGACGCTTTCGGGCGTGACGCGGGTGCTTTTTGCCGATGACCACGCTTATTGCCACGCCATGGCAGAACCTACAGCGGCGCTGATACAGTCGTTGGCCGGCGATTTCAGCCATATCGTTGCCCCATCGGGCGCGTTTTCCAAATCGGTGCTGCCACGTGTTGCGGCGCTGTTGGATGTGATGGTGATATCCGAAGTGCTGGCGGTGATTGACGCCGACACATTTGAGCGCCCGATCTACGCTGGAAACGCCATTCAGACGGTAAAATCTTCGGACGCCAAAAAAGTGATGACCATCCGCACCGCTACATTCGATGCGGCTGGCAAAGGCAGTTCTGCGCCGGTTGAGAAATTGACCACCGCCGCCGATGGCAGCCTGTCGGCATGGGTTGAAGACAAAGTTGCGTCCAGTGATCGGCCAGACCTGACATCGGCTGGCATTGTTGTATCGGGTGGGCGCGGTGTTGGATCTTTGGCTGATTTTGCCCTGATCGAACAATTGGCGGACAAGTTGAACGCCGCCGTCGGTGCCAGCCGTGCGGCGGTGGATTCGGGCTATGCACCCAACGACTGGCAGGTTGGCCAGACAGGCAAAGTGGTGGCCCCGAACCTTTACGTCGCGATCGGCATTTCAGGCGCGATTCAGCATCTGGCAGGCATGAAAGATTCCAAGGTGATCGTGGCGATCAACAAAGACGAAGAAGCTCCGATCTTTCAGGTCGCTGACTACGGTCTGGTCGCGGACTTGTTCACCGCCGTGCCGGAATTGATCGAAAAGCTGTAACCAGTTGTGATTATGGCTGAATAAGGCGCCCGGCTTGGGCGCCTTATTTTATTGCAACAAGCGGTGAATCAAAGGCAGCAGCGCATCGGCCACTTCGCGGTGCGCCAATGGCCCCGGAACCAATGCCGCCGCCGGTGCCTCTAACGGGCCAAACGCCATGCCCTGAACCCCTTGCGCCCGCGCCTGCGGACTGCGGATCACTTGCACATACCCCGTCGCGAGGGCACGGATGGCGCTGACCATTTCGGTGTCAATCAGCAGCGGCGCTGCCGCCAATTCCACCCGGCGTGTGGGCGACGGCGGCCCACCATCCGACATCCACAGTAAAATTGTTGGTCCAGTCAGCCGCGATAGCAGCTGTTTCATCCGCGCCACCCAAGCCGCGCGCAATTCTTCGGCCACCACTTCAAACCGATCCGCCGAGCTTTGCTGCAACGCCCGCAGCATGTGGCGGGTAAAGTTGAACTCGGTAAAATCAACCTTGGGGAAGATCGCCCGCAACAACGGCGTGGCACCCAAAAACCGGTCATTGCGGCGTGGATGCACCGCATAATACCGGTTCGACAGATTTTGCGCCCCCAACAACTGGACGACCGTGACGCAGGCCTGCGCCGCAATCGCCGTCACCGAATCTTCGTTCAAAAACACATCCGGGCCCGCATTCATGCAGCCAAGATTGGCCACGGGCAAACCCAGATCGCGTTCGATCAGGTCAGGAAACGGGTCTGGCACAAACTTGCCATAGGTTTCCGACCCCCCCAGAATGGCCACAAAGGCCCGTTCAATATCCCGACGTGGCCCGCGAAAAAGCAATCGCGAGTTGCCATACCGGCACGGAAAATAGTCCAGCGCCCCATCGCCTGGAAAAGCATAGGCCATACCACCCACCCATATTTAGTCACACCCAGGATCAGCCTGCCGCATCGGTCTTTCCAAATTGCTAAATTCGGGATTTGCAGCAAATCGTTGTTACTTTGCCGTCTGGCCCGTCGGGGTTGCGCCCCCGCAAAATGCCTGCTTATGGTGCAGCCACTTGGGGCAAGGAGGGCTGCGGATGACAATCCAAACGGTGGGCATCGTCGGTGCGGGCCAGATGGGCAGCGGGATTGCCCATGTCTTTGCCATGGCTGGCTATGATGTGTTGTTGCACGACGTCAACGCCGACAGTTTGACCGCGGCCTTGGCTGGAATCGGCCGAAATCTGGAACGGCAGGTGACCAAGGGCAAAACCACCGCCGATGAAAAATCGGCCGCCCTTGCCCGCATTCGCACCTCGGCGGTTTTGGCCGATCTGGGGGCAACCGATTTGGTGATCGAGGCCGCAACCGAGCGTGAGGCCGTAAAGGAAGCGATCTTTGACGGGCTGAAACCGCATTTGCAACCGCATACGATTCTGACGACCAATACGTCGTCAATCTCGATCACCCGGCTGGCCAGCCGCACCGATCGGCCGGAAAAATTCATGGGGTTTCATTTTATGAACCCGGTGCCGGTGATGCAGTTGGTGGAACTGATCCGGGGCATTGCCACCGATGCCGCTACCTATCAAACCTTGCTGGCCGTTGTCGAACGACTTGGCAAAACCGCCGCCAGCGCCGAAGATTTTCCGGCGTTTATCGTAAATCGCATTCTGATGCCGATGATAAATGAAGCCGTCTATACGTTGTATGAAGGCGTGGGATCGGTCAAATCTATCGACGAATCGCTAAAACTTGGGGCCAATCATCCGATGGGGCCGTTGGAATTGGCGGATTTTATCGGCTTGGATACGTGTCTGGCCATAATGAACGTGCTGCATGACGGCTTGGGCGACAGCAAATACCGTCCTTGCCCGCTTTTGGCCAAATATGTCGAAGCGGGCTGGCTGGGCCGCAAAACCAAGCGCGGTTTTTATGACTATCGCGGCGATGTCCCTGTCCCGACGCGGTAAAACAGCGGCGGCTATTTGCCAAGGTCCAGCACATGCTGGCGCAGCCACGCCAGAAAGCCGCGCGGATTGCCGTCCCATTTGTCCAACTCGCTGGCGGGAATCGGCGTGCCGATAAAGGGGCGTTGCGGCTTGAACAGCGCGCGCTTGATTTCATACAGCAACAATCCTTGCCGCAAGGTGGCCGACACCCTGTTTGCGATCTGATAGGTGCGCGAGTTGCGGCCGGTAAAGTGAATCGGCACAATCGTCGCCCCGGATCGTTGGATCATTTTATGGGTGAAAACGTTCCATTCCGCCTCTATTGCCGGGCCAAACCAGCTGTCGGAACAGGCCACTTTTCCTGCCGGAAACACAATAATCACGCCGCCGTGTTTCAAATGCTCCATCGTCAGGGTGCGCATCTGCAAGCCCAGCGCGCGGGAGTTTTCTTCATGCGGAAACGGCACCGGAATCATGAATTCCGCCACTTCGGGAATGCCCGTCAACAGCGACCGCGTCAGGATTTTGAAATCGGGCCGCACCCGGTTAACCATTTCTGCCATGACCATACCATCGACCAGACCATGGGGATGATTGGCAACCACCACCACTGGGCCAGTGGCAGGAATGCGGGCAATCTCGTCCGGCGGGGTATCAATGCGGATGCCCATATGCCGAATGGCTTTCGGCCAGAACGGCGATCCAAAGGGCGCGCCCGACCGTTCAAAATCACGGATCAATTTTAGCAGCGTGATCTTGGCCGTCAGCCATTCAATCACCCGGATCGCCCCGGCTTTGAACGGATTGGTAAACGTGCCGGCATAAGACAACCGCCGCATGTCATACTTGCGCGCAGCCGAAACCCCCGCCTCTGATGGCAGGCTTACCTCATTTATTTGCGGCGTTTCGATCACGAAGCGTCAGCCTTCCTTGTCAGTCTGGCCTTAATACTCTTCTCCAAAGCGATTGGCCACCAATGCCTGCAACGCCGCGCCCAAAGCCGCCGCTTGCGCGCCGGTGGTCACCACGTCGATCGAGGTGCCGCGGGACGCCGCCAACATCAATAGCCCCATAATCGAATCGCCCGACACCGTCATGCCGTCTTTGGTCACCTCGGCCATGGCATCATGCGCCTCAACGACTTCAACGAATTTGGCCGACGCGCGCGCATGCAGGCCCTTTTCGTTGACGATCAGAAAATTGTGGCTGCCCATGTCAGGCCCCTCCGCCCAAATCTAGGCTGTTGATATATTTGCGACCTGCGTCAAGTGCCGCGGCCACTGCCTCGGCCACCGGTAAATCGCGCGACTTGGCAAGTTTGATCAGCATCGGCAGATTTGCGCCATAAATAATGCGCCGGTCAGGGCCGGCGCAGGCAAGAAGGGACAGATTGGAAGGCGATCCACCGAACATATCAGTCACAACAACCACGCCCGCACCCTGATCAACCATGTCGGCCGCCGCACAGATTTCCGCCTGCTTATCCGCCCGGTCATGGTCTTCAGCAATGGAAATGGCGCGCACAGCCGTTTGCGGCCCAACCACATGTTCGACCGCCGAAAGATATTCGCGCGCCAGCCCGCCATGTGCAACGATCACAATACCGATCAACCGCGTGTCATCCTGCTGCCAAGCCGGGCGAAGCTGCCGCACGGCGTTCCAATTCACGATGACGTTTTGACACCGGCCAGCCAGCTTCTGCAAGCACATTGCCAAGTTTTTCTGCAACTGCGACCGAACGGTGTTGCCCGCCGGTGCAGCCAAAGCCGATTGCCAGATGCGCTTTGCCCTCTTCTAGATGCGCGGGCAACAGCATCAACACAAGGCCTTGCAACCTATGGAAGAATTCGGCGAATCGCGGGTCTTGCTCGACAAATCCCGCGACAGAGTTCGTCCGGCCATCCAAATCCCGCAGGTCGGTTTGCCAATGCGGATTGGCCAGAAACCTGCAGTCGAAAACCATATCCAATCCACGCGGCAAACCGCGTTTATAGCTGAATGATTGCAACGACACCGCCATCGGCGACGCCGCCCTGCGATCAAACCAATGGCCGATTTCAGCTTTCAGTTCATGCGGAGACATCTCGGATGTGTCGATCAGATGATCCGCCCGCGCCCGGATGGGGGCCAGAAGATCAATTTCGCGCGCGATGCCTTCGGTCGGGGTTTCAAGCGGGGCCAAAGGGTGCCGCCTGCGGGTCTGGCTATAGCGCCGGATCAGTTCCGACGGGGTGCAATCTATGTAGATCAGCTCAAGGTGAACATGCGGATCGCGGGTCAGCGTGTCGATCAGCTCGATCAGAGCGGTGGTGTTGAAATCACGGTTGCGCACATCAAGGCCCAGCGCAATGGGGCGCGCCAAAGGCGGGCCGTCGATCAGCCTTGGCACCAGACTGAGCGGCAAATTGTCGATCACCTCAAACCCAAGGTCTTCCAAAGTGTGGATAGCGGTCGACCTGCCCGCGCCAGAAGGGCCGGTGATCAGCACCAGATGATGTTCGTGCAACGCATCACGCCCGTCTTGCATCGTCGCTTGGCCCGTCATTCCTGTCGTTGTCCGTTAAGATAGCACAACACTGCGGCGCTGAAATGGTCACTTGGCGGCCCAAGAACAAGATCAATCTGAACTCCGGCGATTGATACGTGACGTCGCGGCGGCAAACGCTCTGTTTCAGTCTGGCCCAGATCGACAACCAGTGAAAGCTGGGCACGCGCCCGCGCGGTGGTGCGCAAGATACCGATACCGCGGGCTTCGATCAGACCGAAAAGGCTGCTGGGGCTGCACGCCATCGCCATACCATTTTCCACGGTAATTTCGGTGCGATCATCGGCAACCAATTCGGCCCCGAACGCCATCAACTGCAACGCCAACGACGACTTTCCAGCCCCAGAAGGGCCCAGAATCAACACCGCGCGATCGTTTACGGCAACGCAACTGGCATGCAGGATCAAACTGTCCTGCGGCGCGATCACACCGGCAGACCCACCACGAACCGCGCGCCAAGCGGATCAGACCCGGCATCGGCATTGGTCGGGCGGATATTTTCCGCCCAGATCACGCCACCATGCGCCTCGACGATTTGTTTCGAGATCGCCAGCCCAAGGCCGGAATGGTTGCCGAAATCATTCTGCGGTCGTTCTGAATAGAACCGGGTGAACACTTTGGTCAACGCCTGTTCGGGAATGCCGGGCCCGGTATCTTCGACAACGATCAGCACACGGTTTTCCCGTCGCCGCGCCCAGACCCGCACCGCATCGCCATCTTCACAAAACGAAACTGCGTTGGTGATCAGGTTCACAATCACCTGCGCAAGCCGGCCTTCCAGCCCATGCACCTTGATGGCGTCTGTTGGGAAATCGGTAATGAATTCAACGCCTTTACTCTTGGCCTGCTGACCCAGATACTCTGTCAGATTGGCAAGCGTTTTCACCAGATTGAATTCTTCGGATTCTTCCTTGACCAGTTCGCTGTCCAACCGCGAGGCGTTAGAGATGTCACTGACCAACCGATCAAGGCGGCGGACGTCATGTTCGATCACTTCGATCAGCCGTTCGCGCTGATCATCCCGCTTGGCCACCCGCAATGTGCCAACCGCCGATTGAAGGCTGGCCAGCGGGTTCTTTATCTCATGGCTGACATCTGCGGCAAATTGTTCATTCGCGTCGATGCGGTCGTAAAGGGCTGTCACCATGCCCCGCATCGCGATGGAAAGGCGGCCAATTTCATCGGGCCGCGCCGTCAGATCTGGGATACGCACCCGACCGGGCGACATTTTGCGCGCATCGCGGTCTCGGCTAAGTTCTGCCGCCGCAGCAAGATCCGAAAGCGGGTTGGCAATTGTCGAGGCCAGCACCAGCGACAAGCCGATCGAGACCAGTAACGCGATGACAAACATCTGCAAAACCTGCTCACGCTCATAGCGCACCAAACGGTCAAGTTCGCCTTCAGCTGAGGTCAGCACAATTGCACCAATTACGCGCCCGGCAGAAAACACCGGAGTCGCCACCGAAAACAGCGAGCCACCGGCCGTGCCCCGTCCGGTATTTACCGCCGTTTCACCGCCCAAGGCCTGCGCGTGTAAATCCTGCGCCAAGGTCTTGCTGTTTACCGCTGGGCTGCGGCCTTTGTCAGACCCGACCAGCCCTGACACGCTTTCCCAGATGACGTTCAAAAAATCGGTAATGATGGTGGATCGTTCGTTCTGCGACATGCCAGTCACGCTGCGGGCCTCGCCCACACCTTGCGCCACCAAAACACCGGCAGGATCGAACAGAAACACTTCAACACCCGGCCCAATGCCCATCTGATCAAGATTGCGCGGCAATTGGCCAGCGGTCGGTTGCCCGGCCTGGACAATATTGGCGATCAGTTGCGCCTCGGTGATCAACCCCTGTTCGCGCTGCAACACAAGGCTGTCGCGGAACGGGTTCATAAACAAAACCCCCGCCACCAGAATGACCAAAGCCATCAGGTTGAACACAATGATCTTGCGCGCCAAGGGCGAGCGGTTCAGCGAAAAGAACCCGCGTCGGCCCCGTCCCTGACGCAAACCCGGATCGGCAATCGCTGCGGGCGAGACCCAGTCTTCACCCAACAACACCTCACCCGGCTGTGCGCCGGGGATGTTTTTCATCGAGATATTTGGAATCGCGGTCATTCTTCGTTGTAACGATAACCAATGCCATACAGCGTTTCTATTGCCGAAAAATCATCATCCACCGCGCGCATTTTCTTGCGCAGGCGTTTGATATGGCTGTCGATTGTGCGATCATCGACATAGACCTGATCATCATAGGCCACGTCCATCAGCTGATCGCGGCTTTTTACAAATCCGGGGCGCTGGGCCAAGGCCTGCAACAACATGAATTCGGTCACGGTCAGCGAAACATCCAGACCCTTCCACGCCACCGAATGACGCAGCGGATCCATGCGCAGATGACCACGCTCCATGATCTTGGTTTCTTCGGTGACGGCGACTTCGCCTGTTGCGATCGCTTCATTCCGGCGCAACAGGGCGCGGATGCGTTCGACCAGCAACCGCTGTGAAAACGGCTTTTTGACATAGTCATCTGCGCCCATCCGCAGGCCCAGAACTTCGTCGATCTCATCATCTTTCGATGTCAGAAAGATCACCGGCATCGAGGTTTTCTGCCGCAAACGTTGCAGCAAATCCATCCCATCCATCCGCGGCATCTTTATATCCAACACGGCCATATCGGGCATGCGCCGGTTGAACGCATCCAATGCGGATTGCCCGTCGTTGAAGGTTTCCACTTCGAACCCCTCTGCCTCCAGAGTCATCGACACCGACGTCAGGATATTCCTGTCGTCGTCTACAAGGGCGATCCTTGCCATGTTTGGGCTTCCCTATTCTGCTCGGCTTGCCTGATTTTTGCCTACACTCTGTTTTCTGCGCCAAGGAATCAACCGTTATGTGCGAATCACCCTGACTTCCTGACTCCATCAGCCCCTAAATTTCCAAAGGAATGGCTAATTTGCCGCAGTTTTGCGCGAAATCACAAATGCACCCGGTTTCGCGGCAAATGGTTGCGCTAACCTTTCGGTGGTTGCGCTAACGTTTCCAATCCGTGCTATTCGCTGAAAAATCTGTGTGTTATTGCAGATATAGAGGGTGCCTAACCCCTTCTGCCACTGGCAACCCTTTGGTCCGGGCGCCGAATTTCAATCAGTTAACCGCCATTTCCGTGCGGTAAAAGGAGCTTGCAGTATGCAAATCGGCCGCGTGAACCCACATCAAAAACTTGAAGATCAGGGCATCACCGGGCTGGGGCGCGTCTATTACAATTATCTTGAACCGGCCTTGGTTGAAGCTGCGGTTGCGCGCGGCGAAGGACGGTTGGGCCGCGGGGGCGCATTTTTGTGCGAAACTGGGAAATTTACCGGACGGTCCCCGAAAGACAAATTCGTTGTGCGTTCGCCTTCGGTGGAAAACACCATCTGGTGGGAAAACAACGCAGGCATGGATCCGGCGGCGTTTGACTTTCTGCACGCCGATATGCTGGCACACATGCGGGGGCGCGACTATTTTGTGCAAGATTTGTTCGGCGGGGCTGACCCCGTGCATCGGCTGGATGTGCGGATGGTCACCGAACTGGCTTGGCACGGGTTATTCATCCGGCATTTGCTGCGCCGCCCCGACCGCATTGCGCTGGACAGTTTTGTGCCCGATTGGACCGTGATCAACTGCCCCAGCTTTGAGGCTGATCCCGCGCGGCATGGCTGCCGGACATCAACGGTCATTGCGATGAACTTTGACAAAAAGCTGATCCTGATCGCCAACACTGCCTATGCCGGCGAAAACAAGAAGTCGGTGTTCACCCTGCTGAACTATCTGCTGCCGGATCAGGGTGTTATGCCGATGCACTGTTCTGCCAACCATGCGATTGGCGATCCCGCCGATACCGCCATTTTCTTTGGTCTGTCGGGCACCGGAAAGACAACCCTGTCTGCCGATCCGTCGCGCACGTTGATTGGCGATGACGAACACGGCTGGTCTGATCGCGGCACCTTCAATTTTGAAGGCGGCTGCTATGCCAAGACGATCAATCTGAATGCCACGGCAGAACCCATGATTTTTGCGACCACCTCGCGCTTTGGCACTGTCGTGGAAAACGTGGTTTACGACCCCGAAACTCTTGAAATTGATTTTGATGATGACCGGCTGACGGCCAACACCCGATGCGCCTATCCGCTGGATTACATATCAAACGCTTCGGATACCGGGTTGGGGGGACATCCGCGCAATATCATCATGCTGACCTGCGATGCGTTTGGCGTGCTGCCACCGATTGCGCGGTTGACACCGGCGCAAGCGATGTATCACTTTTTGTCAGGCTTCACCTCCAAAGTGGCTGGCACCGAACGGGGCGTGACAGAGCCTGTACCGACTTTCAGCACCTGTTTTGGTGCGCCGTTCATGCCGCGTCGGCCCGAGGTTTATGGCAAACTGCTGCAAGCCAAAATTGCCAATCACGGGGCGACTTGCTGGTTGGTGAATACCGGCTGGACTGGCGGGGCATACGGTGTCGGGCAGCGGATGCCGATCAAGGCCACACGCGCGCTTTTGACGGCGGCGCTGGATGGCAGTCTTGCGGCTGGCGGGTTTCGGCGGGATCCGAACTTTGGTTTCGAAGTGCCGGTGGCCGTCAAGGGCGTGGATGACGCGCTGCTGAACCCGCGTCTGACTTGGGCCAAAGTAGCGGCGTATGATGCACAGGCGCGCAAATTGCTGGATATGTTTGCCAATAACTTCGGCCAATACGTGCCGTTTATCGACGCAGACGTCAAAGCGGCGGCGATTGGTTAATTTGGCTGGCACCGGAAGGGGCCTTTTCGCCGCGACATAATAGTTCATGCCAGAGTCGTTCAGTGAATTAATATTGCGCTGCAGTTGCGAAAGGTTTAGCCATTTCGCAACTGCATAATCGGAGAGGGCGTTCAATGGCACATGATGGTTCACCGCGCACGCAATCGCCCTTGCTGGCTGATATTCTGGAATTGACCCAACAATCCTTGCCACAGGTGGAGGCGCTTTTTGCCCGCGCCCGCGAGGCATTGCGCAGCATGGTCACCCGGGGCGACAAGGTCTCCGCCCCGGCGTTGGAACAACACCAATACGCCGCCCATGCTTTGGCATGGCTTGCCACCTACACCCAAGCCTTGCAGCAAATGCAGGCTTGGGCGCAGCGGCTGGCCGATGCGGGCAAGTTTGGTGAGATGGAACATCTGATCCTGCAAATCGCTTTTGGCGAATATCTGCAGCAGATCGAAGGTGGCATCCCGATGAGCCAGACAGAACTGGCCCGGCTACAAGATATTGATGTGCAGTTCGGCGGCTTTAACGACACCGCCCGCCTTTTGGCTGACCACGGCAACGGCAACGACGCGCGGTTGCATCTGGTGCAACTGATGCGCGAAAATGCCGGGCGGGCGACTTTTGGCGCAACCGGGCTGGAAGACGAATTGGAAATGATCCGCGATCAATTCCGGCGTTTTGCCGACGAACAAGTGATCCCCCACGCGCATGGCTGGCATTTGCGTGACGAGTTGATCCCGATGCAGATTATCGACGCTTTGGCCGAGATGGGGGTGTTCGGGCTGACCATTCCCGAAGAATACGGCGGCTTTGGCATGTCAAAAGCGTCGATGGTAGTGGTGTCAGAAGAATTGTCACGCGGCTATATTGGGGTGGGGTCGCTGGCGACACGGTCCGAGATTGCGGCCGAGTTGATCTTGTGCGGTGGCACCGACGCGCAAAAGGCGCAGTGGTTGCCCGGTCTGGCATCGGGCGCAATCTTGCCGACGGCGGTTTTTACCGAACCCAACACCGGATCGGACCTTGGGGCCTTGCGCACCCGTGCCGTGCGCGTGGGTGATGATTGGTCGGTGACGGGCAATAAAACGTGGATCACGCATGCCGCGCGCACCCATGTGATGACCATGCTGGCACGTACCGACCCGGACACCACGGATTACCGGGGCCTGTCGATGTTTCTGGCCGAGAAAATGCCCGGCACCGATGCCATCCCCTTTCCCACACCGGGCATGACGGGGGGCGAGATTGAAGTGCTGGGATACCGCGGCATGAAAGAATACGAACTGGCCTTTGACGGTTTTGCGATCAAGGGCGAAAATCTGCTGGGCGGCGTGTCAGGGCAAGGCTTTAAGCAGTTGATGCAAACCTTTGAATCCGCTCGGATACAAACGGCGGCTCGCGCGGTGGGCGTGGCGCAATCGGCGTTGGAGTTGGGGATGTCTTATGCCACCGACCGGCAGCAATTCGGCAAATCGCTGATCGAGTTTCCCCGCGTCGCAGGCAAACTGGCGATGATGGCCGTCGAGATTATGGTGGCGCGTCAGTTGACCTATTTCTCTGCATGGCAAAAAGATCACGACAAGCGCTGCGATCTTGAGGCAGGCATGGCCAAGTTGCTGGGCGCGCGGGTGGCATGGTCTGCCGCGGATAATGCGCTGCAAATCCATGGCGGCAACGGTTTTGCTTTGGAGTATCAGATAAGCCGCATTTTGTGTGATGCGCGGATCTTGAACATCTTCGAAGGCGCTGCCGAAATTCAGGCACAGGTGATTGCGCGGCGGCTGTTGGACTAATGCCTGCCGCGTGACGGGCGCAGGGTGCCAAGGCGGGGGTGCAATCTGCCGGCGACAACAAAGGCCGCGGCGAACCCAAACCCGGACGCCGCAAAGATAAATCCCAACGGGGCCAGCATTAACACCAACGCTGCCGCCGCCGGGGTGGCAATGCCTGACACGTCGCGAAAGCTGGAATACACTGCCGCCATTTCAGCCCGTTGCGATGGTTTGACCGACATCATAAAGGGCAAGCCACCCACCACATCCAGCATGACCAAACCAAACGATCCCATAAACAACAATGCCATCGCGGCCCAAGGGACCGGCGTAAGCAGGGTGGCGGCACAAAACAGCGCCGCACAATACGCCAATGTCAGCCGCAACGACACGCGCACCGATTGCTTGCGCACCCAAGTGGCCATGAACGGCGACAACAACAACGTGGCATTGGTGCAAGACAGCATGATACCGCCCAGCCTGTCACCCAAGCCGTTTTCGATGCAAAAAATCGGCACGTAAACCACATAGACCCACCAGCCACAGCTGCGGATCACCGCAAACAGCCAGCCGGCAATCAGCCGTGGCTGGGCAAAGAACGGCCCCAGATAGGCCAACGGGTTTAGGGCCGGCCCCTTGGCCCGGGTGATTTGTTTGCCGTTGCCCAGCCGCAAATACCAAAACGCTGCCAGTTGAATGGCCGCAAACACCGCCGCGATGATAAACGGCAATGGCGCCCATAGTCCCCACAGCCAGACCCCCAACATCGGTCCAATCGCCCAAGGTGCGGCTGCATACACCATCTGCAGGCTTTGGGTGCGGCCAAGATTGGCGCGGGGCACGTAATCCAGCACATAGGCGTTAAAGCAGACAAAGCAGGTGACGGTCGCAAACCCCATGATCAGAATGCCAAGCTGCACCGTCAATTGGCTGCCCAGAACAAACAGCACCATCGCGATCAGATACAACACACAGCCCGCGCTATAGACCCAGCGGCGCGGCCAGATCGTGGTCAATCGCGGCACCAACAGGCCCCAGATCAGCGTCACCACCCCAGCGATCAGATAAACGCGCGAAAGATTTTGCGCCGACCCGAAGGCATCGTAAACCGCCAAGGGAATCGTGGCGATCAAGATGCCGCGCACCGCTGCCTCTAGCCCGGCCAGCAAAGCGAAATGCTGAATTTTGGGCGGGGGGAAATGCTTTAGATCGAGGGGAATATACCGCAGGGCCATTATGGGCCTATCTGACGTGCAGGGCGGCAACGGGTCTGCGCCAGTCCCGACATTGCGCGCCCATCTGCGACGTTATGTCCGGGCCAGCATCTCCAACAGCCGCTGCCGCGCTTCGGGCAAGGGCCGCCCATTCAAGGCAGGCTCCAGACAACGGTTCAAAAAATGGCCGGTAATGGCCAGACCTTGGGCGATTTCGTGCAGGTTGGCGGTGCCTTGGCCCAGCATCACCGCGGGCAGTGGCAACAACCGATCCGCCCAGTCACCTGCCCCCATGCGGCTGACGGCCCGACCGGATTTAGGACTGACAAAGGCCAGATCATCCCGCGCGCCGGTGACAGCACACCTGCCAAGATCAAGGGCAAAGCCCAGTTCTTCCAGCAACAGCACCTCCCACCGCAGATAGGCTGGCGGCCAGTCTGTGCTGTTGGCCAGATCGTCCAAAAGCGCCATCGACATCCGCCACAAAAGCGGGTGCGGTTCGCGTTCGGGCAACGCCACATGCAACAAAGCACAGACCGCGTTCAACCCCGCCAGCGCCAGCCGATCTGATAAAATCGCGGCCCGGCTGCGCAAAGGCTCGGCGGTAAAGCTGCCGATATGATCATCCAGTCGCGCCCGCCATGTCACGTCCAACTGACTGCCCGGTTGTAACATCGCCGCCATCTTGCGCGACGCCCCGCCCCGCACGACCCCGGCATGACGCCCATGCGCCGCAGTAAACACCTCGATGATTGCCGACGCCTCGCCATGCAACCGCATCGACAACAACGCCCCTTGGTCCCGCCATTCCATCGTGGCAGTATCAGGGTTGACGCCAATCACAGCAAGCCCCCAGCCAAAGCCGCCAGCCGCCCTTAAGGAGAAAAAATGATAACCCGTATAAGTGCCTTTGCTGTTCTTGCGCTGACGCTTGCTGCGTTGGTGGCGCAATATGTCGTGCTGCCCAACCCGTCTGGTACGCTGACCGTGGCGCAGAGACTTTGGCTTATGGCGGGCTATTTCACGGTTTTGACCAATAGTCTTGTGGCCGGTCATATGTGCGCCGTCGCGCTTGGCTGGCGGATATCGGCGTCGCGCGCGGCAGGGTTGCTAGTTTCGATCACCGTAGTGGGAGTCATTTATCATCTGGTGCTTGCGGTCCTTTGGAACCCGGTCGGGTTGGCATGGTGGGCCAATCAAGGCCTTCACACGGCGGTGCCACTGGCGTTTGTGGCGTGGTGGCTGGCTTTTGCCGAGAAATCTTTGGCCGTGCGTTGCGTGCCCGAGTGGCTGATCTGGCCGTTCATATACGGTATCTATGCCGTTGTGCGGGGCACGTTTACAGGATTTTGGCCGTATCCGTTTATGGATGTTGGCAAATTGGGCGCGGTAGAGGTTGTGATGAATTTTGTAGTGCTGATGATTGGGTTTGCCGTGCTGGGCCTGATTGTTGTGGGACTGGCCAAAATTTTGCGGCCAAAGTCTTAGCCCAACAGACCATCCTGATCCAATAACGTGCGGCCCTGCTTGTCTTCCAACTCGATCACCCACAAATCCGGATCGCGGCTGCGTTGACGGGCAATCACCGCATCAACATCGGCTTCCGCACCCGATGTCAGCAACACCCAAATGCGGCTGTCGGCCATAAGATCGAAACTGCGTTGAAACGCTTGGGCAAGCCCATCCAAAGTGGCAACTTTGACCAAGACTGCCCCGGCATGGGCATCCCCCTTGGCCGTGACATAGGCCGGAATGTCGGCCAACCGCAGATGGGTCAGATAGGCAGATACCCAAAGATCAGCGGTCAGGCGCGCCGTCACGCATCGCCATCCTTAAAATTCAGCCCCATTTCAGAATAGCGTTCGGGCTCTTCCAGCCAGTTTTCCCGCACCTTCACTTGCAAGAACAAATGCACGGTGCGGTCAAGAAAAGCTGAAATTTCAGCCCGCGCTGCGGTGCCGATTGATTTGATCGTTTCACCCTTGTTGCCCAAGACAATACCCTTGTGACCGTCGCGCATGACGTAAATGATCTGGTCAATGCGGGTCGAGCCATCTGCGTTATCCTCCCACTTTTCGGTTTCGACCGTCAGTTGATAGGGCAATTCTTCGTGCAAACGCAGGGTCAGCTTTTCGCGGGTCATCTCGGCGGCGATCAACCGCATGGGCACATCAGCGATCTGATCTTCGGGATAAAACCACGGGCCGGCTGGCAACTGGCTGGCCAGCCATGCGCGCAGGTCTTTGACGCCATAGCCTTTTTCAGCCGATATCATAAAGGTTTCCGCAAATGGGAACGCCCCGTTCATCTTTTCGGCCAGCACCAGCAGCACCTCGGCCTTGACGCGGTCTATTTTGTTAATCGCCAGCGCCACTTGCTGGCCTTGCGGGATAAGGTCTTTCATCCGGTCGATGATCGCCTCGACCCCGCCAGTCATGCCCCGGTGCGCTTCGATCAACAACACCACCAGATCGGCGTCAGCGGCCCCACCCCAAGCGGCCTTGACCATCGCGCGATCAAGCCTGCGGCGCGGGCGAAACAGGCCCGGAGTATCCACAAACACAATCTGCGCCGACCCTTCGATACAGATGCCACGAATACGGCTGCGGGTGGTTTGCACCTTGTGGGTGACGATCGACACTTTGGCCCCGACCATCTTGTTCAGCAGTGTCGATTTCCCTGCGTTCGGCTCGCCGATCAGGGCGACAAATCCGGCGTGGGTGAGTTCAGTCATCTATATTCTCCATCCGCGCTACGACTGCGCGGGCTGCCACCCGGTTGGCGACACCTTTGATCCGGCCCATAATCGAAAAACCAGACATTGGCGAGTCGGATCAGTGCCTCGGCCAATCAGTGGTTGCTAGCAAGTTAATTGTGGTTGACCGAAGCGCAAAGTTTTCGGAGAGTCATACGATATATGTTTCGGAGAAATTTGTTGGGCATTTTGCGGATTTTGGCGCGTCTATTATTTTCTAGACCGAAAGCTCGGAACAGATCTTATCATTCGGTGGAACGCACCAAAGTAATTCAGACCGCAAGCCCCCAGCGACTACCAACCTATGCTGGCCCTAACAAAGTTGTTTACGGCATTCCAATTGTCGAATGCCTTCGGGGGCGATGCTATGTGGTTGATGGGGATACGATTACTATCGACAAGATCAACATTAGGCTGTCCGGGATTGACGCACCCGAGATGGATCAACCTTTTGGCAAAAATGCCAAGTGGGCGCTGTTCAATCTTTGCAATGGGCACGAGATAAAGGCCGAGTTCGCGGACCACTTTTCATATGAGCGTCATATTGCAACTTGTTATTTGCCGGACGGCCGCGACCTTTCGGCGGAAATGGTCAAGCTTGGTCTTGCGCTCGATTGGCGTAAGTTTTCTGGCGGCAAATATCGACATTTTGAACCGGATGGCGTTCGGCGCAAACTTTGGCGTGTTGACGCTAAACACAAAGGACAGATGCCACCTTCCAATCTCAATGGTTAAGATCATTCTCCATCCGCGTCAGTAATGCGCGGGCTGCCACCTGTTCGGCGACGCGTTTCGATCCGGCTTTTGCCGTTTCGCTGTGGCCATTTTCCAACCGCACTTCGACGGTGAAAATCGGCTGATGATCGGGGCCTGTGCGGGCCTGTTCAATATAGGCGGGCGGCGGCATGGCGCGGGCCTGCGCCCATTCCTGCAACGATGTTTTAGGATCCCGCGCGTCATGTTCGACAGCACCTATGCGCGCGCCCCAAAGCCGCAAAACAAGCGCTTTGGCCGCGTCAAACCCCGCGTCCAGATAAACCGCCGCAATTACTGCTTCCAACGCATCGCCCAGCAAGGCCTCTTTGCGACGCCCGCCCGACAGCATTTCGGATCGCCCCAGTTTCAGCACATCGCCCAGACCGATATCGCGCGCCACTTCGGCACAGGTTTCCTTGCGCACCAGCGCGTTAAACCGGGGCGCGAGTTGACCTTCCGACGCGGCGGTGTCTGCCGACAACAACGCTTCAGCCATCACAAGGCCCAGAACGCGGTCACCCAAAAATTCCAGCCGTTGATTGTCGGGCCGGGTGGCCGAAGAGATCGACGCATGCGTAATCGCGCGCAACAGCAGATCGGGCTGTCGAAAGACTTGCCCGATGCGGGCTTCAAACGCCTTTAGATCCGCCGATATCTTCACGCCCTTATTCAACAGCCGTAAAATAGCGATCCGACCGCCATGTCCAGAAATACAGCATCGAGGTTCCGGCCGACGAAAAGATCACCCGATCCGCCCGGCCGATCAGATTTTCGGCCGGAACAAAGCCCACACCACCAACAGCTTGGGCAAAGCGGCTGTCCTGACTGTTGTCACGGTTGTCGCCCATAAAGAAATATTGCCCGGCAGGCACCGTGAACACATCGGTATTATCGGCAAAGCCTGCGGCTTCGATGTTCAACACCGCATGGCTGCGGCCATTGGGCAGTGTTTCAACTGCACGGGATTTTTGGCAAATTGCGCCATCGCCCACCGGATCATTTTCACAGCGCGGCAGATTTTTCATCGGCCCTTGCGGCTCCATCAGTTCTTCAAACATGCCATCGGGGGTTTGCGGGGCAACCGCACCGTTGATGTAGGCCAAACCGTCTTTCATCTGAATGGTGTCGCCCGGCAGACCAATCAGCCGCTTGACGAAATCCGAGCCGTTCACCGGATGGCGAAACACCACCACATCGCCGCGTTCGGGATCAGAGGCAAAGATGCGGCCCGTAAACGGGCACATGGCAAACGGGCAAGAATATCTGGAATAGCCATAGGCCATCTTGTTCACAAAAACAAAATCGCCGATCAACAAGGTGCTTTTCATCGATTCCGACGGAATCCAGAACGGCTGAAACAGCAACGTGCGAAACGCGCCAGCGATCAGCAAGGCATAAACAACGGTTTTGAACATTTCACCGATGCCGCCATCGCTGTTTACTTTGCTGGCCATTGCGGGGGCATCCTTTGTCATTTTTCCGCGCCAACCGCGCGCCGGCTTTTGCATTTCCGCGCTACATGCGCGCGGGCTGGGGCTAAGTCAAGTTCAGGCAGGGGATCGGGCGGCAAACGGGCGGGCCTCTATCACCACAAAGGCCTGCGCCCATGGGTGATCATCGGTCAGGGTGACATGCACAATTGCCATGTGTCCCGGGGGGGTCATACTGGCCAGCCGGTCCGCCGCCCAGCCCGACAACTGCATCACCGGCTGCCCACTGCGCAGGTTGGTCACGGCCATGTCTTTCCACGAAATCCCCATCCGCAAGCCGGTGCCCAGCGCCTTGGAGCAGGCCTCTTTGGCGGCCCAGCGCTTGGCGTAGGTGGCGGCAATGGCCCGCGGACGGCTGGCGGCTTTGGCCTGTTCGGGCGGGGTAAAAACACGGGTTCGAAATCTGTCGCCAAACCGTTCCAGCGTGGCGGCAATCCGGTCAATGTTGCAAAGGTCGGTGCCGATGCCAAGGATCATCACGGTTCCAGCGATGCGGCGATGGCCCCGTCGGTAGAGATCAGCGTCACCGACAAAGTGGCATCGGTATAGGTATCGGTGGCAGGCATCCAGCGGCGGGCGGGGATAAACACAGTCAGACCGGTGGCGTCGGTGCTGTCGGCCACTCCGTCAAACGACAAGCCCGCAAAGCCCATATCGGCGTCAAGCGACAGAACCTGACATTGCCGCCCATCCGGATTGGCGTCGGTGGGCGGCGAAAGGATCAACAGCCGGTAAGACCCGACAACCGGTTCCCCCACATCCATGATCACCAGCCGCAGGGTGCCATCGGCGTAGGTGCGGGTGTTGGCTTCCCAAGGTTCGGCAATGCCCAACACATGGCTGCGCCAATCATCGCAGGGTGCTAGCGCTTGGGCGGTTGCGGATGTTGCGGAAAAAACTGCGGCTGCTGCTATCGCCGCGCAGATTTGCAAACCGTTGTGCTTCATTCTATCCCCCGTGCCGCATCCATCAGTCGGCGCATTTCTTCGATAGCCGGGCCAAGACCGCGAAACAGCGCCTCGCCGATCAGGAAATGGCCGATGTTCAATTCCATCACTTGGGGAATGGCCGCGATGGGGCCGACGGTTTCATAGGTGATGCCGTGGCCTACATGCACTTCTAGCCCCAAAGAATGGGCGTATTCCGCGCCTTCGATCAGGGCGGCAAGTTCGGCGTCACGTTCGGCAAATCGGCCTTCTTCGTGCATGTCGCAATAATGGCCAGCATGCAGTTCAACCACAGCCGCGCCGATGCGGGCTGAGGATTCGATCTGCGCGCGGGCATGGCCAATGAACATCGACACCCGGATGCCTGCGTCACGCAAGGGTGCGATGTAATGCGCCAGCCGGTTTTCATCGCCCGCCACATCAAGCCCGCCTTCGGTGGTGCGTTCAGCGCGGTTTTCGGGAACCAGACAAATGGCGTGGGGGCGCAGGCGCAGGGCAAGGGCGTGCATTTCATCCGTGGCAGCACATTCAAAGTTCAACGGCGTGGCCAGGCCCGCCATCAACGCCTCTATGTCCGCATCGCGGATGTGCCGGCGGTCTTCGCGCAAATGGGCGGTAATGCCATCCGCACCGGCAGCTTCGGCCAACAGGGCCGCGCGCAACGGATCGGGATAAGACACGCCCCGCGCGTTTCGCACCGTGGCCACATGGTCAATATTCACCCCTAGACGCAGCTTTTCCATACCCGACTCCCTTCTGTGCTAAGGCAGCTCTGATCCGCTGCCATCGCCTTTGTCTGCATCCCGATGCGGCCGCAACCGCGACGCCGCTTCGACCAGCGCGGCTTTCAGCTTGCGGCGGCGTTCACGGCGTTCATCAGATTTGGCAAGCCGCGCGGTCTGATAGGCCCGCACAACCGGGATCGTGACGTAATACGCAACTAACGAGATAATAATCCCCGGCAAGAGCGCGCCAATGAAATAGGGCAGGTAGATATCGTTCCAAAACTGGATCAAGCCGCCCCATTGCATCCGGTCA
>JANPLZ010000011.1:0-6447 GCA_031422555.1 Cypionkella sp. | reverse complement strand
AAGACACCGCCAGCGGCACTGTCACCGATAACACCAGCCTGAACGCCGCCCTGAACTATGCCCTTAGCCAAGACTGGACCCTGAGCGCCGGTGCCAACCACCGCATCAAAGACGAAGACGGCATCGGCCGCGCCAATGCCAGCTCGGTGTTTTTGTCAGTTGGCAGGACATTCGAGTTCCGGCCCTGACGGGGGGGGTAGCGACGCTTCTTTCATCAGTATAATCAAGATGTTGGTGCCAATAGCCCCGTGCAGCCCACCCGCAACCGCATCGCCCCCCCAACCTCACTCCACCCGCTGTGAAATCCGTGCCAGCAAGGCTTCGGGGATCTGGGTGGCCCAGGCGCGGACCGGGCCTTTGCCTGCGGCGACCATGATGGCGGCGATTTGCCAGCCGGTGCTGCCGGTTTGCAGCAGCGGCGCGCCGGAATTGCCCGAAACCACCGGACAATCAAGACCCAGCAGGCCGGGTTCCGGCAGATCGGGTTCCGGCAGATCGGGTTCCGGTCCCGGCACGCGGGCGCGCAGCGTGCAGACCACCGCCGGGGCAGGATGCCCGGGGGCGGTGCGGGCGAAAGCGTGCAGCACAAATTCATCGGCCGGGGCGGTGGCAATTGGCAGCGGTGTGGCCTCATCAGGGGCAAAGGCGCTGTCCAGAACGATCAGCGCCACGTCCTGCGCCAGACCTGCAAAACCGACCAGACCTGCAAAACCGACTTGACCGGCGGGCTCTGCATCGGCGGTCAGGATCACCTTGCGCCCAAGGCGGCGCGCGGCGGGGTGACCATCCGTCCAGCCCGCATCAAACCGCAGGCCCGCCGGATCTGCCACCGCGCCGCGCACGCAATGGCCCGCCGTCAGCACCAGATCCGGGGCCACCAGCACGCCGCTGCACATCGCCGCCCCGGGCTGCAGCACATCCGAATAGATAATGCGCCCCACCGCCGATGGGATGTCTTGCGCCACCGCCCCTGTCGCCAGCAGCACCAGCCCGGGCAGCACCCCACCGATCCGTCGTCCCATGTTGCGCATAAGATTTTGCAACCCTTCTGATCCTTGGCCCCGGCGCAGCGACCCTGCCCTGACATCAAGCATCAGCATAAGGCACATGCACCCGACAAGACAAATGATGCCGTGGGAAAGCCCGCGCCCGCCGGGGGCGGTTTTTGCCTTTGGGCAAAGCGGCCTTGCGCCCGCACATCCCCGCACATCCCCGCACATCCCCGCACATCCTTGTCAACATTGCAGTTTTGGCGGCTTCCGGAGTCGCCTCCCCACAGGAATTCGGCTATGGTTGCAGCGCATTCCCTTTGTTCTGCCCGTATTTGTGAGATATGCGCCCGATGACCCTGATCTCCCCGCCGGACCATGGCAGCGCCCTGCCCCAATCCAACGTGGCCCAATCCAACGTGGCCCAATCCACCCTGATGCGGCCCTTGGGCCTGGGCTGGCTGCTGCTGCTGGTGCTGGCCGCGCTGCCGGTGTTCTGGCTGGGCTTTGCGTCGCTGGGCCGCGCCTGGGTGACGGCGGAATACAGCCACGGGCCGCTGATCCCGCTGATCTCGCTTTACCTGTTCCTGCGCGAATTGCGCCAGGCCCCGGCCATCGACCCCACAGCCGTGATCGACCGCAGGCCGGGCCTTGCGCTGATTGCCGCGGCACTCATGTTCGGGCTGTTCGGCAATCTGGTGCAGATCCCCGATCTGGTGACCTATGCCTTCATCCTGTGGGTGGGCGGCGTGGTGCTGACCGTGATGGGCTGGCAGCGCGGCCGCCAGCACCAGTTGCCGGTGCTGCATCTGGTGTTCATGCTGCCCTTGCCGCAATTCGTGTTCTGGAAGCTGACGATCTTTCTGCAACTGATCTCGTCGCAGGTGGGCGTCTGGTTTGTCGAGTTGATGGGTGTTCCGGTGTTTCTGGAAGGCAATGTGATTGATCTGGGCGTCTACAAGCTGCAAGTGGCCGAGGCCTGTTCCGGTCTGCGCTATCTGTTCCCGATCCTGTCGTTTTCCTACCTGTTCGGCATCCTTTACCGTGGCCCGTTCTGGCACAAGGCGGTGCTGTTTTTGCTGGCCGCACCGCTGACCGTGCTGATGAATTCGTTCCGCATCGGCGTGATCGCGGTGCTGGTGAACAGCTATGGCATCGGGCAAGCCGAAGGGTTTTTGCACTTTTTCGAAGGCTGGGTGATTTTCGGGGCCTGTATTGCGGTGTTGTTCGGGATGGCCATCGCGCTGCAGCGGCTGACGCCCAACCCGCTGCCGCTGTCGGAAACCATTGATCTGGACACCGAGGGCTTTGCCACCCAATTGCGCCGGGGGCTGGCCATCGCGCCGTCGCGGGGTCTGATCGGCGCGGCACTGGTGTCGCTGGCGGTGGGGGCGGCGTTTGTGCTGGCCCCTGCCCCGGCACGCCAGACGGTGGATCGGGACACTTTCGCGCTGTTTCCGCGCGACATCGCGGCCTGGTCCGGCAGCCCCGAGCGGCTGGACGCCGAAACCGAGGCGGTGCTGGGCGCAAGCGATTATATCAACGCCACCTATCAGGCCGCGGGTGACGGCAGCGTCAACCTGTTTGCCGCCTGGTATGTCAGCCAGACCGAAGGCGAGGGCCTGCATTCGCCCGAGGTTTGCCTGCCGGTCGGCGGCTGGGAAGTGTTCTCGATCGACCCGACACCGGTGTCGATGCCGGGCACGGTTTACGGTGATTTCAACGTCAACCGGGCGGTGATCCAGAAGGGCATGTCCAAGCAACTGGTCTATTACTGGTTCGAACAGCGCGGCCAGCGCATGACCAGCGACTATGCCGCCAAGTTTTCTGTGGTCTGGGACAGCCTGACCCGCGGGCGCAGCGACGGCGCGCTGATCCGCTTTGTCACCCCGATCAATCCGGGTGAGACCGAGGCCGCCGCCGACGCAAGGATGCAACGCTTTATGGCCGAAGCGCTGAAAACGCTGCCAAGGTTTGTGCCGCAATAGGGGGTGTTCGGCGATCAAACGCCAAAGGTTTTGGCGGGGGTGGCGGCGGTCTGACGGCGGGCACTGGGGCGTTGTAAAAATCACAGGGCTGTGATTTGATTTATCCTTAATCTGACGGGAGATTTTCGCATGAACATCCTTGCCCCACTTGCCCTCGCGCTTTGTCTGGCCGCGCCCGCGGCCCAAGCCACGGTCGTCACCTTTGACGACTTGTCCGGTGTTGGCGCGGTTGCCGATGGCTACGGCGGCATCACCTGGGGGAACAACTGGTCGCATGATGTCGAAAACGGTGATCCCTACAATGCGAACTCGCCGTTCCAGCGCAGCTATGCTAACGCGGTAGACTTTGACACCAGTTTCCAAGCGACCTCTTTTTCCTTTTTGGCCGATGCCGTCTTCGGGGGGGCCTATTTTGCAGGCTATGGACCCAGCCTAGGCCATGCCCCTGTGTTCTTTGAACTTTTCTTGGACGGCTTATCTATGTCGATCTCTGCCAGCCTTGATGTGAACGCCATGCCAACCTTCCTCGGCGCGGGCTATAGCGGCCTGATCGACACCGTCGTTGTCTGGGGAGATGCAGGCTATTATGTGATGGACGATGTCACCTACACCACCGCCGCACCGGTGCCGGTGCCGGCTGCACTACCGATGCTGCTGTTGGCGCTTGGCGGGCTTGGGGTTGTGGCGCGGCGGCGCCGCCCCCGCCTTTGACCCCGGTTTCGTCAGTCCGGATATGAAAAAGCCACCCCAGCGGGTGGCTTTTTTCTGACTTGCGGTGATCTTCGGCCAAAGTCTGCCGCAAAGCCGCTTTGTTTCGCGCGCGAAACATCAGGCCCCCGGATCAGGCCCGACGCCAACGCAGGGCGGCAGCGGCGGTCAGGGCTGCCAGCAGCAAAATACCGGCTGGCGGCAGCGGCACCGGAGAGGGGGGCGGCGGCGGCGGCGGGTTCTCACCACCCCCGCCGGTTCCACCCCCGCCAGTGCCGCCACCGCCAGTGCCGCTGGTGCCACCGCCATTTTCGCCACCGCCCCCAGTGCCACCACCGGGGAAAAAGCCGCCACCTGATCGGGGGTCAAGATAGGCAATCTCTTCGCCCAACGCGTCACCGGCGGGCAAGACATCGCACATCTGCAACCGATGCCCGGGGCCATCGATCTGTTCAATATCACACATGGCCAGCGCCGCAGACCCGATGCAGCCGGTCACGGCATTTTCGGCATCGGGCGCATTGCTGTCGGCGGCCAGACTGACCTGTGCCTGCCCCGACGAGGTGCCGCCAAAACCGGCATCAAACAGACCCGGCACATAGACCCGGTCCAGCTTGCCCTTGTCATCAAAGCTGACAAAAACCTTGTCGGTATGGCTGAAAAGCCCCGTCGTGGCCTTGATCCGCCCCAGATGCAGCGGCGCATCGCTGGGCGTCATGCCGCAGGCGCGGTAATCGTCAAGCGTGGCGCGGGTTTCGGGCGATGGGGCGGCGTCGAAATCAAGGCTGACCTGATTGGCCAGCGGCGGCAAGACCGGGGCGGGCGCGGTCGCAAGTTCGGCCTGACAGGCGTCCAGCGCCACCATGTCGGGGGCGGCCAGAACATCGCTTACCTGCCGCCCGGTGGCCCGGCTGGTGGCGGCAAGACGCACCGGCGTCCCGGCGCGAAACGCGGCCACCAGTCTTGCGGCCACAGCACCCTCGAGACGCAAACTGTCGGTCGAGGGTTCCAGCAGGCCCGCCACATCTTCGGTTGCGGTGGCATCGGTGCCGGATCCGATCATCAGCACGATCCCGGCTTGCGCCGCCGGGGAATATTTCATCTGCACCCGCACGCCCATCAGCCCCTCAGGCCCGGCCATCACTTGCGTCGAGGTGGCAGGGCTGCGGATCACCTGATCGTAGGGCACAACGGTGCCATCCGCGGCGCGGTAATCCGAAGCCGCAATATCAATGCGTTGGCTGATCGCGCAATAGCGCTGATCGGCTGTGGTGACGACCGACGCGCCGCTGTCAAGAAAGCGCTGCTGCAGCGCCACCCCGCGCCCCGCCGGTGCCTGTTCGGCGGCGGGAACATCCAAAGTCGCCGCCGCAAGTGGCCACGCCAAACTGCTGGAAAAAGCCAAAACGCCAGAAAACACCAGCGCAGAAATGCGAGTGAAAGGAATTCTTATCTGCATAATGGGGCAGCGTCCTTGTGCAAAAACAGCGCCGCAACGATGACTTTACCGCCACGGAATATTGGAAAACGACCTTATCGGGTCACACACTACACACGACAGCGTCACCCCGTTACGGCATGACACCTTTACCCCCGCCCCAATTATGCCGCAATTCCCGCCACTTTGCAAAGGATGCCCGCGCCTGCGCACACGTCTGTGAAGGTTTTTTGACCATTCAGAGCATTTTTATCATATGCAACGCAAAAAGCCCCGATTTATGCTGTGGGGTCAGATGGTTAACACGCGCCGGGGGGTGAATTGCGGGGGTGCTGCCAGTCGGCCGCGAATCACCCCACACCGGGCCAGCCCATGCAAAAGGGGGCCAAAAGGCCCCCTTGCTAAACTATGCTGTGAAAGCTGTCAGACGCGGCGACGACGCCGCAGCGCGGCCAGCCCCCCAAGCGCACCCAACAGCAGAAGGCCTGCAGCGGGGACGGGGACGGCGGCGGGCGTGGAAACATACAGCGAAATGTGGCTGATATCTTTTGTCTTAAACGTCCCAGCGAGCGGTCCCTTCCCGCCTTGGATACCGAAAACTGGAGATTCGTAGGTGCCCGGCGAACTGTTGATCAGGTAACCGATCACAGCCCCCGGAAAAACGTCGGCATTGTCATTGGCTGCCTTGAAGATCAGCATCACATTTTCCCAAGCGCTCAACACACTTGCGGAAATTGACCATATGCCTGTTTCTGTATCACCGGTGATTGTCAGAAACCCGTTGGAAGATAGGGTACCACCGCCGTAGTTATCGGGAAAATTGATCTTTGCAATTTGGTCCCAATCGGTCACGCCGAACATGCCCGACACAGCCGCATTGTTGTCATTGCTGTCCGAGGTCAAAACTTCACACCCAATATTGGGAATCACCAGATTCGTCACATCTTTTAAAGGAAATGTATTGCACGCAACCGATGCCGCCTGCGCCCCGCCCGCCATCACAGTCAGAACCGCAGCAGTCGCCAGGGTCTTCAATAGGTTTTTTCCAAACATGATTTCAATCTCCGCAATACAGCAAGCCATACACCGACTTACTTAAGCTTTCGTCATGCCATATTTTTACCTTAATTACAAACAGTGCCACAAGGGGGAGGGCATTTTGCAGCCACGGGTTGCGCCAACCTGGTTTCGCCGCGCTTTCGCAAGACAATTCCGGGCGACTGTTTCTGTATCTTGCACAGTCTGGGGCATTTCTGCCCAAACGCCCGGCCAAACGCCGCGAATCACCCAGCCGGGAAAGGCGGGGCCAAAGCCTGTAAAACAA
>JANPLZ010000010.1:0-30879 GCA_031422555.1 Cypionkella sp. | reverse complement strand
GACCCCCGAAGCCGGGGGCGTGCGGATCACCCAGACCATGACGCTGCCAACGGTTCAGGCCCGCGATACGGCGCTGGGCTTTGGCGCCGATGTGCTGGGCCAGACCACTTTGGCCAAACTTGAGGCGATGGCCGTGTCGCTTTAGGTTTGAGTAAACATTCGTGGGGGGGCTGACGCGCCCCTATTTGCCGTGGCCCTTTTCGGGCCGGGTTTTTTCGATCCGGCAGCGGTCTGAACAGTATTTGACCTGATCCCAGGTCTTTTCCCAAGCCTTACGCACACCATCGGCCGCCCACATGTGACGCAGGTTTTGACCGGCAAATCGGATTTGCGGCGCATTTTTGGCATTAAAGCGGTTCAGGTTTGGATGGAACCGGAAATCGCCGCTTCTTGCGGCAGTCGAACGCACTTTCCGATTTTGCTGTTTTCATCATAACCTGAACCGCCCTACAAATCCAACGAAAGCTGGCCCTTGGCCGGGCTGGGCGCGCGTGTGGCCCCCCGGCGCGGCGCGCGGCTGGCGTGTTGCTCGACGATCACTGCCACTTCGGCGCGGGCTGTGGGTTTGCGGCGCAAACCCCACACCGCATCGCGTGCGGCGCGCTGTGCCGAGGCCACATCGACGATCGGATCAGGATAACGCCGCCCCAGCACCGATCCGGCCCCTGACCATTTCCACGGCTCTTGCAGATGCGCATCCGGCACTGCCGCCAGTTCCGGCAGCCAGCGCCGGGTAAACGCGCCGGTCGGGTCCTGATCCCAGCCTTGCTTGATCGGGTTGTATATCCGCGGGGTGTTCATACCGGTGGTGCCCGATTGCATCTGCACTTGGGGCCAATGGATGCCGGGTTCATAATCGGTAAAGCGGCGCGCAAGAATGGCCCCGGTGCAGCGCCAATCCAGCCACAAGTGATAACTGGCACACGCCATCACCATCGAGCGCATCCGAAAGTTCAACCAGCCCGTCGCCGCCAGATAGCGCATGCAGGCATCCAGAAACGGCAAACCGGTTTCGCCGGTCTCCCACGCCGCCAGCCTTGTGGCGTCACTGATGCGCGGGCGCAAGGTTTCCGCCGCGCGTTGCAAACAATGCGTCTCGATGCTGGGCTGATCCTCCAGCTTTTGCATGAAGTGATCGCGCCATGCCAAGCGGCTTTGAAAACTGGCCAGCGAACCGGCCCAGCGGCCGCCGGGGCGCTGGGCCTGACGCAAGGTGGTGGTTTGCACCACTTCGCGGATCGACACCGACCCAAGGGCCAGATGCCCGGATAGCCGCGAGCAGGCCCGTTCTCCGGTCACCGGGGATGACATGGCGGCGCGATACGGCTCTCCGCGCAGGGTAAGAAAACTGTCCATGATCGCCATCGCCTGATCGCGCCCGCCGCTTTGGCGGTGCGGGCAGCGGTCATCCATCAACTTTAACCCGCGCGCGGTTGGAATCGGCCCCGGTTCCAGATTGGGCACCGGGTTCAGGGCCCGCGGGGCCGCGATCAGGTCCGCCGCCACAAAGCCGTCACGTTGGCGTGCCCAGCCGTTGCGCCCGCGCAACCGCCGCACCACGCCTGATTGCGGCACCTCATCCCACGTGATGCCAACGCCGCGCGCCCATGCCTTCACCGCCACATCGCGCCCGTAGGTCCATTGGTTGCCGGTTTCTTCATGGCTGATGATGCGGGTGATGCCGTTTTGGCGGCAGATGCGCGCCAGAACATCCACCGCATCGCCCACCCGCACCACCAAAGGCGCGCCGATGGCCCCCAACTGCACGCGCAAATCGGTCAGGGCTTCGGCCGTAAACTCCCACTGGCGGGCCGAAGTGTCGGGCAGCGCCCAATACTCTGGCTCGACGATATACAGCGGCAAAACCGCGCCAATCCCTGCGGCGCGCGCAAGGGCAGGGTGATCATGGATGCGCAGGTCGCGCTTGAACCAAACCAGAACATTCATAGAACAGATTAAATAGCGGCTGGCACAGATTCGTAAAGCCCCTGCCTGCAAACTCTTGCGCCGCCGCGCGGTTTGACCGACCTTGCGCGCAACAGGAGAACCCCATGTCCGATCCACGCACCATCCGGCTTGCCGATTATCTGCCCTACAGCCATCTGCTGTCCAAAGTCGATCTGACATTCGATCTGCACCCCAGCGCCACGCGGGTGACGGCGCGCCTGCAGATGGCGCCAAATCCGGCGCGGGCGGGGCGGCTTGATCTGCGGCTGGACGGCGAAAAGCTGGTGTTGGTGTCGTGCAAGGTTGATGGCGTTGCAGTGGCGGTGGTGCCCGATGACACCGGGCTGACCGTGGCGGCGGACTTGCTACCATATCAGCCGTTTGTGCTGGAAACCGTGGTCGAAATCGCCCCTGCGGATAACACCGCGCTGGAGGGGCTTTATATGTCGAACGGCATGTATTGCACCCAATGCGAGGCCGAAGGCTTTCGCAAGATCACCTTTTACCCCGACCGCCCCGATGTGATGGCGCGGTTTTCAGTGCGGGTGAACGCCGATCTGCCGGTGCTGTTGTCAAACGGCAATCCGGCGGCGGCGGGCATCGGTTGGGCGCAGTGGGATGATCCATGGCCTAAACCGGCCTATCTGTTTGCCTTGGTGGCGGGCGATCTGGTGGCGCATTCCGCCGCTTTCACCACCGCATCGGGCCGCAAAGTGGCGCTGAACATATGGGTGCGCCCCGGCGATCAAGACAATTGTGTCTATGCGATGGACAGTCTGATCCGGTCGATGGCCTGGGATGAAACTGCTTACGGTCGCGAATACGACTTGGACATTTTCAACATTGTGGCGGTTGACGACTTCAATATGGGCGCGATGGAGAACAAGGGGTTGAACATTTTCAACTCTCGCTATGTTCTGGCCAGCCCGGATACCGCGACCGATGATGACTACGGGCGCATCGAGGCAATCATCGCGCATGAATATTTTCACAACTGGACCGGCAACCGCATCACCTGCCGCGATTGGTTTCAGTTGTGCCTGAAAGAAGGGCTGACGGTGTTTCGCGATCAGCAGTTTTCCGGTGATATGCGCAGTCATGCCGTCAAACGTATCGAAGACGTGATGATGCTGCGCGCCCGGCAGTTTCGCGAAGATGGCGGCCCGCTGGCGCATGCAGTGCGGCCCGACAGCTATATCGAGATCAACAATTTCTACACCGCCACCATCTATGAAAAGGGGGCCGAGGTGATCGGCATGCTGAAACGGCTGGTCGGTGACGCCGATTATGCCCGCGCGCTGGATTTGTATTTCGACCGCCACGATGGGCAGGCCGCCACGATTGAGGATTGGTTGAAGGTGTTCGAAGACACCACCGGCCGCGATCTGTCGCAGTTTGCGCTGTGGTATACCCAAAGCGGCACACCGCGCGTGGCGGTCACCGACGATTGGCAACCGGGCGGCGTGGCGGGTCGCTATGTGCTGCATCTGGCACAGCACAATCCGGCCACGCCGGGGCAGCCGGTGAAAGACGACAAGGTGATCCCGGTTGCGGTGGGTTTGCTGGGGCCAAACGGGGCCGAGGTGGCACCAACCCAAGTATTGGAACTGGTGCAGGCCCGGCAAAGTTTTGTCTTTGACGGGCTGGCGGCACGGCCAATCCCGTCGATATTGCGCGGGTTTTCCGCCCCGGTGGTGTTGGAACGCGCGGTCAGCGCAACTGAGCGGGCCTTCGTGCTGGCGCATGACACCGACGCCTTTAACCGGTGGGAGGCGGGGCGGGCGCTGTCCAAGGATGTTTTGGCGCGGATGATCGTCGATGGGTCAGCCCCCGCGCCCGATTATCTGGACGCGGCGGCGCGGCTGGCGTTTGACGAAAGCCTTGATCCGGCGTTTCGTGCGCTTGCCCTGCGATTGCCCGGCGATGATGATATGGCGGCAACGCTGCACAGCGCGGGCCATGTGCCTGATCCGATGGGCATTTATACTGCGCGTCGCGCGCTGCAACTGGCGCTGGCACAGCGGCTGGCGGCTGGTCTGCCCGGTCTTGAAGCCGCGATGCACGTGCCGGGGGCCTATTCGCCCGATGCCAAGGCTGCGGGCAAGCGCAGCTTGCGTCTGATGGCGTTGGCGCTGATCTCGCGGTTGGACGGTGGCGTTGCCGCAACGGATGCCTTTCGCACCGCCGACAATATGACGGAAAGTTTTGGCGCGCTGGTCTGTTTGCTGGACGTGGGCAAGGGGCAGGACGCTTTGGCGCAGTTTGCCGCGACCTGGGCGCAAGACCGGCTGGTGATGGACAAATGGTTTGCGGTGCAAATTGCTATGGCCGCCCCCGATGCGGCTGCACCCACTACCCAAATCCTGACCGCGCGCGCCGATTTCGACTGGAAAAACCCCAACCGGTTCCGGTCCGTTCTTGGGGCTCTGACTGCGCACCATGCGGGGTTTCATCACGCATCGGGCGATGGTTACCGCTTGTTGGCCGATTGGCTGATCCGGCTTGATCCGCTGAACCCGCAAACCGCGGCACGGATGTCGACGGCATTCGAGGTCGCTGGGCGCTATGACGCCGACCGCCAAGCCATGATCCGGGGGCAATTGCAGCGCATTTTGGCCGCCCCGGGGTTAAGCCGTGATCTGTCGGAAATGGCGGGGCGGATGCTGGCGGGGCTGTAAAGGTGCGCAGGATCTGCGCGGGCGTCGGGCGCAAATCTTGCGCCTTACCCCGCGCAATAGGCCTGACTGCGGGTCCATTTTGCCATCTCGGCCCGCTTGGCCGATTTGCGCAAGGGCATCCAGTCGCGCCCGATGCCACGTTTGCCGTTGCCCGCCACCACGCCGTCGCGTTCCACCTGATAGGCCAGCAGTTTGACCGCGCATTCCAGATTTGCGCCCCCGTCTTTCAGTCCCGCAACCGAACTGACCTCGCAGCCATAATTTCTGGCCGACCGCGGCGATATCTGCATCAAGCCAATATAGCGCCCGCCGCTGCCCGATGCGCGCGGGTTCCAGCTGCTTTCATATTTCGCCACCGCCGACAACAGCCCAACCCAGAACGCGCGGCGCTGTGGCAGGCTGGCGGCTTCGTATCGCGGGCACCATGTTTCAATATCGCCCGGCACCCGGCCTGCCAGCACGTCATCGCGCGCGGCCACTGCAAGCAGACCGCGGGTGGTCCATTCGGCGGCTTGGGGTTGGTGATCCCAGCGCATGGCGGGCAGGTTCGCCGTTGGCAGATACGCGGTCAGATCGGGGATCGACAATTTGCTGCACGCCGTCAAAGCCAAGGTCGCTGCGACCAGAAGATACACTGAGAAAATCCGCATTAACCCGTTCGCATCCAGACCGCACCCCGCTGCACGGCAGGCGCGTCATTGCCGCCCCGGCGCGATCTGGCAAGTTTCGCGGCGCTTTGCGCGGTAAAATAGGCGCAAATCCGCCACCCCCGACCCTTGCCCCGCAGCCACCGCTTGCATAGAAAGACTCCACATATTCCGGAGCCTGCCATGCTTGATCTGACCTATACCGCGCCAAAACCCAAGGTTATTTCCGGGGCCAAGGGGGACTGGGAACTGGTGATCGGCATGGAAATTCATGCGCAGGTCTCGTCAAACGCCAAACTGTTTTCCGGCGCCAGCACCGCCGTGGGGGCCGAGCCGAATTCAAACGTTGCCTTTGTCGATGCCGCCATGCCCGGCATGTTGCCGGTCATCAACGATTTTTGCATCGAACAGGCCGTGCGCACCGGGTTGGGCCTGAAGGCGGTGATCAACCTGCGCTCGGCCTTTGATCGCAAGAATTATTTCTACCCCGATCTGCCGCAGGGCTATCAAATCTCGCAGCTTTACCACCCCATCGTGGGGATGGGCGAAGTGCTGATCGACCTGTCACCCGGTGTTGCGCGCCGCGTGCGGATCGAGCGCATTCATCTGGAACAAGACGCGGGCAAATCCATCCATGATATGGACCCGTCAATGTCTTTCGTGGATTTCAACCGCACGGGCGTGGCGCTGATGGAAATCGTCAGCCGCCCCGATATTCGCGGCCCCGAAGAGGCGGCGGCGTTTGTGGTCAAACTGCGTCAGATTCTGCGTTATCTGGGCACTTGCGATGGCAATATGCAAAACGGCAACATGCGGGCTGATGTCAACGTATCGGTCTGCCCGCCCGGCCAATATGAAAAATACCAAGCGACCCAAGATTTTAGCCATCTTGGCACCCGGTGCGAGATCAAGAACATGAACTCGATGAAGTTCATCCAGATGGCAATTGACGTCGAGGCGCGCCGGCAGATTGCGATCCTGGAAGACGGCGGCAAAGTGGTGCAGGAAACCCGGCTTTACGACCCGGACCGCAACGAAACCCGCAGCATGCGCAGCAAGGAAGAGGCGCATGACTACCGCTATTTCCCCGATCCCGATCTGCTGCCGCTGGAGATTGAACAGGCGTGGGTTGACCAGATCGCCGCCAGCATGCCGGAATTGCCCGACGCCAAAAAGGCGCGGTTTATCGGTGACTTTGGGCTGACCGATTATGACGCCTCGGTGCTGACGGCTGATCTGGAATCGGCCGGGTTTTTCGAAGTTGTGGCGCAGGGCCGCGATGGCAAACAGGCGGCGAATTGGGTGATCAACGAATTGTTCGGGCGGCTGAACAAGCAAGGCTTGGCGATTGCCGACAGCCCGGTGTCAACTACGCAGTTGGGCGGCGTGCTGGATCTGATCGCGTCAGGCGAAATTTCGGGCAAAATGGCCAAGGATTTGTTCGAAATCATCTGGACGACCGGCGGCGACCCAGCCGAAGTTGCCGCGGCAAACGGCATGAAGCAGGTCACCGACACCGGTGCAATCGAAACTGCGGTTGATGCGATGATTGCCGCCAACCCGGAACAAGTGGCAAAGGCGCAAGCCAACCCGAAACTGGCGGGTTGGTTTACCGGACAGGTGATCAAAGCATCGGGCGGCAAGGCTAACCCGGCCGTTGTGGGCGAAATGGTGGCGCGCAAGCTGGGTCTTTAACGGGCGCGCGCGTGCCCTTGGGCTAAATCCCCAATCCCGCCTTCATCACCGCGCGCCGCAGCGGCGTTGCCGCATAAAGCGCCGCCAGCGCCCCCGCCCGCAAATCGCGCAAACCTTGGGACTGCGCCATCGACGCACGGTTCAGCGCATCAACACCCATCACCCTTGTGCGGATATCCAGATAGCGGCGGCGGTGATAGGCCTGCAGCATCGCAGGACCGCCCAAAGCCGCCGGATCGGCCTGTGCCAGTTCCAGCAACACTGCCAGATCGGTCAAGCTCATGTTCAGCCCTTGCGCGCCGATGGGTGGCATCACATGGGCGGCCTCGGCCATCAGTGCCACGCGGTCGCCCGCCATCCGGTCGGCGATCTGGCTGATAATCGGCCAGACCAGACGGCGCGACGCAAGCGTCAGCGGTCCCAGAACATGGCAAGACCGCGCACTGGCCTCTTGCTCAAATGCACCATCGGGCAGGGCGGCCAACCGCTCTGCCTCGGGGCCGGTTTCCATCCAGACCACCGCGGAACACGGCGCTCCATCGCGGTCCGGCAGCGGCACCAAAGTAAACGGCCCGCCGCTGCGGTGGGTTTCGGTGGATATATTGTCATGCGGCACCGGATGGGTGACGGCGAATGTCACCGCCTTTTGGCCATACTGCGTTGTTTTCACGCCAATACCTGCCGCCCCCCGCATGGTTGACGCCCGCCCATCCGCCGCCACGACCAGACGCGCGGCAACCGATGTGCCGTTTGACAGGCTGACCAAAGCATGGGCGTCGCGCACCAGCAGTTTGGTTGTGGCCACGCCGGGCAGAAACGTCACATTCGGCAACGCGCCAAGCCTGGCGACCATTTCGCGCCGCAACAGCCAATTCGGCAAGTTCCAGCCAAACGGCTGATCCGAGATATCGGCGGCATTAAAATCCTTTGTCATCCGCGCCTCGGGCGTGGTCCCACCGGCATCGACGATACGCATGACTTGCAATGCGCACGCCTGCGGTTCCAGCCGTTCCCACAGACCGGCGCTGCGCAACACCGCGACCGCCGGTTGCAAGAACGCCGTGGTGCGCAGATCGGCGCCATCGCTGTCGGCATCGGTGATGGGCGCGTTCGGCTCGGCGATGAGCACCGAAAATCCTGCCGATCCAAAGGCCGCCGCCGCCGTCAGCCCCGCCACACCGCCGCCCGAAATCAAGATATCTGTCTGTGCCCGCGCCATTTTCATCCCAATCATTTCGCTAAACCTATGCGCTGGCGGCGCAATAGCGAAGCGACAAAGCGTCTCGGGCCGCCGCTATACCACTTGGCGCAAAAACGCTGCCAGATCATCGGTGTGGTGTTGAATATGCAGCGCGCGCAGCGGTTTAGGGGCGACAAATACGGTTTTCATCCCCATCCGATGCGGCGCTGCCAGATTGCGGGGATCGTCTTCAAACATCGCCGCCTGTGCGGGGTTCACGCCGTCGATGGCAAAAATCGCCTCAAACGCCGCTTGTTCAGGTTTGGGGCGAAATCCCGCGTGTTCGACGCCGTAAACCGCATCAAACAGCCCGGTCAGCCCCCGCGCTGCCAACACTTTGTGAGCATAGGGTTCGCAGGCGTTGGTATACACAATCCGGCGTCCGGGCAGGGCCGCGATGGCGGCCGCAAGATCAGGGTCGCGGGGAAGTCCAGTGAAATCAATATCATGCACATCGGTCAGATAGGGGGTGGGATCAACGTTGTGTTCGCGCATCAACCCGGCAAGGGTGGTGCCATAGCTATCCCAATAGTGTTGCCGCAGCCGGTTTGCCTCATGGCGACCCACGCCCAAGGCGCGCATCACCCAATCGGTCATCCGCACTTCGATCTGGTCAAACAGGCGGTAGCGCGGCGGATAAAGCGTGTTATCAAGGTCAAAGACCCAAGTGGTGACATGTGCGAACTGCTGTTTGATCATGCCATTGTTTATCCCGCCACGGCGATGGGGGCAATCGGTGGGTTGAACCCCGGTGCCGCAGGCGGTTAGGGTGGCAACAGCGCCAGTCAAAGGACCACCCCGTTGCAAAAAGACGCCTATATGCTGATCCTTGAGGCGATTGAAAGCGGGCTTTACAAACCCGGTGACCGGCTGGTCGAAAGTGAGTTGGCCGAACGGTTGGGCGTGTCGCGCACCCCGGTGCGCGAGGCGTTGCAGCGGCTGGAAACCCAAGCCATGCTGACCCGCGACGGCCGCAGTCTGATCGTGGCCAGCCTTGATCACAATCAACTGTCGGAACTTTACACCGTGCGCACCGAACTGGAAGGGTTGGCCGCCCGGCTGGCCGCCCGTCATGCCACCCCCGAAGAAGTGCATGTGCTGCGCGGCATGGTCGAGGCCGACCGCGCGCTGTTGGGCGGCGATCCGCGCCTGCTGTCACGCGCCAACAAACGGTTTCACAAGCAAATTCATCTGGCATCGCACAACCGTTTTTTGGTGCAGCAACTGGATTTGGTGCATCGGTCGATGGCGTTGATGACGACCACGTCTTTTGCAGCCGAGGGTCGCGACGAGGTGGCACTGGCGGAACATGACCAGATCGTGCGCGCCATCGAAGCCCAAGACGGCGATGCCGCCTACACCGCGCTGCGCAGCCATATCTCGCAAGCGTTCGAGACGCGGTTGCGGGTCGAAGCGGGCGAATTGCGGTTAAGATAAGTCATTTTTTTACAAAAGCTTGCGGTATGTAAATCATGTGATGCCTTAACCACTGGGCAGCCCTAGTCGAAATGCCCATGGCTGGTTTTGTCCCAATAAAACGGCCGGGTCAAAAGCTCCCACAGGCCCTTGTAGGCGGCAAGGCTGGCAAGCGGGTGATACAGCATCAGGCTGGGCACCAAAAACGGGCTAAGGCGGTGGCGGGTGCGCGCCAAACCGGCCACGCCAAAGCCGATGGACAGAGCTTCGGTCAGCAAAAACGTCAACCACAGCGCGGTAAACATCGCAGGCGAAAGGGCCGCGGCCACCGGATGGTGCAGCCCGAACGGAATGATCCAGAAGGACCACAACAGCGGCGCCAACAGCGCCTGCATCACCGATCCGACAAACAAAATCTGAAAGCCTGCAAACCGCCGCGCCCCCAATTGCCGCCACAGCAAGACCGGGTCGCGCATGTGGGTGGCCCAAGTGATCATGTAGCCCTTGATCCAGCGCGAACGTTGTTTGATCCAAGGCAGGGTGCGACAGTTGGCTTCTTCGAAGGTGACGGTGTCGATCAGTTCGGTGCGCAGCCCGTGACGGGCAAGGCGCAAGCCCAGATCGGCGTCTTCGGTGACGTTATGCGCATCCCAACCGCCCAAGGCCTCAAGCACTGCGCGGCGGAAAAACAGCGTTGTGCCGCCCAAGGGCACCGCAAGCCCCAGCCGTTCGATGCCCGGCAGAAACAAGCGAAACCACGCCGCATATTCGGTGGTAAAACAGCGTGCCAGCCAGTTGCTGCGCGGGTTGTAAAAATCAAGAATGCCTTGCAGGCAGGCCACGTCGGGGGCGCAAACCGCAAACCGCTCGGCCACTTTGCGGATCTGGTCCTCTGCGGGGGCGTCTTCGGCGTCATAGACGCCAATAATCGTTCCGCGGCAATGATCCAGCGCATAGTTCAACGCGCGCGGCTTGGTTTTCACCGATCCCGCAGGCACCGCAATCACCCGCATCCACGCGGGCAGCGCGGTATGGGCCAGCGCCGTTCGGGTCAGATCGTCGTCCTCTTCGACCACCAGCAAGATGTCCAGCAACTCGCGCGGATAGTCCAGCCGCCCCAACCGATCCACCAGCCGGGCGGCGATATCGCTTTCGCGGTAAAGCGCGACCATCACCGATACGACGGGCAGCGCGGACAAGGATAGCGACGGTGCAGTTGGTTCCGGACTGGCCGCCGCGCGCCGGACCGCCCGATAGGCCAGCAGTTTCAGGGCGGTAAAGGACAGCATCGCGCTCAGGGCAAAGCCCGTGATCGCCAGCAACACGGCCACCGGCCAGATCGCCGTGATGGCGGCCAAGACCAGCAGCACCAAGGCGGCGGGCAGACGCGCGGCGCGGGCGCTGAAATTGCGGCAGCTTTCCGTTGCATCGACGCGGGTTTCGGCGCGCAACGCCAGCCGCGCCCCGCGCGACGCCAGTATCGCCGCCTCAATCACCCGCAGCGGCGCCAGCACCATCATCACCGGGCCATAGACCGGCTCAAGTGCCGCGCGCAGTTGCGGAAAATCATCGGGATAGGCGCAGGCAATGATGCTTGTCGCCCCCACTTTGCGCCAGGGCAAAAAGCCGCTTTGCAGGCACCAGACCGGATCAACCGCGTCCAGCACCCGGCCATCGGCAGGCGATGCGGCCAGATCGGCCAGACCAACCCCCCAATGCTGCGCCATAGTCTGATACAAGCGGGTTTCGGCCACCAGCCCGCGCGCGAGCAGGATATCCACCAACCGCCCGCGTTTGAGGGCATGCAGCGCCAAGGCCTGCACCATATCATGCGGCTGCACGATGCCATCGCGCAGCAGCACCACCGCCAGCGTTTCAACCGATGGCCGCACATCGCCCGCAGGTTTCACCCCGGGGGCATGGCGATGGATCGGGCGCAGTTGTGTGACGGACATCATCCCCCCAATGGCCCGTGCAAACGGGCCGTAAGGTCAGGATGGCGCAACCGCGGTTAAGATTGCGTTAACCTAAACGTTAACGGCTTACTTTTGGCGGCGATGTTGAGGCGGGGGGCGGCAAACCGCGCGGTCAGGCGGTGCGGCGCGCCCGCATGGCATCGGCAAAGCGCTCGAACAAGTGATAGCTGTCTTGCGGGCCGGGGCTGGCTTCGGGATGGTATTGCACCGAAAACACCGGCTTTCCCGCCAGCCGGATGCCGCAGTTGGAACCGTCAAACAGCGACACATGGGTTTCCACAACGCCTGTGGGCAGGGTTTGGCTGTCAACCGTAAAGCCATGATTCATCGAGGTAATCTCAACGCGCCCGGTGTCAATATCCTTGACCGGATGGTTGGCCCCGTGATGGCCATGGTTCATCTTGACGGTGCGCGCGCCCAGCGCCAACGCCAGCATCTGGTGCCCAAGGCAAATGCCGAACACCGGCACATCGGCGGCCATAACCCCCTTGATCATTGGCACCGCATACACCCCGGTTGCCGCCGGATCGCCGGGGCCATTTGACAAAAACACGCCCTCGGGGTTCAGCGCCATCACATCCTCGGCGGTGGCATTGGCGGGCAGCACTGTCACGTCGCAGCCCGCCGACGCCAGGCAGCGCAGGATATTGCGCTTGGCGCCGTAATCAATCGCCACCACCCGCAAGCCGGGGCCCACGCGCCTTGTATAGCCCGCAGGCCAGGCCCAGCGTTGTTCATCCCAGCGGTAGGATTGCGTGCAAGTCACCTCGCGCGCAAGGTCAAGGCCCTCAAGGCCAACCCAGGCGCGCGCCCGGGCAACCAAGGCAGCGATATCGAAATTGCCCGCCGGATCATGCGCAAGCGCGACATGCGGAGCACCCTGTTGCCGAATGGCGCGGGTCAGGCGGCGGGTATCAATGCCGCCGATGCCGATCCGGCCCTTTTGCGCCAGCCATGCGGTCAGATCGCCGGTGGCGCGCCAATTCGCGGCCTCGGTCGGATCCCATTTCACCACCATGCCCGCCGCGACCGGCTGGGTGGTTTCATCATCTTGCACCGTCACCCCGGTGTTGCCGATATGGGGGAAGGTAAAGGTCACCACCTGCCCGGCATATGACGGATCGGTCATGATTTCCTGATAGCCGGTCATTGCGGTGTTGAACACCAACTCGGCCACCGTTTCACCAACCGCGCCAAAGCCGCGCCCGTAAAACACCGTTCCATCGGCAAGGGCAAGGCAGGCGGTGGGGCGATCTGGGGCGGAGATGGGCATGGCAGCGACTCCCGGGTGGTGATAAATTTGGCGGACACTACGGGGGCCGGGCCGTGGGGTCAAGCCATTGCGTCAAAAGGATTATACAAGAATATCAATGCGTTAGTCAGGTTGCGCCCGCCTGTGCATCGCTGTATGATGGGTGTTCAAGAAATCCATGGGGATGGAACAGCAGATGGCTTTGCGGGATCGGCTACAGACAGCCTTGAAAGAGGCGATGAAGGCCAAGGCGGCGGCCCGGCTGTCCACGTTGCGGCTGATCACGGCGGCAATCAAAGACCGTGAGATCGCCAACCGCAGCGAGGCCGGGGTGGTCGAAGTGACCGATGCCGATATTCTGGCTTTGATGTCCAAAATGGTCAAGCAACGCCAGGAATCGGCGCGCGCCTATGCCGAAGGCGGACGGTTAGAGTTGGCGGAAAAAGAAACCGCTGAAATTGCGGTGATCGAGGAATTTCTGCCCCGGCAACTGTCGGGTGATGAGGTGGACGCCGCAGTGGTCGCCGCAATCGCGGCTTCGGGGGCCAACAGCATCCGCGATATGGGCCGGGTGATGGCGGTCTTGAAGGCCAAATACACCGGGCAGATGGATTTCGGCAATGTCGGCCCGGCGGTCAAGGCGCGGTTGGGGTAAAGGTGCCTGATCCGCATACTTTTGTGCATCAATGGTTTTTTTGGACGCCGTTTTCAGATGGCAAGCCGCTACAATTTGTCTAAAATTTGCCGTTCATTTTGGCACAAATACTCTCGGGGGAAGCGGCAATCGCCTGTGGCGATTGCCGCGCGGGGGTGGAAACCCCCGGCGGTGTCAGGGCCGCAACTCTGCCAGCAACTGCGCCAGTTCTGCCCGCAACGCCACCCTTTCGGCCGGGGTCAGAAAGGCCCCCAGTTCCACCTCGCGGCCATTGCCGGTCAGGGTTAGATAGTCAGGCACCGGTCCGTCTTTGGCGTGCAAGGTCAGCCGCACCCAATGGGGATTGGCCTGCCAGTCCTGCCGCAATCCGCGCGGGCCATGACGCACAAGGGTGATCTGATCGGCAGACAGCGCAAGGTCTTCGATGATCTCACCGTCGCGGAAATTCCGCTCCAGCGCCCACCAGATCGCGGCAATTGCGGCCAGAATGAACGGCAGCAACCCCCACAACGCCGCAGAGCCGATCACCGCGAACAACGGCACCGCGATCACCGCAGCGGTGGCGCCGATGAACCAGACAAAGCCACGCCTGCTTAGGGACCGGTAAGGCCACAAATGCAGATGCGATTCCGTTGGTGAGCGGTGGATGTATTCATAAGGCATAGTAAGGAACTATGCGGCGGCCTTCAAAAAGAAAGGCGGCGTGGCGCCGCACCAGCCGCGCGTGCAGCACCCTGCCATGCAAAAGGCCCCCGAACGGATCGGGGGCCTTTTGAACTTTGATCTGGTTAATGGGCGTGGCCTTTGTCCCAGTCACTGCGCTTGGGCAGTTGCTCGAACGTGTGTTCGGGCGGCGGGCAAGGCAGCGTCCATTCCAGCGTGTCGGCGTATTCGTTCCAATAGTTGTTCTCGGTGATCTTGCGGCCCGCAAACAGCGTGTAGAACACGATGCCAAGGAAGAACACAAAAGACGCGAACGACAGGAACGCCCCCATGGTCGAGAACCAGTTCCAATAGGCATAGGCTTCGGGGTAGTCGATATAGCGGCGCGGCATGCCTTGGCGGCCAAGGAAGTGCTGCGGGAAAAACGTCAGGTTAGACCCGATGAACATCGCCCAGAAGTGCAGCTTTCCAGCCCATTCCGGGTATTGCCGCCCCGACATCTTGCCGATCCAGAAATAAATCCCGGCAAAGATGCCAAACACCGCGCCTAAGCTCATCACATAGTGAAAGTGCGCGATGACGTAATAGGTATCGTGATAGGCCCGATCGATCGGCGCTTGTGACAGCACGATGCCGGTGACGCCGCCAACCGTGAACAGGAAGATAAAGCCGACGGCGAACAGCATCGGGGTTTTGAACTCAATCGAGCCGCCCCACATCGTGGCGATCCATGAGAAAATCTTGATCCCCGTCGGCACCGCGATCACCATGGTGGCCAGCATGAAGTAACTTTGCTGCGTCACTGACATGCCGACCGTATACATATGGTGCGCCCAGACAACAAACCCCAGCACGCCAATCGCCACCATCGCGTAAACCATTGGCAGATAGCCGAAGATCGGCTTGCGCGAGAAAGTCGAGATCACCTGACTGACAATCCCAAAGGCCGGGATCACGATGATGTAAACTTCGGGGTGCCCGAAGAACCACAAGATGTGCTGATACAGGATCGGATCACCACCCCCGGCCGGATCAAAGAAGGTGGTGCCAAAGTTGCGGTCGGTCAGCAGCATGGTGATGGCACCGGCGAGAACCGGCAACGACAGCAAAATCAGCCATGCGGTGACAAAGATCGACCAGCCGAACAGCGGCACTTTGTGCAAGGTCATCCCCGGTGCGCGCATGTTCAGGAAGGTGGTGATCATGTTGATCGCCCCAAGGATCGACGAGGCCCCCGAAAGGTGGACGGCAAAGATTGCCAGATCCATCGCATAGCCGGTTTCAATTGTCGACAGTGGCGGATACAGAACCCAGCCAACGCCCGACCCCAACTGATCATTACCGCCCGGCGAAAACACCGATGCCACCGCCAGCGAGGTGCCTGCGACATACATCCAGTAAGACAGGTTGTTCATCCGCGGGAACGCCATATCCGGCGCACCGATCTGCAACGGCATGAAGTAGTTGCCAAATCCGCCAAACAGCGCCGGAATAACCACAAAGAACATCATCAAGATGCCATGCGCGGTCACCGTCACGTTCCACAAATGCCCGTTCGGGGTGCATTCGCGGGCCGCATCGGCCACAAGGCGCGTCCCCTCCATGCACATATACTGCACGCCGGGTTCCATCAGCTCTAGCCGCATGAAAACAGTGAAGATCACCGAGAGCAGGCCAGCGACCCCCGAGGTAAACAGATAAAGGATTCCGATATCCTTGTGGTTGGTCGACATGAACCAGCGGGTGAAAAATCCGCGGCTGTCATGTTCGTGGCCATGGATGGCTGCATCTGCCATAGGCGTCTCCCGTATTCATTTCGATCTGTGCTGCCATGATAGGTGGCACAAGTTTACACTTTATCTTTAGTTTGCGCGCCTGCGCAGAGCAATGTCTGACTTTGACGCAGGGCGCATTTTTCGTGTGGTTTTTGCGGATTGCGGGGCGGATAATTGGAAACATAGGAGGCGGTGAAAAATGGCAACCGCAAATGGCTGGTTTGTTTGCTGATTTCGCTGCAGTCTTGGCTGGCTTGATCCCTAGATTTCCGGCGGTTCCTTAGCCCCCAAACACCTGCGCAAAGCACCGCATCAACGCTGCATCCAGATCCTGCATCGTCACCGGCAAGCCCAGATCGACCAACGATGTCACCCCGTGCCCGGCAATGCCGCACGGCACGATGCCATCAAAATGCGACAGATCGGGATCAACATTGATCGAGATGCCGTGAAACGCCACCCAACGGCGCAGCTTTATCCCGATGGCGGCAATCTTGTCTTCGCGCAAAGTGCCATTGGCATCCGGCGCGCGGTCATGGCGCACCACCCAAACCCCCACCCGGCCCGCCCGACGCTCGCCCTTGACGTTGAATTCGGCCAGCGTGGCGATGATCCAGTCTTCCAGCGCACGCACGAACTGACGCACATCGCGGCCACGGGTGTTCAGATCCAACAAAGTATAGGCCACGCGCTGACCGGGGCCATGATAGGTATATTGCCCGCCCCGTCCGGCGGCAAACACCGGAAATCGGCCCGGATCAATCAGATCAGCGGCATTTGCGGACGTGCCCGCCGTGTATAGCGGCGGATGTTCCAGCAGCCAGATCGCTTCGGGTGCAGTGCCTGCCGAGATTTGCGCCACCCGGGCCTCCATCGCGGCCAAGGTGGCGGTGTAGGGCGCATAGCCGGTCAGATGCTGCCACTCCACGCTGCGGATCCTTGAATGATTGGGCCACTATCCGGCCGGCGGTTGCTGCAGAAATGGCGGTCTTTGGCACGGATTGCAACCAAGCGCCGCTGTGACGCTGCCGCAGAATCCCTCTTTTCATCACAGCGCAGTGCGGCTACACACCCGCCACCAAGACCAAAGTGTGCGGATATGGCGGAATTGGTAGACGCGCAGCGTTGAGGTCGCTGTGGGGTAACACCCGTGAAGGTTCGAGTCCTTTTATCCGCACCACATTCTTCCCACGCCTGCACATTTGAACAAAATCTTCGGCAGTTTGCGCCGCAGGATTAACGCCGTGTCAGCGGTTTTATCTGCCAATCCCCCCAAGGCATAAGGGCTGCAAAGGCAAGAAATTCGCTTGGCAGGCCCGGTTGCGCGCGTGGTCTGTGCTGCGCGCGTGTGGGGAACAGGGTCTGGCGATGGCAGCAATTTACGGCAACAGCGGCAACGATTCTGTCACCACCGGCGCGGAGCAAGATCAGGTTTACGGCGGTGCTGGCAACGACAGCGTTAATGCAGGCGCAGGCAACGACAGCGTCTATGGCGGCGACGGCAATGACCGCATTGAAGGCAAGGCGGGGGATGACACCGTTTATGGCGGCGCAGGGGATGACCAGATCGACGATGAATTCGGCGGCGGCAACGGCAGTGGCCGTGATGTCAGTTTCGGCGGCACAGGCAACGATACCATCTACAGCGGCAACGACGATGACATGACTTATGGCGGCGAAGGCAATGATTATCTGGACGGTGAAGGCGGCAATGATCAACTGTCGGGCGACGCGGGCAATGACCGCATCGACGGCCAGAACGGCGATGACGCGCTTTATGGCGGGGACGGCAACGACACACTGACCGGCGATACCGGGCAGGACACGCTGTTTGGCGGCACTGGTGATGACAAATTATACAGCGGCAACGGTGAAGACGCCATCGAAGGCGGTGTTGGCAACGATCAGATGGACGGCGGCAACGGCGGGGATGCGTTGTTCGGTGGGGCGGGCGCCGACAGCCTGTCTGGCGGCAACGGGTCCGATACGCTGCGCGGTGGGGCGGGGGATGACCAGCTGTCGGGCGGACAGGGCGGTGATTTTTTTGTGTTTGACCGCAACGGCGGCCACGACACCATCCTTGATTTTGACCGCAGCCTTGTCAACGGGCGCACGGCGGATCAACTGGATGTCTCTGATCTGACCAACCCTGACGGCTCGCCCGTGCGGTCGCGGGATGTGGCGGTTTCTGATGATGGCCGCGGCAATGCCGTGCTGACGTTCCCGCAAGGTGAAACGGTGGTGCTGCAAGGCGTTGCTCCGGATGTCTTTAAGAACCCCGGCCTGTTGGCGGCGATGGGGGTGCCGTGTTTTGTGGCAAACACCTTGCTTGCAACGCCGTGTGGGCTGCGGGCGGTGCAGGATATTGCCGTGGGCGATCTGGTATTAACCGCCGCAGGCGTTGCGGTTCCGGTGATCTGGCAGGGCCAGCGCATATTTGGGCCACAGGATTTGGTCCGCCTTCCCGGCGCGGTGCCGGTCCGCTTTGCCCCCGGTGCCATTGGCAATGACGCGGCGCTGTATCTATCGCCGCAACATGCGATCTGCGTGCCGGGGATATCGGCGGGCTTGATCCGGGCGCGCCATTTTGCCCAATATGGCCGGGGGGCAAGGGCCGCTTTGGGCATGAAACAGGTCAGCTATCATCATCTGATGCTGCCGCAGCACGCGGTTTTGCTGGCATCCGGCGCGCAGGTTGAAAGTTTTTATCCCGGCCCGATGGCTATGGCGGCTTTGGCACCAGACGTTCGGCGCGCAGTTTTGGGCGTTGTGCTGGCGTTGCAGGCCAAGGCGGGCGGGCGGGGCACGATTGCCGATATCTACGGGCCGCGCTGCAAAGTGCTTTTGTCGCGGGTTCAGGCGATGGCCGCCTTGCAGACCGGATTTGCCCGGCAAATCCCGCAGCCCGGCAGCAGCAAGGCACAGATTTTGGCAGCCCAACGGATTTTTGCCACCACCGGGTAAATGGACTGCCGGGGATAAAAATGCTGTTGCGTCCGATCTGACCGTCCAAGGTCAATTCCCCAACAGATGCTGATTTGGCGGGCAGTCTGGCTGTGGCTGGCTGAAATTCTGCCCAAATGCCCCTTATTTGCCCGAACTGCGCAAACTTTGGACAAGTCATTTGCATAGAATCGCAACCATCGGTTAGATCGCATCCTACAAGTGCAGGAAAACTGCCGGACCTATGGGGAGAACCGCGTGGCATCAGCCAGCCCAAGCGACGATTTTGTCGTGTTTGATCATGTGCAAAAAAGCTATGACGGCGTGTCATTGGTGGTCAAAGACCTGAATCTGGCGATCGCCAAGGGCGAGTTTTTAACCATGCTTGGGCCATCGGGATCTGGCAAGACCACCTGCCTGATGATGCTGGCTGGGTTTGAAACCGCAACTAACGGCGAGATCACGCTGGACGGGCGCCCGATCAATCAGGTGCCACCGCACAAGCGCGGCATTGGCATGGTGTTTCAAAATTATGCACTGTTCCCGCATATGACTGTGGGCGAAAATCTGGCGTTTCCGCTGGAAGTGCGCGGCATGAACAAATCCGACCGCGAGGCCAAGGTCAAACGTGCGCTGGACATGGTGCAGATGTATGGCTTTATCAACCGCCGCCCGGCGCAGCTGTCTGGCGGCCAGCAACAACGCATCGCGCTGGCCCGGGCTTTGGTGTTTGACCCCAAGCTGGTGTTGATGGACGAACCTTTGGGCGCGCTGGACAAACAGTTGCGCGAACATATGCAGTTTGAAATCAAGCATTTGCACGAAAGTCTTGGCATCACGGTGGTCTATGTCACCCATGATCAGGGCGAGGCGCTGACGATGTCAGACCGTGTGGCGGTGTTCAACGATGGCCGCATTCAGCAATTGGCCCCGCCTGCCGATCTTTATGAACGCCCCGACAATGCTTTCGTCGCGCAGTTTATCGGCGAGAACAACAAGCTGCTGGGCGTGATCGAAGAATTGTCGGATGGCAAGGCGCTGGTGCGCTTGGACAGCGGCGAGTTGATCGACGCAACTCCAGTCAACGTGGGCCAAAAGGGGCAAAAAACCTTGGTGTCGATCCGCCCGGAACGGGTGGAATTCAAACCCGAAATGATGCCACCCGGCGCGCACAGGGTGGCTGCCGAAGTGCTTGAAGTTATCTACATGGGCGATATTCTGCGGGTGCGGCTGAACGTGGCCGGATCGCATGATTTCGTGATGAAAATGCGCAATACGCTGGGGCAAACCCGCCTGTCCCCCGGCGAGAAAATCAATGTGGGCTGGCATCCGCAAGATGCCCGCGCGCTTGACCCTGTATAGATTTGCACTTGGCCCATACCACCGCCGATCTATCTGCAGCCGACTGTTCGTAAAGCTTATTCTGTTCAACCTGGGAGCTAACACATGAAAAAACTACTGATCTTGTCTACCGCCTTATCGACCGTCGCTTTCGCCGCACAAGCGGAATTGACGGTGATGTCATGGGGCGGGGCTTACGGTGCGGCGCAAACCGAAGCGCATGTCAAACCGTTTGCGGCCTCGTCCGGCATCGCCACTGTCATGGTTGACAGCGACAACCCCGCCACCCCGATCAAAGCCATGGTCGAAGCGGGCAATGTCACCATCGACGTCGCCTCGGTGGAATATGCCGATGCGATCCGGTTGTGCGATGAAGGCGCTTTGGAGCCGATTGACGCCGCAGCCCTGCCAGCCGGTGCGGATGGCGTGCCTGCGGTTGACGATTTCCTGCCCGGTGCCATCACCGAATGCGGCGTGTCGACCGATATCTGGGCAAATATCTTTGCCTATGACACCACCAAGATCACCGGCACCGTGCCCACAACCGTGGCCGATTTCTTTGACCTGACCAAATTCCCCGGCAAGCGCGGCATGCGCAAGGGGGCCAAGGCCAATCTGGAATTCGCGCTGATGGCCGACGGCGTGGCACCTGCCGATGTTTACACAACGCTTGGCACGCCCGAAGGCGTTGACCGCGCCTTTGCCAAGCTGGACACCATCAAATCCGAAGTTGTCTGGTGGGAAGCAGGTGCGCAGCCGCCGCAGTTGTTGGCGGATGGCGAAGTTGCAATCACCACCGCCTATAACGGCCGGATTTTCAACGCAGCCGTAGGTGAGGGCAAGCCTTTTGCCATCGTCTGGGATGGCCAGATCTATGAAAACGAAATGTATGTCGTCCCGAAAGGCGCGCCAAACAAAGATGCCGCGATGCAGTTCATCGCTTATGCGACATCCACCGAAGGCCTGCAGGCCCAAGCCATGCAGATCAGCTATGGTCCAGCCCGCAAATCGGCCAATGCCACCGAAATCCTTTACAAGGATGGCAAAACCGTGATGGGCCCGAACCTGCCAACCGCGCCTGCGAACCTTGCCAATGCGCTGGAAACCTCGTCGTCGTTCTGGGTCGATAAAGACGCCGAACTGAACGAGCGTTTCAACGCCTGGCTGGCCGCAAACTAAGCCGCTGATAACCAATGCGGGGGGCTGAGTGGCCCCCCGTTTCCTGTGCCGCGTTCACCCAGACAGAAAGTGCCGCCGATGTCAGAGGCCACCGCGACCGCCGCTTTGACCACCTCTGACGGACGGTCGCTTAGATCGGCGTTGATGCAGGCGCAGGCCCGGTCCAGACGGCGGGCGTTTTTGCTGGTTGCGCCGCTTTTGCTGTTTGTGGTGATCACGTTTATTCTGCCCATCGGTCAGATGTTGCATCGGTCCATCTATCACGACGGTTTTGCCGCCAATGCGCCCGGCGTGAAGGCGTGGTTTGACGCAAACCCCGATGGCACCGCCCCCGATGAGGCCGCCTATGCCGCACTGGCGCAGGATTTTGCCGTGATGAAAGCGGACAAGACCGCAGGCATCGCCGGCACGCGGGTGAATTATACTTTGCCGGAAACCCGGTCTTTGATCACCGCCACCGCCCGCGTTGCCGATACGCTGACGCCGCCCTACCAAGCGGCTTTTGTCGCAGTGAACCCGAAATGGGCCGATCCGGCGGTGTGGCAGGCGATGCGGTCGGCGTCGCAAGCCTATACTGCGGATTTTTACCTGATCTCGGCGGATCTTGAACGCGCCGATGATGGCAGCATCCAGAAAGTGCCGGAAAACACCCGCATCTATCTGTATCTGTTCGTCAAAACCTTTGTGCTATCGGCGCTGATCACGGTGATCTGCATGCTGCTGGCGTTTCCGGTGGCGCATCTGCTGGCGACATTGCCGATGGCGAAGGCCAATTTGCTGATGATTTTGGTGCTGCTGCCGTTCTGGACGTCGCTGCTGGTGCGCACCACCAGTTGGATCGTTCTGTTGCAAAGTCAGGGCGTGGTCAACGAAACCTTGGTGGCCATCGGGGCGTTGAATGACGATGGCCGTTTGAAGATGATGTATAATCAGGCGGGCACCATCATTGTGATGACGCATGTGTTGCTGCCGTTCATGATCTTGCCGCTGTATTCGGTGATGAAAACCATCCCGCCCAGCTATGCCCGCGCCGCGCGGTCATTGGGGGCTACCAGTTGGACGACGTTCCGGCGCATCTATCTGCCGCAAACCCTGCCCGGCATTGGGGCAGGTGCGCTGTTGGTGTTCATTCTGGCGGTGGGCTACTACATCACGCCCGCGCTGGTGGGCGGTGCGGATGGGCAGTTGATCAGCAACCTGATCGACTTTCACATGGATAAATCGAACTGGTCGCTGGCGGCGGCGCTGTCGGCGATGCTGCTGGCCGGGGTTCTGGTGCTGTATTGGCTGTATGACCGGCTGATCGGAATCGACAACCTGAAGCTGGGATAGGGGCGCACCATGGCATTGCCGATTTATCTGACCCCGCTGGAGCGCGCCTGGCAATACGCCTTTCGCGCGATCTGCGCCCTGATCTTTGTCTTTCTTGTCGCGCCGATTCTGATCGTGATACCGCTGTCGTTCAACGCCGAGCCGTATTTCACCTTTACCGAAGAAATGCTGACCTTTGATCCGGCGGGCTATTCGTGGCGCTGGTATGACTCGCTGTTGACCTTTGGCATGCAGGCGCCCGAAACCCAGCGCGATGGCGGTTGGTGGGCGGATGTGTGGAACAACGCCACATGGGTGCAGGCGGCGAAAAATTCGATCATCATTGGGTTTTGGTCAACGATTTTGGCCACGGTGCTGGGCACCTTGGCGGCGCTGGGCCTTAGCCGGCCAGAAATGCCCTACCGCCGGGTGATCATGGCGATCCTGATCAGCCCGATGATCGTGCCGATCATCATCATCGCAACAGGCTTGTTCTTTTTCTATTCCAACCCGTGCGGCATCCTTGGCTTTCAGTGCGGGCGGTTGACGGCAACCTATCTGGGTGTGGTGATGGCGCATGCCACTTTGGGCATCCCGTTTGTGATCATCACGGTGACGGCGACGCTGACCGGGTTTGATCAATCCTTGATCCGCGCCTCGGCCAGTTTGGGGGCCAATCCGCGGGTGACGTTTTTCAAAGTGATCATGCCGCTGATCTCGCCGGGCATCATATCGGGGGCGCTGTTTGCCTTTGTCACCTCGTTTGACGAAGTGGTGGCGGTGCTGTTTATCGCAGGCCCCGAACAACAAACCATTCCGCGCCAGATGTGGACCGGCATTCGCGATCAGATCAGCCCCGCGATTCTGGCGGTGGCGACGTTGTTGGTGATCGTGTCGATCAGCCTGCTGGCCACGGTTGAGGTTTTGCGCCGCAGATCGGAACGGCTGCGCGGGGTTTCGCCGCACTAGCGGCGCACCCCTAGGGCAATATCGCCAGCCAGCCCCAAGCGGTGACAATCGTGGCCGCCGTGCCGATCAACACTGCCGACGCCGCCACGCGTTTGGCTACGCCATACATATTGGCGAACAAAAACGCGTTCACCCCCGGTGCCATCGCCCCGGTCACGACGGCAGACCGCAAATCCGGCGCCGACAAATCAAGGGCGAACCGGCCCAGCACATAGGCCACGCCCGGATGCACGATCAGTGAACACACACAAACCATGGCGATACATTTCATATCGCCTTCGGGGGAAAACCGCAGCAACACCCCGCCCAAGCCAAACAGCGCCGCCGGAATTGCCGTGCCAGCCATCAGATTGACCGCCGATCCGACAAAGGCGGGCAAATCCAGCCCCGTCAGGTTCACCGCAAAGCCTGCGACAATGCCCAACACCAAAGGCTGCGAAAAAATCGCGCGCAAGACCTGCACCGCCAACCCCGGCACCGACAGGCCTTGGCCCCGGCTGCGCACCAGTTCCATCAAAGTGATGCCAAAGCCATACAATAGCGGCGCGTGAATAGAGATGATCGCATAATTGCCGGTCAGCGCGCCCGCGCCATAGGCGCGTTCCGTGATCGGGATGCCCAGCAGCAATGAATTGGAAAACATGCAGGCAAAGCCGATGGCCACGGATTCGGGTGCGCTGCGGTTGAACAGTTTGCGCGCGCCAAAATAGCCCAGACCAAACCCGGCAAAGGCCCCGGCGTAAAAGCTGATAAACAGTGCCGGGTGATAGGCGGCGGCCAAATCAAGCCCGGCCACCGATTTGAACAGCAAACAGGGTGCGGCAAAGTTCTGCGCAAACCGCATCAGCCCGTCAACTGCACCGGCGTCAAACAGCTTGGCATAGGCCGCCGCATAGCCAAAGCCGATCAGCAAAAACACCGGCAAGATCACGTCCAAAAGGGCAGTCATGCAACATTGTCCAGCGTGATCACCAGACCGTCATGGCCGGGCGACACCGTCGGCGGCAATTCCGCCAGCAGCGTCGCGTAATCCAGATCAACGTGCATGTTGGTCAGCACGGCGGCGCGGGGGGCCGCGCGCGCGATCCATTGCAGCGACAGCGCCAGATGCGCATGCGTGGGGTGCGGTTTGCGGCGCAGCGCGTCCAGCACCCAAGTCTCCAGCCCCGCAAGCTGCGGCCAGACGTCCTCGGGAATAGCCACCACATCGGGCAGATAGGCCAGCCCGCCGATGCGAAACCCCAGCGCATCCATCGAGCCGTGATCCACGGTAAACGGCGCAAAGCCAATTGGCCCGGCGGGCCCCGGCACCTTGAACGGCCCGTTGATTGCATGCAGATCAAGGATCGGCGGATAGGGCGAATCGATAGGCTGTTCAAAGGCATAGCCAAAGCGCGCCAGCAGGGCATGCTGCGTGGGGGCATCGGCCCAGACGCCCAAACGGTGGCGCATGTTGAACACCACCTGGCGCAGATCGTCGATGCCGTGCACATGATCGGCATGGCTGTGGGTATAGACCACCCCGTCAAGCGTGCCGACGCCTGCATCCAACAACTGCTCGCGCATGTCGGGCGAAGTATCAATCAACACCCGCGTCACCGCATCGCCGACCAGCCGTTCCACCAACATTGAACAGCGGCGGCGGCGGTTTTTCAGGTTGGCGGGGTCGCAATCGCCCCAATCGCCGCCCAGCCGCGGCACGCCGCCCGACGATCCACATCCCAAGAGGGTAAAGCGCATCCGGGCCATCAGGCAGCCCTTGCTTTGGCAAACAGGCGGTCGAAATTGGTGGTGGTGGCGGCGGCAAATTCGGCTTCGGTCAACCCGAACACCGCCGCCCCGGCGCGGGCGGTAAAGGCGGTATAGGCCGGTTCATTGCGGCGGCCGCGGTGCGGCGCGGGGGCCAGATACGGGCTGTCGGTTTCCAGCAAGAGGCGGTCCAGCGGGGCTGCGGCAAAGATATCCCGCAAATCACCGCTTTTCGGGAATGTCGTGATTCCCGACATCGACAGATAAAATCCCATGTCCAGCGCCGCCCGCGCCAAGGCGGCACCCGACGAAAAGCAGTGCATCACGCAAGAATACGCGCGCGCGTTCATGCCATCTTGCAAGATCCGCGCCACATCTTCGTCAGCGCCGCGCGCATGGATGATCAGCGGAAGGCCGGTTTCCTGTGCCGCCTGAATATGGATGCGCAGGCTGGCTTGCTGCACGGCGGCGGTCTCGGCGGTGTAGTGATAATCAAGGCCCGTCTCGCCGATGGCTACAAACTTTGGGTGCTGTGCCAAGGCCACCAGTTGCGCCACAGTGGCCAACGGCTCGGCGGCCGCACTCATCGGATGGGTGCCTGCGGCGTAGAAAACCGGCGCATACGCCTCGGCAATCGCGCGCACGGCAGGTTCTTGGCGCAGCTTGGTGCAGATTGTCACCATCCGGGTCACACCGGCGGCTTCGGCGCGGGCAATGACTTGTGACAGTTCATCCGCGAAATCGGGGAAATCAAGGTGGCAATGGCTGTCAACCAGTTCAAACGCCATGCGCGGTCACCTTTGGGCAAACGTCGCCGCCGCCTCATCAATCTTTAGCACCATATCCAACAGAAGGGCGGCAGGGTCAAGGTTTACCGCCTTGCCGCGCCGCGCGCGCAGACCGATGGTTTGCGCCAATTCGGCCCAATGTCGCGCGACGGCTGGGTTGGGCGACAGGCGGGCGATCAGTTCAGCCTCGCCGGGGGCGGCGGCGGGGGCTGGGTGCCCCGTGGTGCCTGCGCGGGCCAGCCGGGCCAAAAACAGATCAATCAGGGTAACGATCAGTTCAAACTGCGCCTCGGCCCCGCGGGCGGCCCCGGCATCGGCCAGCGCCAAGGCTTGCGGGCGGTCCAGCCGGGGCAGGGTGGCAAACAGCCGGATCAGCCGGGCATACAGTTTCAACCCGTCCAGATTGGTCATCGCAAAGGCCGCGCCAACCGATCCGCCCGCCAGTTCTGCCAGCGCTACGCGATCTTGGCTTTCCACCTCGCCGCCCGCAGCCGTCAGCGCGTCGGACAGATCGGCAGGCGACAACGGCCCCAGCCGCAATTCGCGACACCGCGAGCGGATCGTCGGCAACAGCCGCGCCGGTTGATGCGCCACCAGCAACAGCGTGACCCGCGCGGGCGGCTCTTCCAGCAGTTTCAGCAGCGCATTGGCGGCAGAGGTGTTCATATCATCGACTGCATCAATGATTGCCACGCGGTGACCGCCATCGGCGGCCGACAGGGTGAAAAACGATTTCATCCGGCGCACTTCGTCAACCGTGATGTCTTGCTTCAGCCGTGCGGCCTTGTCGTCATAAGGGCGGCGCAGCAAGAACAGCCGGGGTTCTGACAAAGCCACCATGCGGCGTGCCACCGGATGTGTGGCGGAAACATCCAAGCTGTCGGGCGGGGCGGGGGCAAACATGCCGCCATCATTTTCGGGTGTTGCCAGCAAGAACCGCGCCAGCCGCCAGGCCATCGTGGCCTTGCCGACCCCGCGCGCCCCGGTGATCAGCCAGCCGTGATGCAACCGCCCGCGATTATAGGCGGCCAGAAATGCCGCCTCGGCCCCGGTCTGGCCAATCAGCCGGTCGGTTGCGCGGGGATGTGGCGCGCCGTCCATGCGGTCAGGCTCGGGGATATCATCGCTCATCCGCGGGCCAGATGCGCCTGCGCAAGTGCCAGCACGGCACTGGCAACACCCTCGGGCGGTTGCGCCCCCGCCACCAACCTGATCCGCGCCGGATGGGCCGCCGCCAGCGCCAAAAAGCCCGCGCGGGCGCGTTGTTGCAGCGCCAATCCCATGCCTTCAAAGCGCTGTTCGCTGCCCGCGCGCGCGACGGCGCGTGACAATCCCAGGGCGGGGTCAATATCGACCAGAAAGGTCAGATCGGGCTCAATCGCGATCATCAGATCATGCAGCCGGTCAACGGTGGCGCGCAGATCGCCGCGCGTCAGCCCCTGATAAATCCGGCTGGAATCGGCGAAACGGTCGCAGATGACGATATCGCCGCGGGCCAAGGCCGGGGTGATGGTTTTCTCGACATGGTCGCGTCGTGCGGCGGTGAACAACAACAATTCGGTTTCGGTAGACCAGCGATCGGCCGCCCCTTCCAGCACCAGACGGCGAATGTCTTCGGCCCCCGCACTGCCGCCCGGTTCGCGTGTCAGCACAACGCTGTGGCCCTGCGCGCGCAAAGCATCGGCCAGCAACCGACTTTGGGTTGATTTGCCCGACCCGTCGATGCCTTCAAAACTTAGGAATGTCCCCGCCATATCAGCTGGCCGCAGCCCCGCCACCAAAATACACCGCCTGCAAATGCCGCGCCGCCGTGGTGATGCGGGTCATAAATCCGCCACGCCCCACATCGGTTTCCGCCACCAGCGGGATGCGGTGTTCGGGCAGGTTGGGGACGGTAATCACCAGTTCGGCCACTTGGGCGCCTTTGGCAATTGGAGCGGTCAGCGGGCCGGAATACACCACCTCGGCTTGCAAGCCCTCTTGCACGGTTCCCGGGATCAACAGGCGGACGTCTTCGGCGGGCACCAGACCAACGCGGGCGGCATCGCCCATGAACACTGCCGCCTCTGCCACCCGCGTGCCGCCTTTGGCCACGGTTTTCAACGAAAACTGCCGGAACGCCCAAGTGGAAATACGTTCCGCCTCTTCGGCACGCTCTTGCTCGGACGTCAGCCCCGAAATCGCGAACACGATGCGCCGCTCGCCTTGTTTGACCGATCCGACCAACCCGAAGCCTGCCTCGGAGGTGTGCCCGGTTTTCAGCCCATCCGCGCCAATACCCAGCTTTAACAGCGGGTTGCGGTTGTTGGCATTGGCGGGTGCGCGGTCTTTGTAGTTAAATTCGGTCTCAGCAAAAACTGGGTAATATTGCGGAAATTCCTCGATCAGGCGCAGGCCGATCAGGCCAAGGTCTTTCATGCTCATGCGTTGGCCGGGGTCGGGCCAGCCCGAGGCATTGGCAAAGGTCGAATTTTCCAATCCCAAAGCCCGGCCGCGTTCGGTCATCTGCAGTGCAAAGGCATCTTCGGTGCCCGCCAAGCCTTCGGCCACCACCACGCAGGCGTCATTGCCCGAATTGACGACCATGCCGTGGATCAATTCTTCCACCGTGGGCCGGTCGGTTTCATTCAGGAACATCGTCGAGCCGCCCATCGCCTTGGCGCGCGCGGTCACCGCAAAGGTGGTGTCCATCGTCACCCGGCCATCGGCCAGCGCCTCAAACAGCATGTTGATCGTCATCAGTTTGGACATCGACGCAGGCGGCAATGGGTCTTCGCCATTCTTATCCATCAAGACGGTGTGGCTGGTGACATCATAGACCCAGGCCGATTTTGCGCGCGTCTCAAAGCTTTGGGCTAGCAGCGGGGCGACCAAGCCAAAGGCCAGCCACAACATCAACGCGCGCAAAATCAACATCTGATCAGCCTTTCAGGAAATAGGCGTCCTTGAACCCCGCCTGTTTGATGGTTGCCAAAGCGCCCGCATCGCCGCGGGCAGTCACGCTCCAGAACGGTTTGCCTTGGCTTTCTTCCTTGCGGATCGACGCGGAAACCCCCGCCTTTGACAGCGTATCCGCCGCGCGTTTGGCATTGGCCTCGACCGAGAAAATACCAATCTGGATCAAACCACCGCTGCCAGCGGCGGCAACCGGGGCCGTAACAACTTGGGCGGGGGCGGTGGCCTTTGGCCCGGTATCGGCAGGTTTGGCGGCGGCTGGTTTGGCTTTGTCTGCCGGGCCTACAACTGGCGCTGTTGCAGCGGGCTTTTTGCCGTCGGCTGCATCAATTGCGGCGCTGGCGCCCGCAATCGGGTCAAGCGTTTCGGTGGACACGGTTTCGGCGGCATCCAGTATCGGGCGGGTGGCATCGGGGGCAGTTTGCGGCGCTTCTTCGCGGCGCAGTGCTGTGACCGAGATCTTGCCCGGCTCGCCCGCCAGCAACCCCAAAGCCGCCGCCGCATCCGACGATATCTGCAGTTTTGGTCCCGGATTGTCGCGCTCGCGGCGAAACAGCGCGCCGATGACAAACTTGCCATTGGCCGGATTGCGCAAGATCACCCGTTCGGGATCATTGGCATCGGGCGAGGCCACCCAAACCCCGCCCAGTGACGGGCGGCCATCCCACAGCGCCTGATCAGCGGTCTGGAAAATCTCGGGCGCTTCGACATCGCGGTCCACCAGCTTGACCGACCGCGCGCTGGCCACGGCAGGCTCGGAGCCTTCCGCAGAGGCGTCGGCCGTGTCTGGGGTGGTTTTCCGCGCGAACGGCCCGTTTCCCGGCTGACACCCGGCAAGTGTGGCAGTTGCCACCACTGCAAGGATCACATGCCGCAGTGCTACAGCTGTCATGCTCTGCTCCCTCGTGCGAAATCGTTGTTTCGCGCCTGCTTTTATCCACTTTTCAAGTGGCTGTTATTGGCGGCCACGCTGAACCTGTGACCCATTCGCCGTTGAATATACATTGTGGCGCCGTAACAAGAAAGGGTGCGCAGCGGATTGGGCGGAAAACCTTCGTGATCGCGGCATGAGTGCCCCGGGGCCTGACGGTTGGCAGGCGCGCAAGGATCGCACCTTTGGCCTTTCAGAATCGCAATTCCACCGCTATTGCCCCAGTTGTCGGAGGAGTGGCAGAGCGGTTTAATGCACCGGTCTTGAAAACCGACGTGGGTGAAAGTCCACCGTGGGTTCGAATCCCACCTCCTCCGCCACTTGCCTTTGAGGAAAGTTTCTCCCGACCCGGCTGCGGCCGGATTTTTCCGTTGTTTTCGGGGGTTATGCGGCTGGGGCTGTTCACCTACTTGCACGTTAAGAGGCTCGGAAGCGTTCTCTCCGTGCCGATATTCTCCAGACCTGTTGCCTTCGCAGTTTTGGTGAAGTGCCGGTAAGCATGAAAAAATAACATAAAAAATTGACGGAACTTTGGTTTTTGTGCTCAGTCGCTCTCGCACTGTTATGTCACCAAATCCGAACTGTCCTAGGCGTATACCCCAGTTGCGCGTGAAGGGTGCTCCAACTGCTTGCTGATGTCGTCGTCTGTAGTTCTTGGTCGACTGCGCCGCTTTTTGGCGCGCACGCAACTAAGCTTGTAGGTGCTCGCTCACTTTGGAATGAACTTGGACGCAACCTCGGACATTGCCAAAACGTCCCGGTAGCTCAG
>JANPLZ010000009.1:0-12764 GCA_031422555.1 Cypionkella sp. | reverse complement strand
CCGGGCTGCAACGACATGAACTGGCTGACGTAATGCACCAGAAACTGCACACCATAAACCATGGTCGCGGTGGTGCCGTTCTGCCGACTTACCCCATCCACCTTTAACCACATCGCCAGATTTTGCGGATCGGGCACCTCGTCTGCCGTCACAAGCCACGGTCCGATCGGGCCAAACGTGTCACAGCCCTTGCCCTTGTCCCACGTGCCCGACCGTTCGATCTGAAATTCGCGTTCCGACACGTCATTGATCACACAATAGCCTGCGACATGATCCATCGCATCCGCAAGCGTGACATAAGACGCCGCCTTGCCGATGACGACGCCCAGTTCGACTTCCCAATCGGTTTTTTGCGATTTGCGCGGGATATTGACCTGATCATTCGGGCCGATAATGGCCGAGGTGGCTTTCAGAAACACCACCGGTTCGGGCGGCACCGAGGCCCCGCTTTCGGCGGCGTGATCGGCATAGTTCAACCCGATGCAGATGAATTTGCCAACTTGGCCAACGCAAGGCCCGATGCGACCGTCAATGATCGGCAGCGTGTCCGGATCAAGGGCGGCCAAGCGGCGCAAACCGCCGGGCGTCAGCACCTCGCCCGCGATATCCACCACAATTCCCGCAAGACTGCGAGCCTGTCCGGCCCCATCCAGCATAGCCGGAATTTCAGAACCGGGTTCCCCGACGCGCAGCAGTTTCATGGCGTTTCCTTTGTGCAATCCGGCGTCAGGGAAACGGTTTGGCCCCGGATTTGCAAGGGTGGTCAGCGGCAAATCCACCCGCTTGTGCAAAAATGCGTGCAATACAGGGATTTAGCGCAAAGTTGAGCGGACTCCCGGCCGGGTTCCACCCGGGATTTCAGGGATAAGTTTCCCAAAGCTGTCGCACCAGCGATGTTTGACCCCGTTACCGGCGCTTTGCTTGGGGTGGGGCCACGGCGGGGGCGGGCTTTGTAACACCTGCGCGTAAGTGCAAGCGGCGGCGCGGGAAAAAGCGGCGAATCGCCCGTTGCCCCCTGCCTGTATCTGTGCGAAAACAAAGGCCAGATATTCCAGACTGAAGTGTTCAGACATGAGTGAATTCGCCGCCCGCCGCGTGATGATGGTCGACACTCAGGTGCGCCCATCGGATGTGACCAAATTCCCGATCATCGCCGCCATGCTTGCGGTTCCGCGAGAGGTATACATGCCCCGCGCCCGGCGCGAAGCGGCCTACGTCGGCGAGAATGTCGATATCGGGGCAGGGCGGGTGATGCTGGAGCCGCGGACATTGGCCAAGATGCTGGACGCGCTGGATATTTTACCGTCCGAGGCGGTTTTGGATATCGGCTGTGGTCTGGGCTATTCGACCGCCGTTATCGCCCGTTTGGCCGAAGCCGTGGTTGCCGTCGAAGAAGATGACGCGATGGCCGCCGAGGCGCAGCGCAGCCTGTCGGCCGAGGGCGTCGATAACGCCGCCGTTGTGGTTGCCCCCCTGCATTTGGGCGATGCCAAACATGGCCCCTATGATGTGATCATGGTGCAGGGCGGCGTGGAAGTTGTGCCAGACGCGCTGATTTCGCAACTGAAAGATGGCGGCCGCATTGGTGCGGTGTTCATGCAAGGCGCGTTGGGCATTGCCCGCATCGGTCACAAGGCCAAGGGCCAGGTGACCTGGCGGTTTTCGTTCAACGCAACCGCCCCGGTTTTGCGCGGATTTACCGCGACGCGGGCGTTTACGTTGTAAGCAGTGACGCTTGCCGACAAAAGGCGCGCGCAATCGTGCCGGGAAAGAGGGTTTGATGGTTAAGTTTATGGGCCTGTTTGCGGTCGTGGCGACCTTGCTGGCAACACCGGCCGCGCACAGCGAAACCTTGGCGGATGCGTTGATCGCAGCCTATAAAACCTCGAACCTGCTGGATCAAAATCAAGCGGTGCTGCGTGCCGCCGATGAAGATGCCGCAATCGCCGTGGCCAATCTGCGCCCGGTGGTCAATTTTACTGTGCAAGGCAGTTGGCGCAAGTTTGACAATGAAACCGCCTCGGTGCAATTTCCGCGCCCGTTTTTTGACACGCTTGACGGGTCTGTCAGCCTGTCGGCGTCGGTGGTGCTGTGGGCCAATGGGCGCGGGCGGTTGGGCATTGATGTTGCGCGCGAATCCGTGCTGGCCACGCGGGCGGCTTTGGTGAACGTCGAACAGGAAGTGTTGCTGGCCGCGGTGTCGGCCTATGTTGATGTGCGGCTGCAAACCGAGATTGTGGCGTTGCGCCAATCCAACACCCGGCTGATCACCCAAGAATTGCGCGCCGCCAAAGACCGCTTTGACGTGGGCGAAGTCACCCTGACCGATGTGTCACTGGCCGAAGCCCGGCTGGCGGGCGCGCGGTCTGGTTTGGCTGCGGCACAAGGCAATCTGATGGTGGCGCGCGAACGCTACAAAGCCACCGTCGGGGCCTATCCGGGCAATCTGGCCGGGCTGCCAAAGCTGCCGAAAACGGCGAAATCCCTTGAAGATGCCCGCGCGGTGGCGGTGCGCACCCATCCGTTTGTCATCCAGTCACAGCACGAGGCCAAGGCCGCCGATCTGCGGGTGCAGATTGCCAAAACCGCGTTGGGGCCAACGCTTTCGGGGCAGGCGGGACTGTCTGAAAGTTTCGACGGCGCGGGCACCACCAGCATTGGCATCACCTTGAACCAGACGCTATACGCCGGGGGCGAATTGTCGGCGCTTTATCGCAAGTCACTGGCGGGCAAGGAAATTGCCCAATCCGGGCTGCACCAGACGGTTGTTGTGGTGTCAGAAAATGTGGGTCGCGCCTGGGCCAATCTGGCGGTGGCGCATGCGTCAATCGAAGCCGGTTCGCGTCAGGTGTCGGCGGCGCAAAAGGCCTTTGACGGGGTGCGCGAAGAGGCCACTTTGGGCGCGCGCACCACGCTGGATGTGCTGAACGCCGAACAGGAACTGCTGAACGCCCGCGCCACCAAACTGGAAGCCGAAGCCAGCCGCTATATCGGCGTCTATCAACTGTTGTCGACGATGGGGTTGCTGACGGCAGATCATCTGAACCTTGGCATCGCCAGCTTTGACCCCGAAGCCTATTACAAGGCGGTCAAAAATGCCCCTGCCGCATCGGCCCAAGGCAAGCGGTTGGATAAGATATTGAAAACCATCGGCGATTAACACGGTTCCGGGCCTGACGGCATAAAACAGCCTTCAGGCCGCATGACGGCGCGCGCGGCAACTGTGTTCCTTGCTCATTCAGCCCAAACCGCAACAGCGCAAGCTGCCTTGAAATATGCGCGGGACACCGCCGGTACAGCCGCGGGTTTTCATCAAATTTGCCACGTTCGGCGGGGCTGATCGTTTCCATTCCCGTGCCAATTCCTTGTCTTAACAGCAATCACCCGGTAGACTGGGCAAAAGCCGACGGCAGAAATTGGGGCCATGGATGTCTGAACCGCTAAGTTCGACCGAGATCGAAGATGTGCTGTCATCCATCCGCAGGTTGGTGTCGGACGATCTGCGCCCGCTGGTGCGCTCGGCGGCTGCCAGCCCGGCACCTGTCGCGGCGGACAAACTGATTTTGACCCCGGCGTTGCGCGTGGTGCAAGACGAGGCACCACAGGTTTTTGCAGCCGCTGCGCCCTACCGGTTGCATCTGGGGCTGCCCGCCCAATCCGCCCCCGCCGGGTTGGATCAGGTGGTTGCCAGCGTCGGGGCGGCTGTTGACGCGCAAGCCTTGGAATGGGAGGCGGAAACCGGCGATGCCGCGCCGTTTGTTGCCGTATCCCTGCAAGATGAGTGGCAAGACAGCGATATTGCCGCCTTTGCGCCGGTTGTTGACACCGCGGATGAGATCATTTTGCGTGATGCCATCGACGATCCCCACAATGATACCCACGGCGATACCCACGGCGATACCCACAATGATATCCACGGCGATACCCACGGCGATACCCACGGCGATACCCACGGCGATCCCCACAATGATACCCACGGCGAAGATCCAGAGGTTTTGCACCCGATGGCCGCCGCACCGATGCCCGGCTGGGCGCAGCAAGAGCCGGAAGGTATCAGCGATCCGCCGCAAGACGATTTGAACGCGCCAGTTTTGTCGCATGGCACCCTTGAACCCGATCCGGCCTGGGCCGACGCCGCTGAAGCCAGCGTTATCGCGTCACTCGCCGCCGAAGCGGGGGGCGGTGATCAAGACCCCAGCGACCCCGCCGATGCCGGATATGACGACGCGCCGATGCTGTTTGACGAAGAGGTGTTGCGCGAACTGGTGCGTGATATCTTGCGCGAAGAACTGGCGGGGCGGATGGGCGAGCGGATCACCCGCAACATCCGCAAACTGGTGCGCGCCGAAATCGCCCGGTCTTTTGCGACGCAGGAATTTGAATAGACCTGATCCGCAGCGGCGAACTGTCTGGCCTTAAGACCGGATCAGGGCGTTTACACCGGTCCTGAAATGCAAAACGCGCCCGGTCAGGCGCGTTTTCACATAGCGAAGCGTCAACCGGTTACGCGGCTTCGGACTGTTCCAGTTCAATCGCGTGGCGACGTTCGCTTTCTTCGCGCGACAACGCTACCGAAGTGCGGATGCCTTTGGATACAAATTCCATCAAACCCTTGACCACACGTTCGTTCGGGTCAATCCCGGAACATGACAACACTTCGCGCCCGTCACGCGACCGCGCCCAGCGGGCGATCTGGTCAGGTCCGTTGCCGTATTTCTTGTCATCCGCGATGGCGTCATCCAACGCAGCCAAAACCACCGCCGCAAACAATTTGCGGGCGCGCTGGCCTTGTTCAAAGTTGAAGGCTGTGCTGTCTATCGAATCGAACATCACATGGTCCTTTTTTATTGCTCTTGTCTTTACTGTGTAACAGGCTTGTAAACGCTTTGAGGCGATTCGGGGTGTCATCTTTCGAATAACAGCCATGCGTATAGCGCATAACTGCGAATTCCCAACACTGTATTTAGTCGGCTTGTGGCCTTCCGCTTAGCCATATATAGAACGGCGCTTAATCTCTTCAACCTTTTGTCAAGGTTTTGCCACAATGCCAAAGATCAACGGAAACGAAATCCGCCCGGGCGCAATTATTGAACATGATGGGGGACTTTGGGCTTCGGTCAAGGTCAACCATGTCAAGCCCGGCAAGGGTGGGGCTTTCGCGCAGGTTGAGTTGAAGAATTTGCGTGACGGTCGCAAGTTGAACGAACGGTTCCGGTCGGAAGACAAGGTGGAACGGGTCGAGTTAGAGATCAAGGATCAGCAGTTCTTGTATGAAACCGATGGGCGCCTCGTGTTCATGGACAATGAAACCTACGAGCAGATCGAACTTGACGCCGATCTTTTGGGCGATCGTCGCCCGTTCTTGCAAGATGGCATGACCGTGTCGGTGCAGTATTTTGGCGAAGAGCCGCTGAACGTGACCATTCCGCAAAAAGTCACCTGCCGGGTGGTGGAAACCGAACCGGTGCAAAACGGCCAGACTGCGTCAAAATCCTACAAACCCGCCATGCTGGACAACGGCGTGCGCATCATGGTGCCGCCGTTTATCAACAGCGACGAAGTGATCGTCGTGCATACCGAATTGATGGAATATTCCGAACGGGCGTAACGGGGCGCAGTGGCTTGCCGCAGGCGGTGGTATCGCGGCGATTGATTGCTGGCCCGGCCCGACCCAAGCTGTTATGTCCAACCTGTCGATATTCAAACGGCGGTGTGTGATGAAAAAATGGCTTTATCCCGCAAGCTATCCCGCGACCGCGCTGTTTTTGATCCTCGGCCTGTTTTCGGTCTTACTGGCATGGTCAAGTTTCGGCTTGCTGCGGCTGGCGATGGCAAACTTCACTTTTATCCAAGCTTACGGGTCGCAGGCGATTTATGACGGCGGGTTGGTGCAGTTGCTGCACATCGGTTTTCAGGCGCTTTTGGCCTTGCTAAGCTATCTGGGGTTCAAAGGCGTTGAAACCGAACTGGTGGCGCGGTGGCGCAGCCGGGATGATCATTAAATCAGCGTGATCACCGCGTCTTTAGCCGTCATCACCCCCACCGCCTGATCGAACCGCACATGGGCAAGACCGAAACCGCCCGATTGGGTAAACAGCCGCCCCACCGGTTTTTCCCCGGCGTAGATATCGCAGCCCACCGGGGCCGCGCCTTGCACCGCCACCCGTGCCAGCCCTTTGCGCAACTCGGTCTTGTGCTTCATCCGCGCGGTGACTTCTTGCCCGACATAGCAGCCCTTGCGGAAATCAACGCCGTGCAGCCGTTCAAACCCGGTTTCCAACAAATAGCTGTCGTCGGCAATTAACTCGATCCCGGTTTCGGGAATGCAGTGCGCGACGCGGATGGCGTCCCAGTCAATCGTGGCCGCCCCCCCCGCCACCGAACCCCCCGCCACCGAACCCCCCGCCACCGGACCCCCCGCCACCGAACCAGCCATTCCATAGCCGCGCCAGCCCAAGGCCGGATGGCGCGGGTCGGCCAGCGCCCCGGCAGGGATTGGTCCCAAACCGCGCGAAACCACCAGATCGCCGGCCACAATCTGCACATCGGCGCGCAAGCGGTACATCAGCAGCCGTTTCACCGTCGCCGCCGCGATGTTACGGTTGATGTCCAGCAGCACCTGTCCGCCAAGAGCCAGCACAAAGAAATCGGCCAGATATTTGCCCTGCGGCGTCAGCAGCGCCGCCCAGACCATACCATCGCCGCGCGCCAGCCCCAGCACATCATTGCTGACCATGCCTTGCAAAAACGGCAAAGCATCGGCTCCGGTGATCTGGAACACGCAGCGGTCGGTGGCGATCTCAGCGGTTTGCACAGTCTTAATCCTTGCTTAGTCTTTGAATTGCAACGCATATAGCCCGGCATAAAGCCCGCCGCGCGCGATCAGATCGTCATGGGTGCCTTGCTCTGCCACACAACCGCGGTCCATCACGATGATTTTGTCGGCCCCCCGCACCGTGGCAAGCCGGTGCGCGATGACCAGTGTGGTGCGCCCACCCCTATCGCCGCCCCCCGCCGCCAGCGCCGCCGCAACCGCCGCTTCGGATTGCGCATCCAAAGCCGAGGTCGCCTCATCCAGCAACAACACCACCGCCCCTTGCACCAAGGCGCGGGCAATGGCGACGCGCTGGCGCTGCCCCCCCGACAGACCCGATCCGCGCGGACCAACGGCGGTGTCCAGCCCTTGGGCCAAGGCGGGGATGAAATCGCTGACATGGGCTGCACGCAACGCCGTGTCCAAATCCTGCGCCGTGATGCCCGCCCGCCCCAGTGTTACATTTTCGCGCAAGGATTCATCAAACAGCGCGGCATCCTGGGTAACGGTGGCAAACAAACCGCGCTGATCTGCCAACATCATTTGCGGCGTGGCCACCCCGCCGATGCGGATCTGACCTGCGTCGGGTTCCAGAAGTCCTGTCAGCAGATGAAACACCGTCGATTTGCCCGCACCCGACGCACCGACCAAAGCCGTGGTCTGTCCCGCCAGCGCGGTAAACGACACCCCCCGCAAAACCGGCTGATCGCCATGGGCAAACTCCACGGCGTCAAACACAATCTCGGGCGCACCCGGCGCGGGCAGGGCGGCGCTGATACCCGGGCGGCTGCGGGCGGGCGTTGTGTCAAACAGCGCGTAAATCCGCTCCAGACTGGCGGCGGCAATCTGCCATGTGCCCGACATTTCCCCAAGCCGCCGCAACGGTTGAAAGGTCAGCGCCATCGCGGTGAAAAACGACATGAAGTCGCCAATGCTGCGCGCACCGCTGGCAATATCATCGCCCGCCATCACCAGCACCGCAAAAAAGCCGATGCCGGTGACGATATCAATCATGCCGGGCATCAGATTGCGCCCCATCACCGTTTTCACCTCGGCGCGGGTGATCGCCGCCAGCACCTGGCGAAACCGTCCGGTTTGATAGTCTTCCATCCGGTTCAGCTTGACCGCTTGAATGCCGTGGAAAATCTCGTCCAGCCGGGTGGCGCGCATGCCGGCCTGATCGCGCAAGTGGCTGGCTTTGCGCCGCACATAGCGTTGCACCAGCGACGCGGGCAAAATCAACAGCGGCGCGCCAATCAGGGCATAAAGCGTCCAATACGGATCAATCGAAATCGCCACCGCCAGTAACAGCGCCAACCCCAACCCATCGCGCGCCACACCCGTCAGCAGCGATGTCCAGATGCCCTGCACCGCCAAAGTATCGCCCTGCACCCGTTCGATCAGAACGCCGGGCGAATGGGTTTGATAAAACCCGCTGTCCAGCGTCAGCACATGGCGCAACAGGCTGATTTGCATCGCCGCAGACACGGCTTGCGCCACCGACGCAATCAAAGTGCGCGAGGCCACCACGCAAATGCCGCGCACAACGAACAGCGCCAGAATGCCCGCGCCGACCGTAAACAGCGCCGACTGGCCGCCGGTGGTGAACACCACATCAAACAGCGGCTTCAGCAGATACGACAGCCCGCCCAAGGCCGCCCCCTCGATCACCATCAGCCCGAAGGCCAGACACAGCATCGGGGTTTGCAGACGCAAATAGCCGGTCCAGAACCGCCCCAACAGGCGGCGCGAAGGGGGGGCAGGATCGCTCACGCTGGACCTTTCTTGCGGGTGCGCCATTGGGCTGATGGTTTAGCTGGGGCTGGGGGGCATGGCAAGGTGATGGTCTGGGCTGCGGCGGCAATCAGGCCGCATTGACGAAGCCGAAGTCGCAGCATACCCATTGGCCCAAGATATTGGAGACGTAAATGACCCTTGCAAATGGCCGGCCTTATCTTGCAATTCCCGGCCCTTCGGTGATGCCCGACCGGGTGCTGGCGGCAATGCACCGCGGCTCGCCGAATATCTACGAAGGCGCGTTGCATGATCTGGTTGCTGGCCTGTGGCCCGACCTGCGGGCGGTGGCGGGCACCGCGCAGCATGTGGCCGCCTATATCGGCAACGGCCACGCGGCGTGGGAGGCGGCGAATGCCAACCTGTTTTCGCGCGGCGACCGGGCGTTGGTGCTGGCGACCGGGCAGTTTGGTCTAAGCTGGGCCACCTCGGCGCACGGTATGGGGGTGGATGTCCAGTTGCTGGATTTCGGCAAATCTGCGCCGCTGGATCTGGAGTTGATCGAACAGACGCTGCGCGCTGATGCCGCGCATGACATCAAATCGGTGCTGGTCACCCAAGTCGACACCGCATCGACCATCCGGTCAGATATCCCGGGTTTGCGCGCGGCGATGGATGCGGCGGGGCATCCGGCGCTGTTGGCGGTGGACTGCGTCGCAAGCCTTGGCTGTGACGCCTACCACATGGACGCGTGGGGCGTAGATGTAACCGTGGCTGCCAGCCAAAAGGGCTTGATGACGCCGCCAGGTCTGGGGTTTTTGTGGTTTTCCGACAAGGCGGTCGCCGCCACCAGATCGGCCGATCTGCGCACGCCTTATTGGGATTGGGGGCCGCGCAGCACCGCGTCCGAGTTTTGGCAACTGTGGAACGGCACAGCCCCCACGCATCATCTTTATGGCCTGCGCGAGGCGTTGGACATGATCGCCGAAGAAGGTCTGCCCGCGGTTTGGGCCCGCCATGACGTGCTGGCGCGCGCGGTTTGGGCGGCGTTTGATGCCTGGGGTGCGGGCAACCCTGCCATCGGGCTGAACGTGGCAAGCCCTGCAAATCGCGGACGTTCGGTGACGGCCGCCCGCTTTGGTGCGCCCGATGCCACACGGTTGCGGCAGTGGTGCGAAACCCGTGCCGGGGTAACGCTGGGCATTGGCCTTGGCATGGCTGCCCCCAGCGATCCGGCCTATCACGGCTTTTTGCGGGTGGCGCATATGGGCCATGTCAACGCCCATATGACTTTGGGCGCGCTGGCGGTGATGGAGGCGGGCATGATCGCGCTGAACATCGCACACGGGCCGGGCGCGTTGGCGGCGGCGGCGGGCGTGGTGGCGCAAGGCGCGGGTAGCTAGATGGGTTCAGGCGGGATTTTGATCTTGGCACTGCGTTCGCGCACCGAGATATAAATCGCGCAACCGATCAACACGCCAACCCCTAAAAACGTCCAACCATCTGGAAAATCACCAAAAAACCACCAGCCCACCAAGGTGGCACCGATCATTTCGGTATAGGCCAGCGGTGCAAGCAACGAGGCTTCGGCGCGCCGGTAGGCGTTCAGGATCAGAAGATGCCCCAGATTGGCCACCACGCCCATGCCGACAAACATCGCCCATTGCGCCGGGCTGGGCGGCAGCCACACCAGCGGCATCGCGCCTGAAATCAGCACAGCGCCAATGAAATTGGTCTGAAAGGTGATCACCATAGGCGGCGCTTGGGCGGCGATTTTGGCGCTCATCACAAAGTAGATGCCCAGAAACGCGCCGGCCGCCAACGCCAGCAAACTGCCCGGGTTCACCTCGACAAAGCCGGGGCGGATGATGATCAGGGTGCCGATGAACCCCACCGCCACCGCCGCCCAGCGCCGCGGTCCCACCTTTTCGCCCAGCACCAGCGCCGACAAGATGGTCACCACCAAGGGCTGCACAAAAAACAGCGCCAGCGCGTCGGCAATCGGCAGATAGGTCAGCGACAGAAAGAAGGTAAAGGTCGCGCAGATCAGGAACCCGGCGCGAAACAGATGAAACAGCGGATTTGGCGGCATTAAACCGCGCGCGCCCGCGTGCCGCAGCGCGAAGGGCAGCGTCAGAGCGGCACCAAACGCCACCCGCGCCCAGACGATCTGCAACACCGGCACGCCCTGTTCGCCCAAAACCTTGGCCAGCACGTCCAGAAACGGCAAAGCCGCCATAGCCGCCAGCATCAAGGCAATTCCGATCAACGGGCGGGCAGCGGTGGCGGGGGGTGTCACGGGCAATATCCCTTGGCCCGGCGGGGCTTGGACCCGGTGTAAAACGGCGGCCCCGACGGCCACAACCCCAATCGCACCGGACTGGACCTAAATGCCCGCAATAACATCCAGCCACAGCAAAACGGGGCCAGCATCTTGGCCGGAACTGCCTAAAACTTATCTACACCTTGCGCTTTTTTTGTTCAAAAATAGCCCACAAGTGGCACGGCAATTATGCCACAAATGCCGCAAGGCAATCGCCCGGCGATTGGCGTTAGGGGGCTGTGAACCCCCCGTTCCTTTCTAGTGATCAGGTCACCGCAGCTTGGCAGGCTGGCAGGCAGACTGGCCGTCAATCAGCCGCCGTTTTTCGCCAGCCAGTCGTTCATCCACTTGATCTCGGCCTCTTGGGCGGCGATCACGCTTTCGGCGAATTTACGCACTTCGGGGTCGGTGCCGAATTGCAGCACGATGCGGGCGTTGTCCACAGCGCCCTGATGGTGTGGCACCATGCCTTTGATGAAATCCAAATCGGCGTTGCCGGTATAGGACATCATCATCCCGCCCATCATCGCATTCATCGCCGTCTTGTAGGCGGTGGTGGCGGGCGTCTCGGCGGTTTGCGCCAGCAAAGGCAGGGCAAGCGCGGTTGCAACAGCGGCCAAGGTCAGCAAGATACGAGGCATCGGGTTTCTCCGGTAAAGACAGGATACCCCCGGTGTCCGCCGCGCCAACGCGATATGCAAGTCACAGTTGGGTGAAACAACTGCCAATGCCGCCAAACGCCCCCTTCACCTTGGCCCGTTGGCTGCTATGATGCGACCAGTCTAAACAAACGGTCCCGCGCACAGATGCCAAATACCCGTCGCCCCATCGTTGGCATTATCGGCAACGCCTATCTGATGAATGACAGCTATGCGGTGCATGCCTCGGGACAAATGAATTCGGACGCGGTGTCGGACGTGGCTGGCTGCTTGCCGATGATCGTGCCGTCGGATCCGCGCTATGTTTCGGTCGATGAACTGCTGCACTGCTGCGATGGGTTTTTGCTGACCGGCGGGCGGCCGAATGTGCATCCCTCGGAATATGGCGAGGCTGAAACCCCCGCGCATGGCGCGTTTGACCGCAACCGCGATGCGATAACCCTGCCGCTGATCCGGGCCTGCGTCGATCGAGGTCAGCCCTTCCTTGGCATTTGCCGCGGCTTTCAAGAGGTGAATGTGGCGATGGGCGGCACCCTGCACCCCGAGATTCGCGATTTGCCCGGGCGCGACAACCACCGCATGCCGCCCGATGGCACCATCGCAGAACAGTTTGCGCTGCGCCATGCGGTCGACTTTGTCCAAGACGGGGTGTTTCACCGTCTGTTGGGGGCGGCGTCGGTGATGACCAACACCTTGCACGGCCAGGGCATCGCGCGGCCCGGCTTGCGGATCATGGTTGACGGTGCCGCCCCCGATGGCACGCCCGAGGCGATCTATATCAAGGATGCGCCCGGCTTTACGCTGTCAGTGCAATGGCACCCCGAATGGAACGCCGCCGCCGATCCGGTCTCGCGCCCGCTGTTTGCAGCCTTTGGTGCTGCGGTGCAAAGCTGGGCAGCGCAAAAGGTGCAGGTCTGACCCGGCAGCGCGACTTTACCGCCCCCGTCACGAACACCCCCGTCACGAACACCCCGTCACGAACACCCCCTCACGAAGCCTCCCGTCACCAAGCCCCGCGATCTGCGTTTTCAGCTTGGTCAGGGCGGGCGTAATCGTTATAGAAAGCCTCAAAGCAAGGAACCGAGGGTAAGAAGAAACGATCACGCATCAACGATATCATGGCGGCGGCGGATGACTTGATCCGCCACTACGGCTTTGTGTTGCCACCCTTTGCCTACTGGACCCCCGATCAGTTTCGCGCCCGCACCGATGCTGCCCGGATCGTGACCAGCCG
>JANPLZ010000008.1:0-23510 GCA_031422555.1 Cypionkella sp. | reverse complement strand
GTTGGAAAACGGCGTGGTCCGCACCCCGCCCGGTTTCAAAGCCGCGTTTGCGGCGATGAAAGATGGCGGCTGGACGGCGCTTGACTGCGATCCGGACTATGGCGGCCAGGGCCTGCCCTATGTGATGGGCACCGCCGTGGGCGAAATTTTTGTGTCGGCCAATATGGCCTTCAACATGTATCAGGGCCTGACACACGGGGCCTATTCCGCAATCCACGCCCATGGCACTGATGCGCAAAAGGCAATGTATCTGCCCAAAATGGTGTCTTGTGACTGGACCGGCACGATGAACCTGACAGAGCCGCATTGCGGCACCGATCTGGGGCTGATGCGCACCCGTGCCGAACCGCAGGCCGATGGCAGCTATCACATCAGCGGCACCAAAATTTTCATCTCGGCGGGCGATCACGATCTGGCGGACAACATCATCCATCTGGTGCTGGCCAAAGCGCCGGGCGGCGGCGACGGCATCAAAGGTGTGTCCTTGTTCATCGTGCCCAAGTTTTTGGTCAATGCCGATGGCAGTCTGGGCGCGCGCAACGGCGTGTCGGTTGGCAAGATCGAAGATAAAATGGGCATTCACGGCAATGCCACCTGTGTGATGAACTATGATGGGGCAACCGGCTGGCTGTTGGGCGACATGCACAAAGGCATGCGCGCGATGTTCACCATGATGAACGAGGCGCGGCTGGGCGTTGGACTGCAAGGCTATGCGGTGGCCGAGGCTGCGTATCAAAATGCGCTTGGCTATGCAAAAGACCGCCTGCAAGGCCGCGATGTGACCGGGGTGAAAAATCCCAGCGGCCCGGCCGATCCGTTGATCGTGCATCCCGATATCCGCCGCAGCCTGATGGATCAGAAAAGTTTTGTCGAAGGGGCGCGGGCGTTAACGCTGTGGGGGGCCAGTCTGATTGACGCGTCGGTTCGGCAAAAGGATGCCGCCGCTGAAGGCATGATTTCGCTGCTGACCCCGGTGATCAAGGGGTTCCAGACCGACAAAGGGTTCGAGATGGCCGTGCAGGCCCAGCAAATCTGGGGCGGCCATGGCTATATCGAAGACAGCGGCATGAGCCAGTTTGCCCGCGACGCCCGGATTGCGCAGATCTATGAAGGTGCGAACGGGGTGCAAGCCCTGGATTTGGTGGGCCGCAAGCTGGCCACCGATGGTGGCAAACATGTGATGGCGTTTTTTGACATGGTTAAAAGCTTTATCAAGGAAAATGAAGGCGATGTCCGCCTGAAAGCCGCGTTTCTGGACCCGCTGAAAACCGCGTCAAAAGATTTGCAAACCGCCGCAATGTTTTTCATGGCGAACGCTGCCAAGCAGCCGAACGCGGCGCTGGCGGGGTCTTATGATTTCATGCATCTGATGGGACAGGTCAGTCTGGGCCTGATGTGGGCGCGGATGGCAAAGGCAGCCTATGCGGGGCTGGATGCAGGCGGCGGCGATGACGCGTTTTACGATGCGAAAATCGCAACCGGGCGCTATTACATGGCGCGGCATCTGCCCGCCACCGGCATGCATCTTGCCCGGATTGAAAGCGGGGCCGATCCGGTGATGGCACTGGCAGCCGAGGCGTTCTAAGCTGCGGGTCTAAAATTCTTGCAGAAAGAATTTTGTGCCCTTCCCTGCTGGTGGAGTATCCTATGCCCAAACGCTTTCGCCTGACACGTCGCTTTCCGGTTGCGATGACTGAAGAAGGATATCGCCACCTGAAGCGTTTTGCGGGTGAGGCGGGGTTAGATGAGGGTGAGGCGTTGTCGTTTCTGTTCGAGAATTTCAGTTCTGTGATCAACCATGACAACCTGACCCACCGGCTGCGGTTGTTCAATTCGGAACTGGAGGCGCGCAAGACATGAGACGCTGTTCAGCCGCAAGAACAGATGCCTTCGGCGAGAGTATTTGCGCCAAAATGAACGGGACAGGTCCACCCTGCCCTCTATCACGGCTTGGCTATCCGACTTAAGAGGACAGGGTTTCACTTCGGGCGGTCATCGGCTCTCCAGCCTGTACCGCGATGACGGTCTACCGAAGAATGGTTAACAAACCGTTTTTCATTTTGGCGAAAATACTCCGGGGGGTCCGGGGGGCTGGTCCCCCGGGGTTTGGCGCAAAGTCCGGTATGGAAAGGGAAGACATGACCGCGAAACTGTACTGCTTTGGCGAATCCGGCAATGCCTACAAGGCCGCCTTGGCATTGACCCTGGCCAATATGGAGTGGGAGCCGGTGTTTGTTGATTTCTTCAATGGCGAGGCCCGCACCCCTGCGTTTCGCGCGATCAACGCCATGGGCGAAGTGCCGGTGCTGGTCGATGGTGAAACCACGCTGACCCAGTCGGGCGTGATCCTTGACTATATCAGTTCCAAATCCGGCAAGCTGGGCGGGCGGTCGGCAGCCGAGCGCCGCGAAGTTCTGCGCTGGTTGTTTTGGGACAATCACCGCTTGTCCGGCATGATCGGATCGACGCGGTTCATCCTGAATTTCCTTGCCGAAGACAAACGCCCCGCCGGGGTGATCTCCTACCAGCAAGGCAGACTGAAGGCGGCCTACACGGTTTTGAACACTCATCTGGCGGCTCAGACATGGGTGGCGGGTGCGGCCGTGACCATCGCCGATCTGTCGTGCTGCGGCTATCTGTACTACCCCGAACCCTTTGGCTTTGAGCGCAGCGACTGGCCCCATATCGACCGCTGGTTAGACCGCATTGCCGCCCTTCCCGGCTGGAAAGCCCCCTATGACATGATGCCCGGCAACCCTGCCGACCGGGCGTAAGGAGATCACCATGACCGACGCTTTTATCTATGACACCGTCCGCTCGCCGCGCGGCAAGGGGCGCCCGGATGGGGCCTTGCATGAATTGACCGCCGTGGCGCTGTCGGCCAAAATCCTGAATGCGGTCAAGGATCGCAACGGGCTTTCGGGGCATGCCGTTGAAGACGTGATCTGGGGCAATGTGACCCAAGTGGGCGAGCAAGGCGGCTGCCTCGCGCGGTCGGCAGTGCTGGCGTCCGATCTGGATCAGGCCATCCCCGGTCTGGCCATCAACCGCTTTTGTGCCAGTGGCATGGAGGCCGTGAATATCGCGGCCAATCAGATCAAGGGCGGTGCGGGCAGCGCCTATATCGCCGGCGGCGTTGAAATGATGGGCCGCGTCGCGATGGGCAGCGACGGTGCGGCGATTGCGGTTGATCCCAGTCTGGCGATGAAGACTTATTTCGTCCCACAAGGCATTTCGGCCGATATCATCGCCACCGAATACGGCTTTACCCGCGACATGGCCGATGCTTTGGCGATGGAAAGTCAGGCCCGCGCGGCGGCGGCGTGGAAAGACAACCGCTTTGCGCGGTCGGTCATCACCATCAAGGATCAAAACGGTCTGCCGATGCTGGCGCATGACGAATACATGCGTCCGGGCACAGATATGCAGGCTTTGGGATCCCTGAAGGCGGCGTTCAAGGACATGGGCGAAGTGATGCCCGGCTTTGATAAGATCGCGTTGATGAAATACCCCCATCTTGAACGGATCAACCATATCCACCATGCCGGCAATTCAAGCGGCATCGTCGATGGCGCGGCGGCAGTGCTGATTGGCAATGCTGAATTTGGCGTGGCCCACGGTTTGACGCCGCGCGCCCGCATCCGCGCAACTGCAAAAATCGGCACCGATCCCACCATCATGTTGACAGGCCCGGTGCCAGTGACCGAAAAAATTCTGCGCGATGCGGGGATGACCATCGGCGATATCGATCTGTTCGAGGTGAACGAGGCCTTTGCTGCCGTGGTTTTGCGGTTTCAACAGGCCTTCAACGTTGATCCCGCACGGGTGAACGTCAACGGCGGCTCGATTGCCATGGGCCATCCGTTGGGCGCAACCGGTGCCATCATCATCGGTACGTTGTTGGATGAATTGGAGCGCAGCGGCAAATCCGTGGGCCTGGCCACCTTGTGCATCGCCAGCGGCATGGGCGCTGCCACGATCATCGAGCGCGTGTGATGCCAAAGCTTGATCTGGCGCAAGTGCCGGTCAAATCCGGCACGATCTATCTGCCGCCCTATGATGCCGAGGTGGCGGGCAGAACTTCGCTTCGGCTGGGCGAAGCCGGGGGGCTGACGCAGTTTGGCGTCAATATCGTCATCCTTGCCCCCGGCGCAAAATCGTCGTTGCGGCACTGGCATCTGCAGGAAGACGAGTTTGTGATGATCACCGCTGGCACCTGCACGATGGTACAGGATGCAGGCCCGGTGGTGATGCAGGTCGGTGACTGTGCGGCCTTTCCCGCCGGGGTGCCGGATGGCCATACCTTCATAAACCACACCGATACGGAGGCGCGGTTTTTGGTGGTGGGCACCAAAGCCAAAGCCGAAGTTGCCACCTATTCCGATGTTGACTTGCGGGTCGAGTTGGCCGGCGGTTTCGCCCGCTTTACCTATAAGGACGGCACAGATTGGACGGGCCCGCGATGAGTGCGCGCAATTGCCAAACTGTGAAAGCGGGGGTCTGAATGGACGCCCCAACCTTGCTGCAATGTTATCTGGACGAGGTTTCCGTTGCGGTGATGCAAGGCGATTGGGTCGGCTATGAGGCCCATGTCTGTTTGCCGTTTCATTTGGTCACCCAGACTGCAAATCTGACGGTATCAACCCAGGCAGAGCTGCGCCAAGGCTTTGATGCCTTTCGCGAAACCCTGCACCTTCAACATATTACCGATTACATCCGGCTGGTTGAATCCGCCACGCAATTGGACCCTGATCTGATCACCGGGCAATATATGACCCATCTTTTGGCGGGCGGTCAGCGGGTGATCAACCCGTTCCGGTCGTCGATCACCTTGCGCCTGATCGGCAACCAATGGCGCGCCGCGTCAATCACCAATGCTTTGGCCAATTCCCGCTGGCCGATTTCCATGCCCAAACTTGCCGTCCTGCCGGACGCGCGCACCGAAATTCAGCATCCGCGAGAGGATCAAAAATGACCGATTTTTCTTATGCCGTAGACGGCGATGGCGTGGCCACCATCACTTGGGATGTGCCGGGCAAATCCATGAATGTGATGTCACTGGCGGGGTTCGCCGAGTTGAACCTGTTGGTCGGGGCCGCGATTGAGGATGCGGCGGTCAAGGGCGTTATCCTGACGTCGGGCAAGAAAGATTTTGCCGGCGGCATGGATCTGAACGTGATCGCCGCGATGAAGGCCGAGGGCGGCGACAATCCGGCGGCGTCGGTGTTTGACGGCGTGATGACCATGCACGGTGTTTTGCGCAAGATCGAGCGTGCGGGCATGGACTCCAAGACGCTGAAGGGCGGCAAGCCGATTGTGGCGGCGCTGCCCGGCACGGCCTTGGGCATCGGGTTGGAAGTGCCGCTGGCCTGCCACCGCATCATTGCGGCGGACAATCCAAAGGCCAAAATCGGCTTGCCCGAAATTATGGTCGGCATTTTTCCCGGCGCAGGCGGCACCACACGGCTGGTGCGCAAAATGGGCGCGATGATGGCGGCACCGTTCTTGCTGGAAGGCAAGTTGTCCGATCCGAAATCGGCCAAAGCTGCCGGGATCATTGACGAGGTTGTGGCCCCAGATCAGTTGCTGGCCCGCGCCAAGGAATGGGTTTTGACCGCCACCGAGGCCGATCTGGTGAAACCATGGGACGCCAAGGGCTATAAAATGCCCGGCGGTACACCGTATCAGCCCGCAGGCTTTATGACCTTTGTTGGCGCATCGGCGATGGTTTTGGGCAAAACCATGGGGGTTTATCCGGCAGCGCGGGCGTTGTTGTCGGCGGTATACGAAGGCGCGATGGTGCCGTTTGATACCGCCCTGAAGATCGAGGCGCGCTGGTTTACCTCGGTGTTGATGAACCCGTCATCGGCCGCGATGATCCGCAGCCTGTTCATCAATAAAGAGGCGCTGGACAAAGGCGCAAACCGCCCTGCCGTGGCCGATCAGTCCGTCAGACGCGTGGGCATCATTGGCGCGGGCATGATGGGGGCAGGCATTGCCTATGTGTCGGCCAATGCGGGTATTGAGGTGGTGCTGATTGATGCGGCCCAAGACGCCGCGGACCGTGGCCGCGCCTATACCGAAGGGCTGCTGGACAAAGGCATCGCGCGGCGCAAAGTAACGCCCGAGAAAAAGGCCGAAGTGCTGGCGCGCATCACCGCCACCACCGATTATGCCGCCCTTGCGGGCTGTGATTTGATCGTCGAGGCGGTGTTCGAGGATATGAAGGTAAAGGCCGAGGTGACCGCCAAGGTAGAGGCTGCAGTTGGGCCGGGGTGCATTTTTGCCACCAACACCTCTACCTTGCCGATCAGCGATCTGGCCAAGGCATCCACGCGTGCCGATCAGTTTATCGGCATCCATTTCTTTTCGCCCGTCGACAAGATGAACCTTGTCGAAATCATTCGCGGCCGCGCCACCGGTGATGTCGCGGTGGCCAAAGCGCTTGATTTTGTGCGCCAAATTCGCAAAACGCCGATTGTGGTGAATGACGCGCGGTTCTTTTACGCCAACCGCTGCATCATCCCCTACATCAACGAAGGCATCCGTATGGTGGCCGAAGGCGTCGAGCCTGCGCTGATTGAAAATGCCGCAAAACTGGTGGGCATGCCGCTGGGGCCGCTGCAACTGGTTGATGAAACCTCGATTGATCTGGGGGTTAAGATTGCCCGCGCGACAAAACTGGCGATGGGCGATGCCTATCCCGACGGCGCGGTGGATACGGTGCTGTTTGCCTTTGCAGATCAGGGACGTCTTGGCAAAAAGTCGAATGCCGGGTTTTACAGCTATGACGCGGCGGGCAAGCGCGAAGGTCTGTGGGATGGCCTGGAGGCGGCCTATCCCACAGCCGACCACCAGCCCGACCTGACCGCCGTGCAGCACCGGTTGCTGATGGCCCAAGTTCTGGAGGCGGTGCGCGCGCTGCAAGACGGCGTGCTGACCGATATCCGCGAAGGCGATGTTGGCGCGATCCTGGGCTGGGGCTTTGCGCCATGGTCGGGCGGGCCGTTTTCATGGCTGGACATGATCGGGGCTGCGCGGGCGGTCGAGATTTGCGATGGGCTGACAGCGGCGCATGGCGCACGCTTTGCGGTGCCGGATTTGCTCCGCGATATGGCAGCCAAGGGCGAGACGTTTTATGGCCGCTTTGGCGTGGCCAAGGCCGCGTAACACCGGGGTCGGCGGCGGCGGGGGGTTATGCCTTTGCTGCCGCCGGATCAAAAGCATAGCCAAACCGGGCGATATCATCGGCGCAGATATCTGCGATCAAGGCTGCATCGGTGTCGGAATAAAACCCCCGCCAATCGGGGGGGCGGGCGGATGGGTTAACGCGCGCCAACGGCGTCAGCCGAAAGCCCAGATGCGCCTCGAACGGGGCCAGATCGGTGTCAAGATGTTCCAGCCGGGCGTAAAGGCTGGCGCGATCCTGACCAAAGCGGTCACGCATATAGGCCGCATAGGGCCAAAGCCGCAGCGACGTTGTGGTTTGAGGATGGTTCAAAAAACCGCTGAAATCATGGGTTTTCGCCAGCCCAACCGCTGGATGCGCAAAGTTTTGCGTCCGCAGCCAGTGGAAATAGCTGACCGCGCGGTTCCACGGGTTGCGCACCAACGTCAGGGTAAAAAACGTGGCGATATCTTCGTCGCTGGCAAGACCCGCAATGTCGGTGAGGGTGGAATGTTTCCACAGCCGCCCCTTCGATGCCGCACCGCGCAGCCGGGCTTTGCGGGCACGTGCCTTGGGCGTGTCGCCGATCAGGATATCATCTTTCATCGCCCGCGCTTCAAGCGCCAGCGTCAACGCCGTGCCCCCGGTTTTGGGGATATGCACAAAGATGTATTTGCGCCCGGGTGAGATGATCACAGGCGGCCCCCGACATCAGCGCCGCCCTTGGGCCCATCGAGGGCCCGCGGCCGGCTTTGGGACCGGTTGCGCCGCAAGGTCATGGCAGACGAGGCTGCACCGAGGGCTAAATCGGTTGCCTCCGGCAGAAGTATTTGAGCCAAAGTGAAACGCATTGCCTAAACCGCGTTTGGCAAAGGCTTGCCATCCAGATGGGCGATCAGATTGGTGACTGCCATCAAGCCCATGGCGGTGCGCACCTGTGGCACCGCGGTACCCAGATGCGGCAGCAAGGTGACGTTTTCCATGGCGTGCAAGGCGCTTGGGACCACCGGTTCATGTTCATAAACATCAAGGCCCGCGCCTGCGATCTGGCGCGATTGCAAGGCGGCGATCAGGGCAGCCTCGTCAACCACATCGCCGCGCGCGATATTGATCAAGATGCCGTTCGGGCGCATCAGGGCCAAGGTTTGCGGGTTGATCAGATGGTGCGTGGCAGGGCCACCCGGCACCGCGATAACCACGAAATCGGCGGCCATTGCGGTTGCAAGATCGACCGGCCGCGCCGGGCAACCTGCATCAGCGATGGCAGACCGGCTGTGATAGACCACCTGCATGTCAAAACCGTAATGGCAGCGCCGGGCAATGGCCTTGCCGATGCGGCCCATGCCGATGATGGCCACCTGCGCCCCGGTGACATGGGTGCCCAGCATTTGCGTCGGGTGCCAGCCCGCCCATTGGCCCGCGCGCACCAACCGCTCACCTTCGCCGGCACGCCGCGCGGTCATCAGGATCAGGGTCATCGCGATATCGGCGGTGGCATCGGTGACGGCCCCGGGCGTGTTGGTGGTTGCAATCCCAACGCGGCGGGCCGCCTGAACGTCGATGTGGTTATACCCCACCCCGAAGTTCGCAAGAATACGGGCGCGCGGGTTTGGCACATCGGCAAAGACATTGGCGCGGAACAGATCCCCCAATGTTGGCAGGATGGCATCGTAATCTTGCAAGGCGGCGCGCAATTCGGTCGGCGACATGGGGGCAGTGTTGGCGCGCACAGTGGTGTCAAAGCGGGATGCTGCGGCGGCAATAACCGTATCCGGCAGCGGGCGGGTGATCAGAAGGGTCTGCATCAAAACAGCTTTCCGCCCAAAGGCACGGCGTGGCCCGGCCCGATCAGCACCACCTCGCCCGACGCATCGGGCAGGCCCAGCACCAGAACTTCGGACAGCATCTTGCCAATCTGGCGGGGTGGAAAATTGACCACGGCCAATACCTGGCGGCCAACAAGGCCCTCGGGTGTGTAATGCCGGGTCAGTTGCGCTGAGGACCGTTTCTCGCCGATGCCCGCACCAAAATCGACCCACAGCTTGATCGCGGGCTTGCGCGCTTCGGGGTAGGGTTCGGCGCGGGTGATGATGCCCACGCGAATATCGACCTGTTCAAAATCGGCGTAGCTGATCATTGGCCCAACTCGCGTCCGCGATCAGCGGCGGCTTTGACGGCGCGCGCCAGCAAGGGACCAAAGCCTGTGTCAGGATCCATCAGCACCGCCAAAGCCGCCGCCGTGGTGCCCGCAGGCGAAGTGACGTTGCTGCGCAACTGTGCAGCGGTGTCGGACGCGCGGTAGGCCAACTCGCCCGCGCCGCAAACAGTGGCGCGCGCCAGTTGCATTGCGACAGGTTCGGACAGACCCTGCGCCACCCCCGCCGCCGCCATCGCCTCGATCAAGTGAAACACATATGCCGGACCAGAGCCGGATACGCCGGTAACCGCATCAATCTGGTGTTCACCGTCCAGCTCCACCACCTCGCCCACCGCCAGCATCAGGGCCCGGGCAGTGGCCAGCCCCGCCACGCCCGCCGCCGCATTGCCGCAGATACCGGTGATGCCGCGCCCAACCATCGCGGGCGTGTTGGGCATGGTGCGCACGATGGGGGTTTGCGCCCCAAAGGCCGCCGCAAAGCTGGCGATAGAGGTGCCCGCGGCAATAGAGACAAACAGGGTCTTACCATTGCACAAAGCCTGCAAGGCCGGAAGCGCCGCCCCCATCATCTGCGGCTTGACCGCAATCAACGCCACGGCGGGGGCGGTGGGGATGCCTGCGTTCAGATGCACACCGCACGACTGCAACCACGCGGTGGGGTTTGGTTCAATCACCCAGATTGACGCCGCAGGCACGCCCGCCGCCAACCATCCGGTCAAGAGGGCGGTGCCCATCTTGCCGCATCCCAAAAGAACCAACCCGTCGCGCGCCACCAAATCAAGCGTCATTCCTGCCCCCTGTTTTGAGACAGGTTAGGGGCGCGGGCGCGCAGCTTCAATCAAAGAAATAACGCCGGGCCTTACGCCCGCCCGTATGCCTCGGCGATGGCGACTTTCATCGCCTCGGCGGGGGATTTATCGGCCCAGGCGACCAGTTGGAACGCCGGATAAAACCGCTCGGCGGCCATGACGGCACTGGAAATCAGCCGGTCGATTTGCTCCGAGCACGCCATCTGCCCGCCCGCCAACACCAGCCCATAGCGCCAGACCATCAGCTTTTGTTCCGCCCAATAGGTAAAGGCCCCAGTCCAGACCATATCGTTACAGCGGTTCAGAACATCGTAAAGCGCACCCATCTTGTCGGTCGGAGGCTCCATCTCGAACGTGCAGATCAGGCGCAGGGTTTCATCTTGCGCCGACCACGCCAGCGTTAACGAATAGGTCCGCCACTGGCCTTCAACCGCCATCGCAATCTGATCATCGGTAACGCGATCAAATTCCCAATCATTGTGCGCGGCCAATGTTTCGACGATGTCGATGGGGTGCAGATCGTCAGATGTCAGGAAATCTTCGGAAATTGACATGGACCGGCCTCACTATAAAGCCTTTTGCAGGCTGTTGCCCACTAGAAGCTGGGTGTTCGGCCATAAACAGCGTTGCCCAACGATGCCCTTACTAAATATAGTGTCTGTGTAGGGGAAGCCTGTAAAGCAATTTCTGCAGAAATCTTCTGTGGGTAAGTGTTTGCTGTGGCGTGACATCAGAGTCTGCATAGTTTGACAGCAGAGTTGGCAGCAATTCGATTTTCGGATTTAAGAGATGGGGTCAAGACTGACCCAGCTGAGTTCACTTGCAATCTCACCCTTACAAGTATGACGAAAATTAGAAATGCAGTGCTTACTCTGGGAACAGCGGCATCTGCCTACCGTTCTCAACTCCGCGCGCATCTCCCACAATCTTCACATAGGCGCGCGCCATCAGCTTTCGGGCATCAGGATGATCACTCGCGTGGATCAGGTGGAAGGCGGGCTTACTGCCATCTTCCTGTTGGAAAATCGGATAAGCGTTTACAAACCGATAGCCCAATTCTTTGGTAAACCGCGTGGCCATCACCTCGACGATTTGCGCCTGGCTGAGTTCCTTCAGCTTCTGCCAGCCGTCACCACCCCACCACTGATTAATCTCCGACAGTCTCTCAGGTCTCACGGATGCTGCAAGAGATCGATGCAGCCAAGATGTACCGAGAAAATACAGCAGCTCGATCTTCGTCCGCCCTGCCCGTGCCGCCAGAGCCTTAACGGTCGCCCAATGACACTCGGTGTTGCGTTGATCCAGCAGCGCGAATATCGCGGTTTGGCGGCGCATTTTCGGGCTCATTAAGATCAGTTTAATGGTCTGATTAAAGTCTCCTTCCATCACGAATACATGCCGCGATCTAGGGACTTTGTCGTGCGCGTGTTTCAGACGTCTTAGCTGCATTAGCCCGCCGCTCTCGATATCACACAGCCAAAACGCCCTCAGCCACTTTGGCTCGATCTCTAGAACCTTGCGGGCCGTCCAAGCATCTTCGTGCTCACGGCTCTGAGGCGCAGAAAAACCATCAATAAATAGCCCACCACGCGTGATCAGTTGAAACTTTGAAATGTATTCCGCGATCAACCTGCTCTTTGCGCTTGTCTGATCCGGTGCTTTAGATGGCCAGTCATCTGGAAGACGCACTCCTTCCAGGTTAAAACTGAATTGGCTTCTGTCTCCGCCCATCTCTGGAGCGGCGAACATTTCGTGTTGGTTTTCTAACCCGCGTCTACCCTTGGAAGCCCGTCCCACGCACTACCATCCAATAACCTGCCTGCAACCTTCTTGCCGACCCTGAGCATCTCCGTCCCATCAGCAGCTTGGGCGATTCTCAATGACTTGGCCCGTGGGAGATTAACACCGTTTCCGGGAGCCCAGTCACCCCATTGTTTAAAGTGGAACGGAACTTCAGATTCCATGCACTGAACATGCAGCGAGCGGAACCATGCGGGGGATGCTGGCCGGGCCTTTGGGCCGCTTTCCCCACCCGTGATAACCCAATTTATGGTCGAGCCAAGCCAAGGTTTGACCTCCAGTGGCCCGAGCAGCGGCTCGGCCGAGATGAAACGAACCTTTGCGGGCACCGCAGCCAAATGTGGCAAGAGCTCCTCTGCGCGTTTCTGCAATTCTACGGTCGTTCCTAGCCATACATTCATCGGCCAATCGGCACCCCAACCTGCGCGCGCGGCCACGTTCTGAGGCCGTTTGGTAAGCAGCAGCCAGTCCAGATGCGGGGTCGCCTCAATGAGCTCCCACAGGCGCGCGCGATGGACATCGAGCTCCTCACGATCTTCGAACACATCCGCCATCGAAGCACAAAAAACTCGTGGGCGACTGCCATCCTTAGAGGCAGCGGCATTCCAACGGGTCGGCTGCTGCCAATGCAAATCACCAAAGAAGCGCCGATCCACCGAGGGGCCCCAAACGTCTTTGCCAACGCGTTTTGCCCAGCTTTCTGCGTAGCAATGCTTACAGGCTTCCGAGACCTTTGTGCACCCCCACCAAGGATTAAACGTGTGGGTTGCCCATTCAATTTTTGTGTTTTCGCCCATCGGCCTGCTCCCCCGATTTTTCTAACGGTAGCATGGCATGATTCGCGCTACAAAGACGAAGTCGCGCTCAGGCGAAAAAATGACAATTTAATGTTTCCATTCGGCCAGCGCTGCCCCACCACTGACATGTTGCCAACGATCTGGGCACACCGCCATTACCCCCGCAGCCCATGCAAAAGCGCAGCGCAGCCCATCAGCTTTACCGCTTCATCAAGTGACAGTTCGGCCTCCAGCGCGGTGCCGCGTGCAAGGTTCATCTGACCCGCTTCGGCGGCCTCGACCACTTCGCGCAGCACCAAGGATGCGGCAATCAGCCGGTCGTGGGCCTCTTGGTACATGGCGGCGATAGCGGCGGTTTTCAGGGTCTGGTCCATAGTCTGTCCTTTCGTTTCGGTGATGGACAGATGGGGGTAAAAGGCCGCGACTGAAGGGATCATAGATTGCTCTTTCGCGGCCTTTTGGATCACATATCTCCAAGCGCAAAGTTGGATATCAGCACCTCAGCCCGCTCTGGCTGCGCCCCCTTTGCGCCTATCGTGTAAGTGGTTTTCACCTCCTGAAACCGGAACCCGGCGAAGGTTTCGCGCACCCCTTGAACGTCGTTTAACGACAGGATGAACCGCCCCTTTAACGCCCCCAGCGAAGTGGCCAGTTCCTCAAATCGCGCGCGGGAAAACAAGAGCTTCCCATAGTCGGATTCGCAGCCCCAGTAGGGCGGGTCCAGATAGAACAGCGCATCGGTCCGGTCGACGCGGCGCAGGAATTCCGCAAAGTCCAGACAGGTGATGGTGACCCCGGAAAGCCTGCTGTGCAAAGCCTCCAGATCAGGCTCCAGCGTGGTCAGATTGAACCGTCCGGGGCGATCAGTGGACAGGCCGAAATTGCGGCCAGAAATCTTGCCGCCAAAGGCACAACGCTGCAAAAACAAGAACCGCGCCGCCCGCTGCATATCGGTCAGGGTTTCGGGATCAACTCCCACCAGCCGGTTGAAGTTGGCCTGCGTGGTGATCTGGAATCGCAGCAGGTCCAGAAAGGCCACATAATGCTCCTGCAGCACCCGGAACAGGTTGTACACGTCGCGACCCAGATCGTTAATGAACTCTGCCTGTGGGCGGCGGGTGCGGCGCAGAAAGATGCCCCCCATGCCAACGAACGGCTCGGCATAAGTGCGGTGCGCAGTGTCCGCATCGATGAGGGCGCAGATGCGTTTGGCCAAGTTGCGTTTGCCGCCCAGCCACGGGGCAATCGGGCGGGTCGGGTCGATGGGTGTTAACGGGATGTTCATTCGAATCGGTGCCTCTTGGGCCTGCCCGGAAACGGGCGGTGCGGCCATAAGGCTTTGCTGGTCGGTGGGGTGTCTGATCGACGTTTGTCCCCGTGTTGGGGGGTGCTGATACACCCCCCGGCCTCCCCTATGGGGCCTTAAAAGTTATCGATGATCGCGATCCGCTCGTAACCTTCGCTGGGCAGGGTCTCTTGCAGACCACCGGGCCAGTTTATGTGAAAAAGCCCGATCACCGCCTTGCGCAGAACCGCCGTATCGCCCGCCGTCCATGGATAGAACACGATCCCATCGACCGGGGTCAGCACCCGCTGTTGCCCCGCAATCGTATAGGTGCCGTTGGCGATGATCGCGGGCTGGCGGTTGATGAACACGGCTTGGGTTTCGCTGTCCTTTGCGGAAAAATTCACCGAAACCGCCGTTGCCAGACTGAAGCCGAATTCATAGGCCAAGGCGGGCAGCCGGTCGCCCAACCGGATCGCAAAAACTTGGTTTGTCATTGGATAAACTCCACCTGTTTGCCCGCGCGGCGACTGTTCAAAACAGCCCCTGCGCGCGCACCGGAATTAAGTGTCATGCCCGCCCGGTAGGGATTTAGCATGGTGCTGGCGACTGATGGCTTTAGCGCCGTGCCGGTTCGTGGCGCACGCGCCGCGAATGCCAGCCTTTCAGTTGTGATTTGCGGAGCCGCAACGCCACGGCCAAAGAAGCCTAAAGTGAAAAGAAATGCCAACATCAGATCGTCCTCGACAGTTTAATCTTGACCTGCCCCGCCGCCACCACCGTCGCATCGGTATCTGCAACCAAGCCGGTGATCGCGATCCCAAGGCCCAATGCAAAGCGGAAACCGCCAAAGCCAATGTTGAACTGCGCCACGCCGGGTACCCCGGAAACCGCCGCAGGCACCGGGATAATCATTTCGGGAATATCACTGGCCAAAACCGGCGCAGTCGCCTTGTTGTAAAGCTTCACAAAGGCCACGGCAGCCCCGGTATTGGTGGCATAAAACGCCTGCAAACCGCTGGTGCCCGTCAAGATCAGCGCCAAGTTCGTAGATGCCAAAGAGTTCACGAAATAAGGCGTGGCAGGCACAACAGGGTTCATTGTGCCGCCAGTCACGGTGGCGTTAACGGTGCCAGACACCGGCACAGTGCCCACCACGGCGACAGGTGCGGCGTTCTTGGCTCCCTGCATCTCTTGGCCTTGAATATAGACCGGCGTGTTGGCAAACCGCTCTATCGACACAAACCCAAGCGTCCAGGTCGTCGTACTGGCGGGGGCGGTTGCGCCGTTATAGCTCCACAAAAACAGATACAGGTCCATATTATCATCAGGCAGGTTTTCCACCCGCGATCCGCGCAATGTCACGTTCGGCGTGACTGATGATGCCCGCAACATATCGGCCCAATAAATCTCGCGGCCTGCGATTTCGGCCTGCATGATGTGGCCGGGTGCTGCGCTGGTGTTGATTGTAATCGCCGTGTCGCCACTGGCCCAACCACGCCGCTGGCTGTCTACCAACAGGCTGGTCGGCGTGGTGCCGTTGTACAACTGCTTGACATGGGTGTGGCCAAAGAGATCAAGCACGCCCGCGCCAGATGCTGGCCATGCGGCGACGGTAAAGGTGATCGATATGCCTGCGACCACCGACGCAATGGTATACCGGCCCGGCACGCCTGCAGCGCCCGAAATGCCGCCAACCAGCATCCCTTGACCGATGTTCGCCACAGTAAAGGTATGCCCGGGTGCCGCCACCGTGATCGACGTCGCGCTGTTTATCGTGAAGTTCAGGTTTTCACCCACCAGATCGGCCAGCATCACCACAAAGTTCTGGTTTGCAATGCGCTGCGATGCCACCAAGCTATAGCGCATTTGCAGGGTTGATCGCCATTTTGCCACGCTGCGGGTCAGGAATTCGGCGTTGGTGGCCACACCTGTGGTGATCAACAATGCGCCACCTGCCTGCGAATATCCAACGCCGGAGCCCACATCGGGCGCGCGAAACTCTGGCGTGATGAACGATGCGCCGACATCGGTGAACGACACTGACCAGGTATCTTGCCCGATCGGGCGCACCGGGATGGCGGGCGTCAGATTGTCGGGAATCGACGTTTGCGGCAGGAATTTTGCACTTAGCGCCACCACAGCCGCGTCAGTTGCGGCACCGGTGGGCAGTGGCACGCTGGCCAACGCAACCGGCACTGCAGCTGCCCGCAACTGGGCATCGGTCAGCCCAGATGTTGGGGCGGCAGACGCCCGAAACTGCGCGTCGGTCATCGGACCGGATACGGGCAGCGCCGCCTGATCCGACGCAATCACCACCGGCAAAGACGCGGCCATCGGCTTTTGGCCCACAGTTGGCACCTTGGCGTTCAAGTCCGCCAGTGTGGCCTCGGTTGCGGCCCCAGCGGGCAATGGCAACGCCGCCGCAGACATTGGCAGCGCCCCCTGATCCGACGCAATCACCACCGGAGTAGAGGCCGCCATGGCCTTCTGACCCACCGTGGGAACCTTGGCATTCATCGCCGCCAGACTGGCTTCGGTTGCAGCCCCAGCGGGCAATGGCAGGGCGGCAACGCTGACGGGCAGCGCGCTTTGATCGGATGCGATCACAACCGGGGCAGAGGCTGCCATGGCCTTCTGGCCAACCGCTGGCACCTTGGCGTTTATGGCCGCCAGCGTGGCCTCGGTTGCGGCCCCGGCGGGCAATGGCAGGGCGGCAACGCTGACAGGCACGGCAGCCGCCCGCATCTGGGCATCGGTCAATGGCCCCAAAACGGGCATCGGATTGGTCAGGCTGACGCTGCCATCATCTACACCGTCATTGCCCAATTGCATCTTGGTCTTCGGATAATGCACGCCGCCGATCAGATCGGTCCCCAGAACCTCGGTGCCAGCGCCCTCGTTGCCCTTTGCCGTAATGCCCATTTTAAGCCCCCGCTAAACCTGTGTTCATCGTCATTTCACCAGCAACACCACAGCCAAAACTGGCGCGAGATAGGGCCACCGTTTGGGATGGCGTGGCGCGGGCGACCAGTCCGGATAATAGCTGTCGGTCCAACCCCGGCCCCGCACCCACAACATGACATGCGGCTCGCCCGTGCCGTGAAATTTGGTCCACCACAGCACCGCCTGAAACGTGCAGATCAGCCACCAAAACCGCAACCACGACTTGCCAGCGCATAGCCACAGGGCGGTATAGGCCCAATCCTCGCAGTCGCCCTTTAGTGGGCCGGTTGGGGCAGACAGCAATGTCCAGCGGTCGCGGGTGTCGCGGGTATAGACGAACCGGGATTTCAGATCGGCAATCGGGTCAGGACGGGTCATTTCTTCACCTTCAGCCATACATTCGCATCCTCTAAATCCGTCAAAACGGGGTCCATGCCCTTGATGACCCAAGACTGTTCGTAAACCGCAGACACGAACGCCGCCCCCTTGCGCCAGACTTCGATCATCTGCTGTGGGGTCAAAAGATGCGCGACGTTTTGCCGATCAAGAAACGGCATCTGTGTCACCAGATCGCCAAGGCTCAACCGCAGTTGCGCCCCAAAGGCCAATCCCTGAATCAGAGTCTGATCCTCGGGGCGGCCCTGCAGCGCCACCACGCCATACCCTGTCACGTCAACATCGGTGCCCCCGGCCAAAAGCCGCGCCCGTTTGACGTTGACCGCATCGCGGAATGTCCGCACGATCTGCTCTGCAGTATCTGTTTCAACCTGCCGGACAACATCCGGATTGCGTGCGATCCTGATCATTCCAGCACCACGTTGAGTGTCAGCCCCAGCCATGGCAGCGGGGCCACCACGTCCAACTGATACCGTCCAGCCTCGGCTATTTCGAACTCGATTGTCAGCGCTTCGGCGGCAACCGCACCCAGCATGACCATGTAGTCGAGATCGAAAATAGTGCAGGTCGATCCAGCAGGGGCATTGTCAAACCGCACCTCAAACCCGGTCTGCGTTTGCCGGATCGCAGGCTTTTGGACTGCGGGACGGATCGTCCAAGCGCCCTCGATCAGCATTAAAGCGCCGTATTCTTCAATGGTTTTGCCTTGGGGCATTACAACCATACCCGGTGGCGTGTCGCCGTCTTGATCGATAAAGCCCCGCAGTTCTTGGGGATAGGTTCCGGTCGCGTCCATGGTCGCAAAATACTGCATCACCGCACCACATTCGTGGCGGTCAGGCGGATGTTGCGAAGATTGTTAGCTGGAACGGCCGTGCGAGAATTTACAAAAAGTCGAAATTCAGCATCATCATAGGTTGCACTGAATCCCGTTGAAGCTCCGTCTGCGTCCCACGCAAGACCTGCCGAAACAGTTGCTACTTCGATCCAAGGCCCCCATGCACCTGCAAACTTGAAGCGTTTTTGCAGTGCCAGAACTTGAGCTTGACCACCGCCTACAAAATGTTCCAGCGAAAGGCCTGCCCGCCAGAGTTGATGATTGCCAATCGGGCCGGTCGCAATCGTTAAGACCGCCGATCCGGCCACGGGTGTTGTAATTGGCCCAATCAGCGCACCCAAGACGGTATCTGAGACAGCGCCGGTTAAAATGGCTGGACGGGTCACGGCACCGCCCGCAATCAGCCCAGACCCGACCTGTTCATCCAACCGGAACGCCTGTAATTCATGATAACCGCCCGCGCCAACCGTGCCGCCGTTGTTCATGATTGCCACCAGTTGCACGAATGCAGTGGTCGCCGGAAGGGTCAGAACGCCAGAAGTGAAAGAGGTGAAGGTGGTGAAAATCTGGGCAGGAAGGAAGATGTTTTCTGAAAAGCCCAAAGGGGCGTTGGCCGCATCAAAATGATACGCCCGCAGATAGAGGTTGCCATCAGGCGTGCCTGACTTCCGATGAATGGCTCGCAGGATGTATGGTTTTGACGGGTTGACCGCAAACTTCTTGCTGTAGAAATAAGGGTCAGTGCCTGCAACACCGCGCATCGCTTTGTTGCCAGCGACGCCATCAGTTATCGTGACAATATTTGGCGGCGTTCCATCGCTCCATGCCGATGCGTCGGTGAAATTCGGATCAGGATTTTCCGCCGCACCGCCATATGTGCCGCCAACCATGTTTCCAAGACCAACAGCGCTATTGCCGAGCTGCCCGTTGCCGACTTTTTCTTGGATATACGCCCGCTTGATCCGCTGCTGGCCCACCCCGGCAGAGAACATATTCAGCCAGCCGATGCGGCAATGCGTGGCCCCGGTTGGAATTTTCGCTGTCTCGTTAGGGCCAAAGGCCACGTTGTAAGTGGTCCAAACTGCTGGGCACGTCTGGTTCAGCAAACCAAAATAAGCGAAAGTGTCGTAGCCGGGCCAACCAACCGCACCCGGTGCGGAGGCATCAAGATTTGTCCCAGCGGCATCTTCAAAAGCCACAAGCAGAAACGCAGTATTTGACCCTGACGATTGCCGAATAGTTATAGTTGCGATGTGATCTTTCAGTGCGTCGATTGGGCTGCGCTTTTCAAAAACAGCTTGGGAATTTGTGGCACAAGCAATTGCCGTGTCGCCAAACGGCCCCGAATTATCAGACACAAGAAAGGCATTCTGTCCGTCCTGCCATGCCGATATGTCCCGCGTTGCAGGGTCGCGCGTGATCGCGGTGCCAAACACGGGCGATAGAAGGTTGGCATTGTTGACCGCGCCCGCCCCAATATCACCCACCTGCACCGGGGCGATGTCAGGGCTCAGAAAATACGTCCAGGCCGTCCAAGTGCTGGCGCGACCCTCAACCACCAACAGCGCGCGCATCTCGTAGCCGGTGTTGCGCAAGATGCCTTTCGATGCCACGACGCGGCCCGCCAACACATTGCTGACGAACCCCTCTTCAATCACTTGTCCGGTCAAGAAAACCCGCACCTGATACTGCACGCCCGTGGCATCATCCAACTCCGCCCCGTCCCAAATGCCGATCCCACCAGGTGCGCGGGCAACGCTGGCCCCGTCAGCGATGATGTAACCCGATACCGCCCAACCGGGCAGCGTTTGCGCCACCGGGATCGCAGGGGCGGATGACACTGCCGCTGGCACAACCAACCCCGTGGGTGGCACAAAATCGGCAGGGTCGCATTCGCGGTTTGAGACTTGCTGCAGAACTGTCAGCAGATCGTCGGCAATCTGCGACACTTCGAACAGTTTGGCTGCATAGCTATTGGCATCGGACGTCCAGCCGTAGACATCCAGCGGCTCAAGAATGGCGGCATCCGGGGGCAAAGTTTGCCCGTGGCTGCGGTTGCGGCGCGCATCGGTGATGTAGGATTTCATCACGCGGTAGCATTGTTTGGGGAAAGGGCAGGCGCGCAGATCAAGGCTGGTCACGCGGCGCGCGCCGTCCTCGGCCTCCCATGTGGCGTTGTAAAGGGGCGGTGCCGCGATAGGCTGCCACACCTGTGCCGGATCGGGATAGCGCGCCTCGATGCCGTTTTGACGGCCAGCAGCGTTGGGAAACGGCTGATAATCTTGCGGCTTCGATACGATGATATCATTGTCGGTGATGAACAGCACCGGCAACCCCGGCCCGCCAACCCGCACTTTCAAGACGCCGCAGGTTTCGGCAAACTGCCCCGTGCTGGCCCGGTTCATCTCGTCCATCACGCCAGCGGGTTCCATGTTGACCCGTATTTCCATGCCCGCCCGAAACTGCGCTGTGGCGGGCGTGTCCTTCAGCACATCGCATTCATTCATCGCCGTAAACCAGTTGCCCAAGGGCAGGTCTTCAGCCACAAAGTCACCGCCCCAAACGCCCAATCCGGGCAAGGTGACGCCGCGCGCTATGTTGTAGTTGATCACTTGCGGGTTGACGGTGGTTTCCCACGTCGCGGGCGTGGCCCAGCGATGCACGCCCGACCCGCCGACGGTTGTGTCTTTGCGCGGGTCATAAAACGGCACACCGCCACATTCCCACAGACCCTGCGGCAATCCGCCAAAAAGTTCCCGGTTATAACGGAACGTCATGATGACATAGCACATGTTGATCCCGATCATGTCGGCCAACCAAGGCCGTTCGGGATAGCTGCCATATTTGGCCAGCAGCATCGGGTCAGCCACGGTCTGGCTGCCGTTGTAATATTTGAACCACGCATAGCCTGCGTATCGCCCGGTCACGGGTAACCCATAATCGGGGTGCGGCGTTGATCCAAGGCTGACAGCTGCCCCGTCAATCTGCATGCCTTGCAGACTTTGCCCCGGAATATCACCCAGTTTAATGACATAGGTCAGGTAAGCGTTCGGCGTTTTGCCTGCTTTGCCATGCGTCATCGGCGGGCAAATCTCTTGCCCCGCCGTGGCACTAAAGCCGACGATAAACGAACAGGGATTGGTGCCGCCGGTGGCGGTGTATTGGCTGGTAAACCCCGCATCCGCAGGCTGCCCGATCAGCGCGCCCTGCAATGCCGACAGGGCAACGGATGCCAGCAACCGGCCTGTAAAGGTGCCGGTCAGCCAGGTGCCAATCGCCGTTGCCTTGAACGCGGTCAGAACGCCTGCGATGCCAGTGACGAGTGCGGGCATCAGTCCACCTTGAACGCGCGCGTGGCACGCGCCCTTGGTTCAATGATCATGTGGGTCAGGCTTAGAACATAGACACCCTCGCCCTGCACCACACCCAGCATCGGGCCTTCGGGCGTTGGGATCACGGCAAGATCGCCCAGATGCATAAAAGCGGTCGGCACTTCGGCAAAGTTCCGCGCCGCCAGATCAATGTGATCGGTGTAACCAGCCCTTCGCAGCACCCTTAAACCCCCTGTTAAAGTGGTATAGCGGCCCCGCCAATCAGCGGCGAAATCCACCCCTGTCATGGCCAGCACAGCGCCCGCCGAAAACAGCGCACAGTCATGCACGCCCGGCTGAAACGGGGTGCGCGCGGCATCTGCCAAATAGGCGATCAACTGTGTTTTCCAATCCGGCACTCTCATTTGCGTTTGGTCCCCCAGAACACATCGACTTGGCCGGTGACGCCCACATACCGCATCATCCGGTCGCCTGCGCGCAGCGACTGGACGGCATCGCTGCTGGTCAAGGTTGATCCATGCGTCAACGCCTCGGTGGCGCTGGCAAGGGTCAGCTCGGCCACCGCCTCGCCGCCAATTTGCGGTGTCTGGATCGGGGCCTCATCCAGCACCCCGCGCCAAACGCGGTGCGGGGCTGCAATCAAGGCATCGGTTTCGGTGTTAAAGAACGCCCGGTGAATTTCGACCGGCGCGCGCCACGCATTATAGCCGCGCAGAAACTGCGCTACTTCGGCAAACAAGGGCTGCATGGTGATGCGCTGCATGCGCACCGTCAGGCCAGCCTCCATGACGATCGGATCAATGCTGACCAACCGCCCACCGCCGGTGTAGGCACGCGGGCTGCCCGCGATGGTAAAGGTGGCGTCCTGCTCGCCGGTCCAGAACCCCATGCCAACGCGCAAGCCCGTGGCCGGATTGCGAGGCTGCACCCAGACCAGAACTTGGACCTTATAGCCGGTACGGTTTTGCAGATAGGCGATTTCGGGGGCGGTAAAGCTGCGCATGCTAAAGGCCCAACGTTTGCTGGATGCGGAACGTCATATCGCGGGTGATACCGTTCTTGGTGCTGCCCTTCGATACCGATCCCGCCACCAGCGTGGCCTTGCATGACGCCCGGATCAGACCCACAGGGGCCGATACCGCCGCACCGGCGCGGATACTTGGGGTCACCTCAAACACTGGGGTCACACCACCGCCACTGGCCACAGCGCCCGACACCAGCCGGTGCAAGGCGCGACGGCCGCCATAGTCAAACGACAGATAATCGCCCGCCGTCAGTTGATATCCGGCAGGCAACCCGCTGATCGTGATCTCGCGCGCATTTGGCAGACTGGCGATCACCGGGGCCGACGACCCAAGGATTGATCCCGTGGGATCGGCCATCGGAAACCGCCGCCGCACATCATAGGCGTAAAACGTCCGCCCTGTTGCGCGCAGCACATCCAGCAGCGCCTCAAACTGCGCGCTCTCGGCCATCATCATGACCCCAAGGCGCACCTCCGCTGTCCACAGCATGGGTGCAAGCGCGGCACTGATCCGCTCGCCTTGGCCGGTTTGCGATTCTTGGTTTTGCTCGGGGCAATCAAACGTGATCTGCTCGATCGGCAACAGGTTGAAAAACTGGGTTATGGCAAGGGGGAATGTCAGTGCCATCAGCGCCCACTTACCCTTGGATTGCGGCTGACGTCCTTCACAATAAGCGGAATGACTTCGCGGTTGTTGGCGGTAATGCCCAGCGATACGCCGCGCGCCACCATGTCCTGAATTTCTTGGTTGCCGGTCGCGGAATGCAAATTGATGTGGTTATGGATGACAGGTGCCGCCCCTGAAAACCCACCGCCGCTGCCAGATCGTGCCGCCCCGATCATGCCGCCGCGCGCAAAGCCGGGCACCCCGCCCGCATTCATCCGCTCCAGCACCGGGCGGTAGCGCCGGGTCGCGTCCCCGGTCATCATGAATTCCCCCGCCGAAGCAAGGATCGG
>JANPLZ010000007.1:0-56347 GCA_031422555.1 Cypionkella sp. | reverse complement strand
CGTCATAAGCCAGAACGGCTTATGACGCCTCATCGGAAGTGCCTGCGGGCACTGAAATGGTGATGATGACCGTGCGCGAAGCTTTGCGTGATGCGATGGCCGAGGAAATGCGCCGTGACGGCGATGTGTTCGTCATGGGTGAGGAAGTTGCAGAATATCAAGGTGCCTACAAAGTCACACAGGGCCTGTTGCAAGAATTTGGTGCCAAGCGTGTCATTGATACACCTATCACCGAGCATGGCTTTGCAGGCATGGCGGTGGGTGCGGCCATGACAGGCCTGCGCCCCGTTGTTGAGTTCATGACCTGGAACTTTGGCATGCAAGCGATTGACCATGTCATAAATTCCGCCGCCAAGACGCTTTATATGTCCGGCGGTCAGCTTGGTTGCCCCATCGTTTTCCGTGGCCCCAACGGAGCGGCCACACGCGTGGGGGCGCAGCACAGTCAGGATTTCGCGGCGTGGTATGCCGCTATTCCGGGTCTGAAAGTGGTGATGCCTTATGCGGCATCCGACGCCAAGGGCCTGTTGAAATCGGCGATCCGCGACGGCAACCCGGTGATCTTTCTGGAAAATGAAATCCTTTATGGCCGCAGCTTTGAGGTGCCGGTTCTGGACGATTTCACCATTCCGTTTGGCAAGGCCCGGATCTGGCGGGTGGGGTCGGATGTGACCATCGTGTCGTTTGGCATCGGCATGACTTACGCGCTGGAAGCCGCTGATATCCTTGCAAAAGACGGCATTTCTGCCGAGGTGATTGATCTGCGCACCCTGCGCCCGATTGACTATGACACGGTGTTGGCGTCGGTGATGAAAACCAACCGCTGTGTGACGGTAGAAGAAGGCTTTCCGGTGGGGTCGATCGGCGATCATCTGGCGTCGACCATCATGCAGCGCGCGTTTGATCATCTGGACGCGCCCGTGGTGACCTGCACCGGCAAGGATGTGCCGATGCCCTATGCCGCCAACCTTGAAAAGCTGGCGCTTGTGACGACCGCCGAAGTGGTCGCCGCCGTCAAATCCGTTTGCTACCGCTGAAGGAGGGGAAAATGGCGATTGAAATTCTGATGCCCGCACTTTCTCCGACGATGGAGGAAGGCACGCTGGCGAAATGGCTGGTCAAAGAAGGCGACCGGGTAAAATCCGGGCAAATTCTGGCCGAGATCGAAACCGACAAGGCGACGATGGAATTTGAGGCGGTGGATGAAGGCACCATCGGCAAAATTCTGGTGGCCGAAGGCACGGCGGGGGTGAAGGTAAACACCGCGATTGCCGTTCTGGTTGAGGATGGCGAAGCAGCAGGGGCTGCGGTGCCTGTGGCCAAGCCGGTGGCGGTGGTTGCGGCCCCCGCGGCTGTGGTTGCGGCTCCAGTTGCGACGGCGGCCGAGGCGGCCCAAACTGTTGCCAAACCGGCGGGCGCGCGGGTGTTTGCATCACCTTTGGCGCGGCGGATCGCGGCGGAAAAAGGGCTTGATCTGGCGGGCGTGCAAGGCTCTGGCCCGCATGGCCGCATCGTGCGGGCCGATGTTGAAGGGGCCAAAGCGGTAGCCCCGGTTGGCGCCGGTGCAGTTGCGGTTGCGGCGGTGGCCCCGGCCAAAGTCGCGGCGACAGCGACGATGCCAACCGGCATGTCGGCAGAGACCGTCTTGAAAATCTATTCCGACCGCACGGTAACCGAAGTGCCGTTGGACGGCATGCGCCGCACCATTGCCGCGCGCCTGACCGAAGCCAAGCAGACCATTCCGCATTTCTATCTGCGCAAATCGGTGCGGCTGGACGCGCTGATGGCGTTTCGCGAGACGCTGAACAAGCAGTTGGAAAGCCGGGGCGTCAAGCTGTCGGTGAATGATTTCATCATCAAGGCCAGTGCCTTGGCTTTGCAGTCCGTGCCCAATGCCAACGCGGTTTGGGCGGGGGACCGGATTTTGCGCATCAAGCAATCGGATGTGGCGGTGGCGGTGGCCATTGAGGGCGGGCTGTTCACGCCGGTGCTGCGCGACGCCGATATCAAATCGCTGTCGAAACTGTCGGCCGAGATGAAAGATCTGGCCGGGCGGGCCAAGACCAAAAAGCTGGCCCCGCATGAATATCAGGGGGGCAGCTTTGCCATTTCCAATCTTGGGATGATGGGGGTGGAAAATTTCGACGCCGTGATCAACCCGCCGCATGGATCTATTCTGGCGGTGGGTGCCGGGATCAAACAGCCGGTTGTTTTGGCAGATGGGTCGGTTGGCGTGGCCACGGTGATGTCGATGACTTTGTCGGTGGATCACCGGGTGATCGATGGCGCGTTGGGGGCCGAGTTTTTGAAGGCGATTGTCGATAATCTGGAAAACCCGATGGGGATGCTGGCCTAGGTCAACTCTGCGCCCCGGACCTGATCCGGGGCGTGGCTCTCGCAACCAGAGGCCCCGGGTCAGGCCCGGGGCGTGGTGGGTTTTCAATTCCGGATTTGGGAAAGTTTGTTCGACGGTGTCGCCACAGTAATTGCGCCCCGGACCTGATCCGGGGCCTCTCTCGCAACCAGAGGCTCTGGGTCAGGCCCGGGGCGTTTGGTATAACTCCTAAATCTCGCCGTTGATCAACTGATCCATTGTCACCGACGGCTGCGCGCAGCCCGCCTCGCCGATCACCCGCGCGGGCACGCCCGCCACCGTGGTGTTATGCGGCACGTCTTGCAGCACCACCGACCCCGCCGCGATGCGCGAGCAGTGGCCGACGGTGATATTTCCCAGCACTTTGGCCCCGGCCCCGATCATCACGCCATTGCCGATTTTAGGATGGCGGTCGCCATCTTCCTTGCCGGTGCCGCCCAGCGTGACCGAATGCAGCATCGACACGTTGTCGCCCACCACGGCCGTCTCGCCGATGACAATCGAATGCGCGTGGTCGATCATGATGCCGCGCCCCACCCGCGCCGCCGGATGTATATCGACGCCGAACACTTCGGACACCCGCATCTGCACGAAATACGCAAGGTCCCGGCGATTGTTTTCCCACAGCCAATGGCCAATCCGGTAGGCCTGCACCGCCTGATAGCCTTTGAAAAACAACAAGGGCTGGATAAAGCGCACGCAAGCCGGGTCGCGGTCAAACACCGCCGTCAGATCCACCCGCGCCGCCTGCCCCAGATCGGGGTCGGCCTCGTAGGCTTCATCGGCGATTTCGCGCAAAATCTGTTCGCTCATCTCGCCGCTGGCCAGTTTCAGCGAAAAGCGGTAGGCCAGCGCGCGTTCCATCGACGGATGGTGCAACAAACTGGAATGCGCAAGGCCGCCCAACAAGGGCTCGGCGCGCACCATGGCAAAGCCTTCTTCGCGCACCCGGTTCCAGACCGGATCAAGGGCTGCAAGTTTTGCGTGGGGTTCGGCCATACCATATCCTCCGGGTTGACCCGATTTTAGCACAGTCGCGGCGGGGATTACAGGGCCATGCTGTGGGCATAGCGGCGAAAGCCGGTCAGCGCGGTGGTGATCGCGCCAAACGCCGCCAGATAGGTGGGGCAGGAAAAATCGGCGCGCTGCAGCAGCGGCTCGGCCATCGCGCGGGCCATCAGGCTGCCATTTCCCCAGCGCGGATGCGGGCGGCCATGGCGTTTGGCATAGCGGTGGGCGGCGTCGGCTTCGGCGATCAGCCGCGCGCCGCTGATCTGCATCTGAGGCGGATCAGCGGCGGCGATGACCGAAGCTGCGGCCAGAAGATCCCCGATCAGGCAGCGGCGCATCGCGCGCTACAGGCTGTGGGTGACGGCGCGAAACGGTCCTGCGCCATAGCGGTCCGAGTTTTGTGCCACCATCAGGGTCAAAGCGCCGGTGACTGCATCGGCGGCCTGTTGCGCGGCTGTGTAGACCCAGCTTGGCAATAACGTCACGATTTCGCGCTTTATAACAACGCCTTGCATCACCCTGACGGTATAGGATTCGCCCACCTCGGCCAAGGGAACTTCGGCAGATTGCCAGGTATCGCCGTCAATCCGCGTGCGCCTGATCCACGACAGCTCCAGATCGCCCCCTGCAATCGCACGCACTTGCAGATGCGCTATGGCGTAAGGGCGCAGGCCCACGCCGTCAAAGGCGTCAACGCGCAACACAGTTGCCGGATTGTCATAGCCCTTGGTTGCCGGGCCAAAGCGGTAATAGCGCGGCAACCCCCGCGCCGACAGCGGCAGGTCAATTTGTTGCAAGGCCGGGGTGATCAGCACAAACATGCTGCCCACCGGCCAAGCTGGGGGGGCCACGCCATCGCTGCCGGCCTGACCGCGCAGACGCAGCGATATCTCATAGGTTTTAGGGGCGATCAACACCGCGTTTACAAACTGAAATACCTCCCAATTTGCCGCAGACCCATCGCCGATGGCGGCCACATTTGCGCCGGACAAGACGCCAAGTTCGGTGGCAGACGACACCGCACCACTGTCGATGCGCACCCGCAACGCCGCCCCCCGATCCCAGCGACCGGGGGCAGATGCCAGCAATTCGGTTTCGGTCAGACCGATCACTGCGGGCTGGCCAAGGGTTTTGTTCACCACATATCCGTCGTCCGACGCCGCACTCCACACCGCCACCGGCCCCGGCCAGGGATTGGCTGCGGCGCAGGCATGCGGGGCATGATCCACTTCGCTGCCTGTCAGCAAAGGCAAGTCCAGAAACAGCGGATAGACCGGCAGAACCGGCGTGGTGGGCAGCCAAGATCGCGGCTGCGCGGTCACGATGGCAGGCTCGTACACATTGGGATCAATGCGCACGGCGTCGATCAGTTGCGCGTCTGATTGCTCGATCCGATCAATCCGGTAAAGCCCACCGTTCAGCGCCACGCTGTCACCCGCCCCCAGTGCCATCCTTGACCGGGGCAGCGCAAAGCGGGCGGTGTCGCGGCCCACTCGCGCCTCGGCCATCCACCGCTCGGCCATCGCGGTGGCCTCGGGGGGGGTCAGCACCAAGGGCAGTTCTGTGCTTTGGGTCACATCGCGGTCGGCCCCCGGAAACACCGCGTCCGAAGTGGTGACTGCGAAATCGGCCTCGGCCTCCAGATAAGCGATCCGCAGCCGCATCGGGGTGTCGATGTCACCCGCACGCGTGGTCTCGAAGGTGCCGTCCAGATCGGGCGACACCGCCAGATAGCCTGCATCAAGCGTCACCGCGCCCAAGCCGTTGCGCGGGCGAAACACCAGGGCCCCGTCGCGTGCCACCACTTCGGTCGGGTATGCCATCAGCAAAGGCTGCAAAGCCGCCCGCGCCGTCATGGTTTCCGACAGGCTGTAACCGCGCAGATAACCGGTGGCGCGGGTCAGATCAACCGGCCCGGCCCCGGCGGTTTCGCAAATCTCGGCCAGCACCGCCGCCAGATGCTGCCCAGACGCCCGCCCGTTCAGCCAATGGCCAGTGTCATAATTCGCGCCATCCGACCAAAGTGCAGTGTTGCGCGGAAAATCCGGAAAAGGCCGCGCGTCCCAAGCCCAGGCCAGCGAATTGGCATAATCCAGCATCGGGCCTGCATAGATGGCCGAGGTGGGGTTTTGCGCAGGGTCGGTCCAATGCGCCTGCATCGCCTGAAAATAGGCCAGCTGCATCAGATCGTCGCGCCGCCCGTCGGAATATTTCGGCACCCCGGACTCGGATGATTTGGGATCGAGGAACCGATTGGGCTGATTGGCCCCCTTGTCGATGGCGGCACAGCCGAATTCGGTAAAGCGGATGGGTTTTGATTGCGGCACCCAAGCCGTGGGCAAGGCGGCGCGCACACCGCCCAGCCGGTTGTGATGCGCCTGCCCCCACCAGCCGCGCAGGTCTTTATAGCGGTAGACCCACGGCTCGTTGTAGCTGCCATCGGTGATGGGTTTGCGCAGTTGCGCGGCCTCGCCTTCCGGGCCGTCGTAATACCAGTCAAACCCTTCGCCACCCGCAATATTGCTGCGCAGATAGGCGGGGTTATGGATGGTGGCGAAGGCCGCATCGGCGTGGGCCTCGCCGTCGCGCCAATCGGCCAGTGGCATGTAATTGTCGATGCCGATGAAATCTATCGCAGGGTCGGCCCATAACGGATCAAGGTGGAAATAGACATCGCCGCCGGTGTGATAGCCGAAATATTCAGACCAATCAGCGGCATAGCTGATCTTGGTCGTGGGGCCCAAAATGGCGCGCACCTCAGTCGCCAGTTGGCGCAGGGCTGCCACGGCGGGAAAGCCATCTGCCGCGCCACGAATTTGGCTAAGTGCGCGCATTTCCGATCCGATGCAAAACGCGGCCACGCCGCCCGCTGCGGCGCACAGGTTTGCGTAATGCAAAATGAACCGCCGATAGCGCCAGGTGTCGGGGCCGGAATAGTTGACCACCTCCCCCGCGCGGGTGAATTGCGACGGGGTCGCTGTGCCAAAAAAGCTGGCAACCTGCGCATCTGCCGCCGCTGTGCGGTCTGGGGTGCCCGCCAATCCCGGGGCGATATCTGTCGTGATCCGCCCGCGCCACGGCAAGGCGGGCTGACCGGTGGTCAGGCTGTAGGGGTCGGGCAAGGTGTTGCCCGCAAGTTGATCCATCAGGATGAACGGGTAAAACGTCACCGCCTTCCCCGCCAGTTTGGCCGCCTTTATCGCCTCGATCACCGATCGGTCGGTCGGCGTGCCACCATAAACCGAACGGCCGTCCAGTTTTGCAATCTCAACCGCCGCAGCGCGCGTCTGGCCCGAGACCGACCATGCCATTCCGACGCCCTCGTTGATCTTCTGTTCAACCTTGGGGCGCACTTCGCAAGCGCCACAGCGCAGATCGCCGCCAAACCACGACACCACCAGCGATACCGCCCCGCAGCCCGGCAACTCGGCGGTCAGATGTTCCAGCGAGGTGGCGAAATCGGTCTTGCCGGACGCGGAATTGACGTTGGCCGTGCGGTTTACCCCCGGCCCCAGCGCGTAATGCACCGGGGTTGTGGCATAGGTATATTCGCCCGTGCCCGGCACCATGCAGACCCCGGGCACACTGTTTGACAGATCAGGATAGGCTTGCGCCGCAGTGCCTTGCGCCGGGCGGATCACCTCGAAGGAAAAATGCGGCAACCGGGTGCCGAACTCCGACAGATCGAGATCTTCGATCACCACATAGGCCACTCCGCGGTAGGCCGGGGCCAGACCCGCGCCTTCGACTGCGGTGATCTTGGGGTCGGGCATCTGATCGGCCGTCCCGGTATAGACCGCAATGTTCAGGCTGCCGGGTTCGATTTCATTGCCATCGGCCCAGATTCGGCCCACCCGGGTGATCACCCCTTCGCACAGCGCCACCGCCAGACTGACCGAATAGGAAAACTCGGATGTCCGGGGCCGGGGCGCGCCTTTGCCGCCGCCCGACGTGGCGACGTTTTCCTGAAACCGGGTGGCCCAGATCACTTGACCCGACACCCGAACCCGGCCCCAGATCCGCGGCACCGCCGATCCCTCTGACGCACCCATCAGGCGGAACCGGTCCACCCGGCCCATCTCGACCGCATCAGACCCGCCGCCCAGCACTGATTGATCAATCGCGCGGCCAAAGGTGGCCCCAACCGCCCGCCCGATCACCGCCCCCGACAGGCCCAGCACGGTGCCGCCAAACCCTGCACCAAGGGCCGCGCCCGCTGCCGACAGTAAAATCGTGGCCATACTCAGATCCCTTCAGGAAAACAAAACCGCGCCGCAACCTTGCGCCGCCACGGTGCGGTCAGCGCGGTTTCCACCACGCCATGGCCGCTGTAGGCATGGATGAACGACGCCTGCGCGCCGATGCCGCCCACGATTCCCAAATGTTTGGCCACCGATCCTGCGCGCATGCGAAACAGTAGCACATCGCCGGGGGCCGCCTCATCGGCGGGCTTTTCGATCAGCCACAGGCGGGCGGCGGTGAACAAATCCTCGCGCTGGCCCGCTTCGGACCAATCGGCGGTATAGGCGGGCACCGGCGCGGGTTCGGCCCCCAGACAAATGCGCCACACCCCGCGCAACAGGCCGAGACAATCGGCCCCAGCCCCCTGCACGCTGGCCTGATGCAGATAGGGCGTGCCAATCCACGCCCGCGCACACGCAACGATGGCCGCACTCATCGCCCCAGACTCCCGCCATCATTGGGCCTTGTGGACACCGGATAAGACGACAGCCAGTCTTCGCCCGGAATATGAGGAAAGCCCTGAAAATTCAGGAAATTGGCAAACTTGCCGCGGCAGGTTTGCGCCGCGCGGTCACAGCCTGCCTCAAGCTGCACTGCGTCCCCCACCACCACGGGGGCGGCGATGGCCTGCCACAGATCAACCAGCCGGTCGCTGCCTGTCAGCCGGTCAGACTTGATCATGCCCACCAGCCCCGATGCCGCACGGCTTTGCACCACCAGTCGCCCACGCTCGAACCAGCGGTCAGCAAAGCCCGCCAGCCCCTGAAATTTCATCCGGCCCAGCGGATCAAAGCCGCTGATCACGCCGCTGGCGCGATATCCCGGCGTTGCCAGATCAAAGCCACAGCGCGCATCGCCTAGCACGGCGGCACAAGTCCGCTGATAGACCCGGCCTTGCGGTTGGTTCAACCGGTCGGTCAGCCCGCGCAATTCGGCACGAAACGCCCCGGCAGACCGGGTGATTTCGCCAAAATTGCCGCGAAACTGTTCGATACGTTGCGCAGGGTCGGCCCAATTGACCAGCCACGCGCGCACTTCGGCCCCATCAAAGCGGCCCGCCGCCAGATCGGCCTCGTCAATCGCTGCATCCGACAACGCGCCAGCCGCTTCGGAATTGTCCACCGACAAGCCGGTGGTTTGCTGCAACACCCGCGCGGTCATGCCAGAGCTGGCCTTGAAGGTCACGCCGTCAAAGCCAAAATCGCGATCATGGTCGGTGAAGCCATACCCTATGCCATCGCGGCGCTGCACGCTCCACGCCCGGCACACCGTGGTTGCGCCTTGCCCCAGATGATCCAACAGCCCCGCGCGTGCCGCGTCCGATTGCGCCGTCATAGCCGCACCTCGATGATCGGCACGTTCGGCACATCGCCCGCCAGATAAGACGCCACCGAGGTTTGGATGCGGTCGGTATCAAACCGCGCCGGCACGTCAAATTCATACCCGGCCGAGATGATGGTGCCAATATCGGGGGCCACGACAAAGCTGATGGTGCCCGCCGCGACATCGACCGAAAATTCCAGCCCTTCAACTTTGGGATCATTGGCCAGCGCCACGTAAACCGTGCCCGCAACCGGTTTTGTAATCGGGCGGGTGTAGGTTTGATCCCCCGACCGATACAGTTTCGAGATCGCAAACTGGCGCGTCACCCCATCCCCAACGCCGATGCGCTGATCCAGCGGCGTCACCGTGGCCGAAGGCAGGCAGGATTTGTAATCCGACCAATCCTTCCAGCGAAAGGCGTGCAACTGCCCGCGCCGCGCCTCAAAGAACGCAAGCAGCGCCTCCACATCATCCAGACTACGCAAGCCCAGCCCCGCATCATAGCGGCGGCGCGAATGTTCCCACGGCGTGTTGCGCTCTTCAAAGCCGTTGGCCAGCGTAACAATTTCGGTCAGCCGTTCCGGCCCGCCGACAGAGCCAAAGCTGGTATTGGCCGGAAACCTGATTTCGTGAAATGCCATAATCCGCCCCTATCTGTTGCGTTGACCGCGCGCCAACATGCGCTGTGCCTGTGCGGCGATCTGGCTTTGGCTGCGCGAAAACCCGGCCACATCCGGGGTTTGGATGTTCATCACCACGGTCACGCTGCGCGCCGATCCGCCCGCCTGCACCCCCAGACGCCCATCGGCCCCGCGCGCCAGCGGCATGATCGCCTCTGGCCCCGCCTCGCCCATTAACCCGGTGCCGCCGCGCATCGGAAAGGCGGTGGCGGCCGACACCACCCCGCCTTTGGCAAAGGGCATCACCCGGCCTTGCGAGAAACTTGCGCCATTGGCAAAGGGCATCAGCCCGCCCAACAACCCCTGCAAGCCATTGGCAATCGCGCCCGCCAGCGCGTTTTGCACCGGCTTGATCGCAATGCCATACACGGTGTCGATCATTGAGGTGGCGACCTGCTTCAGCGCGTCCGACAGTTTAGCGCCGTCAAACACCAGCCCGTCAAACGCCCGACGCAAACCGCCGCCGATACCGTTCGACAACACCCCCACTTCGCGGCCCGTGAACACCAGACTTTCGCGCATCCGCGACAATTCGCCGTCAAAGGCCGAAACCATGCCGGTGGTGCCGCCCAAAGTGGCCTCAAGCGCCAGTATCTGATCTTGAAGTTCCGAAATTTCCGCCATGATCCAAGCCTTTCACCGCATCAGGAAACGCCGCCGCCAACTGCTCCAGCCGCGCCCGCGTCAGCGCCGGGGCAGCCCCTTCGGCCCCCAGCATGATCTGCAATTCCACCGGGGTCAGGTGCCAGAACACCCGCGGCTCCAGCCGCAACGCCCCCAGTCCCGCACGCACCAACCCCGGCCAGTCGATCAGGCTCATGGCGCGTCAGGCAGCGCAAACGCCCGCGCCAACAACTCGGCCGCCAGTTGCGCCGCCCGGATCGGCCCGCCGCCGATGGTAACGCTGCGCAAATCCGCCGCCGTGCCTTGCCAGCCGCCGCCGCGCAACCCCGCCACAATCAGTGCCAGCACATCGCGGCTGGAAAACTGCCCGGCCTCGAACCGCTCGACCATATCAATCAGCGAACCGGTGTGCAGGGCAGCCTCTAACTCGGCCAAGGCACCAAGGGTCAGCTTGGCGTTGTGGCTTTGGCCGTCCAGAACGATCGCCACTTCGCCCGCATAGGGGTTGGCCATCATAGCGCCGTAAAGGTCAAAGCCCCGGCCGAAGCCATCGACATTTCATAAGTAGCCTCGCCGTTATGGCTGCCGGCATAGTCGATCGAGGTGATCTGAAACGCGCCTTCGACCACGCCAAAGCTGGGGATAACCACTTGGAAATCCGGCATTTCGGCGTCAAAGAAAATCTGCCGCGCCCGGGCATCGGTGCTGGCATCGCGAAACACGCCAGACCCCGAAATGGCGGCGGTTTTTACCCCGGCCCCCGCCAGCAATTCGCGCCAGCCGCCCACGCTTTCCAGCGATGTCACATCGACAGTTTCGGCGTTAAAGCTGATCCGCGTCGCCCGCAAACCCGCCACGGTGACAAACTGCCCGTCGCCCACCAGATCAACCTTGATCAGTAAATCCTTGCCATTTTGCACAGCCATCGTGTGTCTCCTGATGCTTTGACGCCCCGGTCAGGGGCAGATTTCCGAAACTCAAATCTCGATACGTGCCCGAAACGTCATGTCGATGCGCCGCGTGGTGCCTTCGTCCAACCGCCGGGCCACAGCGCGGCCAAAGCTGATCGACACCAGCCGACCCATGCTCAGGGTCAGGGCTGCATCTTCCAACGCGGCAGATACCGCCGCCGCGATGGTCTTGGCGGTCAAGAACCCCGCGGCATCGCTGATCACGCTGACGTCAAAGCGATGCTCCGCCCCCGCGCCGGATTTGTCTGACTGATCGGTCACCACTTCCGGCCCGATCAACACAAAGCTGCCCGGCGACGTGCCCGGCGGCACCGCATCGACAATCGCCACCCCCGACAGTGCAGGATCTGCCGATAGCCGGGCAAAAATCGCGCCCTGAAGCGCTGCCGCTGAACGGTAACTCATGCCGGAACCTCCTCACGCGCGAAACACATCAGATGGCGGCCTTGCGGGTCACGCTCGGACACCGCCAGAATGGTGAAGACCCTTGTGCCGTCGCGCAGCCGCTGCTCGGGCTTGGGGCGCGCGGGCGATCCGACGGGAGCGCCGCGCACGGTGATCCGGTAGGGCACCGCAGCTACCAGCACTTCGGTGCCCGCAGTTTCGCGGCCAGACCCTGGCAAAACCTCGGCCCACAGCGTGCCAAGCGCGGCCCAGCTCAGCGCAAAGCCGCCCGCCCCATCCGCCACCCGCACCGGCATTTCCAGCGTCAGCGCCCGGGTCAGATGCACCGCACTCATGCGGCACCCCCACCCAGAACCCGCACGGTGCGCCAGCGTTCGATCAACACCTGCACCGCCTGCGGCAGACCCACGCCGCGCCCGCCCAAATCGTGGCGGTTCTCATAATATTCGGCCGCCAGCAGCAGCACCGCTTGCGCCAGATCGGCAGGCACCGCCGCCCAATCCGCTCCAAAGCCTGCGTCAAACACAATCTCGACTTTGCCATCATTGGGCACAATCGGCAGCAACACCCCCGCCGCCACCAGTTTTGGCCGCGCCATGTCTTGCACCAGACGGTAGCGGCTGGCCAACACCGGCGACTGCACCGCCGCCGCGTCCACCAGCGTCACCGAAACCACGGCCGTCACCGGGGCCACCGGCAAGGGCTGCTCACCCACGCGGCGCCAATCCTGCAGCGTCAGCTTGAACCGTCGCGCCAGTAAAACCTTGCCAATCCGGCCTTCAATCGCGGCCATCGCCGCGCGCAGATAGCCCTCAATCAAGCCATCCTGCATGCTCTCGACGCCAAAGCCACTGCCTAGCCGCAAATGATCCTTCAGCGCCTGCACAGGCAACGCCGTGGCCAGTATTGCCGTCTCTTCTGTCAGCATCATCGCCCATTTCCTTTGCCATCCGCCCGCCGCAGCGCCCGGCCCCAGATCAGGGGCCGGGCCAGTTCCAAAGCCTTAGGAAACCGCGATTTTCAGCAGTTTGATCGCCGCAAAGTCGGTCACATCACCGCCAACACGCCTGGAGGCATAGAACAACACGTTGGGCTTGGCCGAAAACGGATCGCGCAAAATCCGCAGATCGGGACGCTCGGCAATGGTATAGCCCGCGTTGAAATCGCCAAAGGCCATCGCATAGGCATTGGCGGCGATATCGGGCATATCTTCACAGATCTGCACCGCATAGCCCATCAGACGCGCCGGCTCGGACGCGGCCAGACCGTCCGACCACATAAAGCGGCCATCGGCATCCTTCATCTTGCGCACCGCCCCTGCGGTTTTCGAATTCATGATGAAGGTCGCATTGGCGCGGTAATCCGCCCCCAGCGCATAGACCAGACTGATGATGCAATCGACCGCATTGGTGGTGGCAAAATCCGCCGCAGCGCCGGTCGGGATGTAGCCAAGGCTGCCCCAGGTCCACGACGCATTCGCCACTTTGGCGGGCAACAAGATGCCCTTGGGTTTGTCGATACCATCGCCGTTGATGAACGCGCCCGCTTCGGCGCGGATGAACCGGGTGGCAATCTTGCCCGCGAGCCAACCCTCGACGTCAAAGGCAGAATCGTCCAGCAGCCGCTGGCTGGCCTTGGGCATTGCGGCCAATTCGTGCAGCTTGATCGAAATACGCTCAATCGTCGGCGTCGCGGTTTCTGTGGTTGCCGCGACTTCGGTGGCCCAACCGGACCCCACTTCCGAACGGTCAATCAGCACATCAAACGATGTGGCCTCTACCTGAACCACATTGGCAATCGCTCGCAAACTGGAGGTCGACACCAGCATCGAGCGGATGGTATCCGCCGTTTGCGGATCGACCAGATAACCGCCATCTGCGGCCACGGCTGTCGACATCGCCTTGCCGTCCAGCACCAGTCCGCGCAAGCCATCATCATCGCCCGACCGCAGATAGGCGCCGAACGCCTTCTTGTGGGGCACATCCATCTCTGCATGCGCAGACAGCGCAGGGCGGGCATAGGTCATTGTTTTGCGATCCAGCATGGTCAAACGCTCTTCCTGTTGTTGCAGTGATTTCTTCACATCGTCTTGAAAGCCATTGAAGGCATTCATAAATCCGGTCATCGCGGTTTTTACTTCCGCACCCGGATGTTGGGCGTTCGGCAAGGCTTCGCCGACCCGCGTTTTTGTCTCGGTCATATTGGTTCCTTTGGTTTGGTCGTAGTATCGCTAGGGATGCTTGGTCAGCGACGCGCGCGCCGCATCAAACATCGCCACCATGTCGCGCCACAGATCGACGTCGTCACCCGCTTCGGCTTTGGCAGTGACCCGCGCTTGGGTCAGCATCGGAAAGGTCACCAGCGACACTTCCCACAACTCCAGCTCGGCCAGCAGACGCTGGCCTTTGCCGTCACGCTCGGCCCGCACGGTGCGGTAACCGATCGACAACCCGTCAATCGCGCCCGCCCCCAGCAGCGCCGCCGCCTCACGGCCCTTTTCCACCTCGGTCAGAATGCGGCCTTTGACCCACAGGCCGATGGCGTCTTCGCGCACTTCGTCCCACACCCCGATCGGTTGGGCCGGGTCGTGCTGCCACAGCATTTTCACCGCCCGTCCCGCCGTTTTCAACCGGGCCAGACTGGCACCGTAAGCACCCTTTTGCACAATGTCGCCGCCAAGATCGCGCAAGCCGAACAGGCTGGCATAGCCCGCAACCACCGCGCCATCGGTCACCGTCAACCCGGCCTCGGGTTGATGATATTTCCGCTCTGGTGCGCCATTCAGATATCCGCTCATCGCATCCCCCTTCATTTTCCCGCCGCCCGGATCACGGTTTCGGCCATCTGCGCCAGCATGAACGCAGCCACCCCGTAAACCCCCAGCCAGATGCGCTTTTCCAACCGCTCCAACACCGCATCAATCTGGCCCAGCCGGTACTCCAGCGCCGCCCAGCGTTCTTCGGCCACCCGCTCATTCGCCTCTATCCGGGCCGCTGCCGCATCGAAACTGTCATACAGAAATCTTGACCCCTCGGCGGGCTTGCGCGGCGCGGTCATTCATTTTCCGCCAGTCGCGGCAGGCCCAGGATCACGCGTTTTTCGGCAGCCGTCAGAAAATCCGCAGCCCCCACCCGCCGCCATTGCTGATCGCGTTCGGCGGCCAGCGCAGGGATCTGGTCCAGATCGGGGCGCAATTCCACCACTTCGCCCGAAAACACCGACAGCCAATGCGAAATCCCCGCCGTCACCCGCGCCGCCAACGGCAGCACCGTCAGGCGGAAAAACGCGCGGTTGGCTTCCTGATAATTGGCATAAGTGGCGTCGCCCGGAATGCCCATCAGCATCGGCGGCACGCCAAAGGCGATGGCAATCTCGCGCCCTGCCGCCTCTTTGGTCTTTTGAAACTCCATATCCGACGGTGAAAACCCCATCGGTTTCCAGTCCAGACCGCCCTCCAGCAACATCGGACGCCCCGCATTGCGCGCACCTTGGTGGTGTTGCTCCATCTCGCCGACCAGCCGGTCATATTGATCGGTGGTCAGTTGCGATTGCCCGTCAGCGCCTTTGTAGATAATCGCCCCGGATGGGCGGGCGGCATTGTCCAGCAGCGCCTTTGACCAGGCCGAAGCCGACGAATGCACGTCAATCGCCACCGCCGCCGCCTGCAACGGCGAGAATCCGTAATGATCATCTTGCGGATGAAAGGTCTTGATATGGCAGATAGGCCCTGCCCCTTCGCCCATGCCAAAGCGGTGGGTGCGCCCGCCCACGGTATAGTCATAGGCCACCGGCCAGCCATCGGCCCCCGGCACCAACGCCATGCGATCAGACCGCAAAACGTGCAATTCACCCGGCAATTTGCCCAAGCCCGGCACCGCCTCGATATAGGCATTGCCCGACAGCAAAAGATGGCCGTAAATCGCTTCAAACAGTTCGGCCCGGCCCTGCGCGCCATTGGGGCGACGGATCAGGTCCAGCACCGGATGGGTGTCATAGCGGCGCTCATGGTCTTGCAGGATCAACGGCAAGGCGGCAGCGGCCTCGGATATCAGCTTGACGGCGCGAAACCCCATCGGGTTGCCTTGAAACCCGGTTTTCGCCAGCGACACCAGATCGCGCGCCGACCACGCCACCCGCCCCGATGTGCCCCAAGCCACCACACGCCCGGTGGCAGAGGCCTTTGTCTCGGGCACAGCCAGCGGCGGCATCGCCGCATCGGGCTTTGGTTTCAGGAAATCAAACACCATCTTGTCGCCGCTCCTATCCTGCCCCAACCCGTGGCCCCGAACTGGGTGCAGGGCCTGTCGCTCTTGTGAAAATCAATCTACTGAACAAAGGTTTAACAACCCTCACCCCAGCGTGCGCACCTTTGGATCAACGAATTTCTCACCCGGCTCGATCATCAGATCGGTCAGCGCCCAGACCAGCGCATCCACCCGGTCGGGGCTGCCCTTGCCCATAAAGCCTTGCGGCGTCATCTGGCACATCTGTTCTTCCAGCGCCGCCATGTGGCGCAGATGCGCGACGCGCCCTTGTTCATAAAGGGCGGCCACCGGTTCTGCCCGCACCGCCTTGTTCTTGCTGGCCCGCACCGCGCGGTAAGGCACCAACGGATCAATCGTGCGGATCACCCCTTCGACCAGATCACCGCCTTGGTTCACCTCGGCCACCAGCCGGTCGGCGCCATGCCGGTGCAGTGCCGCAATCGCCGCGCGCGCCCATTGATCCGGCGACGCCCCGGTGACCGAGGCATCCTCCAACACCACCGCCCGCCAGTTTTGCGGCGGACCATCTGTGATCGCCCCCACCACGACAATGCCGCAGGCATCCGACGTGCTGTGCCCGGTCACCGGCGGGTCAACCGCCACAACGATGCGCTTGCAGGCCGGGGCCACGTCCAGCCGCCCACCTTCAATCATCGCAGACGTCCACAGCGCGCCGGGAATATCTTCGATCAGCAGGCCTTCCAATTCCTGCGCGCCCTTCCATGTGCCCGCATAGCGCGTGGTCACCTCGTCCAGGAACGAGGCCGCAAGATACGCGCGGTTGGCGGTGGTTGGCGCATGGGTCACGGTGGTTGAGGGGTTTTTCAGAATCGCCTTCAACACCCCCACATTCTGCGGCGTTGTTGTCACCACTTGCCGCGGGTTTGCCCCCAGCCGCAGGGCAAATTGCAACATATCCCACGTGTCATCGGCCTTTTTCCACTTGGCTAATTCATCGACCCAAGCGGCGTCAAACTGCGGGCCGCGCAAGCTTTCAGGGTCATGCGCCGAAAATATCTGCGCAATCGCACCATTGGGCCAGACCAGCCGCTTGCGCGACGCCTCCCAGACCGGACGGCGATCGGGGGGCGAACAGGCCAGAATGCCGCTGTCGCCAAACACCATCACTTCGCGGGCCTGATCAATGGTATCACTGACCAAGGCAACCCGCCGCGCCAGTCCCGCATCTTGCGGCCCGGCCCCTTCGATCTGACCGCGCACCCATTCCGCGCCCGCCCGCGTTTTGCCAGCACCGCGCCCGCCCATGATCACCCAGGTTTTCCACACACCTTCGGGTGGCAACTGATGCGGCAGCGCCCAGAATTCAAACATCCACGGCAGCGCCAGCAATGCGTTTTCACTCAAAGACGCCAGAAAGTCGTCAACCTGGGCTGGCGTTGCGCAGGCAAGCCAGTCTGCGCCCGATTTCATCGCGCGCGGCGTGTAGGTCAAGCTGTCCTGAGCCGACGCCGCCTGCGACGGTTTTGCGAAGTTTTTCAACGCGGTCCCCTTCATAAATTGCCAGTTGCACTGCGGCTTTCAAATCCTTCACCGCGGTTTGCGCCTCTTTGATCTGGCCAAACTCGCCGGCTTTGATTGCCTCTACGACCACACTCAGCGACTCTCCCGCCTCGCGCAGCCATCCTTCGGTGATCGCCAGCATCCCGACTGGCTTTTCCGAGGTCGTCAGAAAATTAAGTGTCATGCCTGATTGACCCGCCCCTTATGCCGCCCCGCGCACAAGCAAATGAAAAAACGGCTGCGGGTTCTTCACCCGAGCCGTTCGCCCACCTGTTCTAGCATGCCAAAATCTCTACCGCGGATCGCGCGCAAAGTCAATGTCAAGATCGTTTCAGATCATGGCCTTAGCGTGCGCAGCTAAGAGATTGGATTAACGTTTTTCTATCTGCACCCGCGCCCTAAGGGGCCAATGGCTTGATAATATCCATATCCATCGTCAGGATCGGGCTTTGCAACACCCGCTGATTGGTGGACGCCCAGGCATGGCGCAGTGACCACATCTCATCGTCGCTGCCCTTGGCGGGCACGGCGATCATCGTGTCGGTGACAAAGGCATAACCAATCCGCAGCACTGCGTTTTTCACCCGGTCCGCCTGCGCCCCGGTCGCGGGCTTGCCATAGGCGGGGTTGGTCAACACCGGTGTCCCGATCAGCGCTTGGCCCTGCAATTGCCCGCCCGGCGGCACCAGCCGCGCGTAGGGCAGTTCGGGGTATTCCACATCCCGCTCGGCTGGCAGCGCGGGCACCAGCTTGTCGACCAACATCATGCCATCGGCCATCACAGTGATATAGGCGCGGTCCGGATCAACAATGCGGCCCCCATCGGGGCGGGTCAGGAACACCCGGTCAAACACCATCACCGCATGGCCAGATCGGTTTTCCACCCTGTAAGCTGCAACGACATGGCCCTCTTTGGGCTGCCATTCCATCGTCAGGATCACTTCGCCATCACTCATCGTCTGATCTCCGCGTGCTGCCTGCCCCAAAACTGCGGCGCACAAAACCGCCCATCCCACCCATCGCCCGACTGTGCCCCACCGCGTCAATACCGCGGCCGTTCGGGCAAGCCCATATCGCGGCGCATGCCATTTTCGGACGGGTCTTTGGTCTCGTAAGGTGGCAAACCCACCGCTTGGCGTTCGCGGTTGCGGGTGCCATCGGTTTCCCCCGGCACTTGCTGGCCGTTTGCGGCGTCATCCGCATGGACCAATTCATGGCCCAAGCCCACTTCGGGTGGGCGGGTCATCCATGGCTCGGATCCATCGTCAATTTGCGTCGTGTCGGGGTTGTATGACACCGTGGAATTCGATCCTGCCCCCGGCGTGCCATCGGCGTTGACAAACCGATCAGCGGGGCTGTCGTAACCGGCTGCGTTTCCGCCGCTGGTGTGTTGAATCGTCACAGACTTTGGCCCGGTATCAAGGTTAGTGATCAACCTATGCCCCGTCGGCGTTGCATTCAGCTTTTGCAGATCGGCAACCACGCGGTCCCGGAACGCCTTGTCGCCAACAATGGTGATATTGTCGCCAACATGCGTGACCGTCGATCCATCGGCAAGGGTTTCTTCCCTGACACTTGGAAACGGCACCGCGGGCGGCGTGGGCGGCACCACACCGACTTCGCCGATCAGCACTGTCATACAGCAAGGCGGCATGATCATGCCACCTTTTGTGGTGTTGTCGGTCATGCGGGCGGCGGGCATTTTTTCAATCAACACCGTCATAGAGCCCTTGATGATCAGATCAAAAGGCGGCGGAATCGGCGGCCCGGGCGGCGGCGGCACACAGGTGCATTGATCCCCCATCCGCGCCGCCGGAAGACCACCGATAAGAACCGTCACCGCGCCAGTCATGATGATGGGCTGCGGCACAACGCACAACGGGCAGACGTGCAAATCCGTTAACCGTGCGGCGGGTAATCCCATGTCAAAAGCCTTTTATCCAATAATGGTGCAAAGCTACCCCCGCCGGCCCCCTGCTGTCAAGAAAACCCGGGCACGCCCTAGTTGCCCTGCACACCCGTGGCGCCCGCATCGACGCCTTGTTGCGCCTCAATCTCGCGCCATTTGGCAACGTTTATGTTGTGCTGCTCCAGCGTTTCCGCAAAGGCATGCCCCCCCGATCCGTCAGCCACGAAAAAGATGAATGGCGTGGTGTCGGGGTTCAGCGCGGCCTCGATGCTAAGCCGCCCCGGATTGGCAATCGGGGTGGGGGGCAGCCCGTCGATCACATAGGTGTTCCACGGGGTTTCACGCCGCAACTCGGATTGCCGCAGACCGCGCCCCAAAATGCCCTCGCCTTTGGTGATGCCGTAAATCACCGTCGGATCGGTTTGCAGCTTCATGCCATCGCGCAGCCGGTTGATAAACACCGACGCCACTTGTTTGCGCTCTTCGGGAATGCCGGTTTCCTTTTCGACAATCGACGCCATGATCATCGCTTCTTCTGGCGTCTTGTAGGGCAGACCTTCGGCGCGTTTGGCCCAAAGATCGGCCATCGTCGCGGCTTGGCGAGTGACCATTTCGGCGATCAGAACGGCGCGGTCGGTGCCTTTTTCAACCTCATAGCTGTCTGGCGACAGCGTGCCTTCGGCGGGTGTGTCCGTCACCGTGCCTTCCAGAAAATCGGCACGTTTCAGCGCGTCAACCACTTGCCAACTGGTCACCCCTTCGGCCAGCGTTATCCGCCAGCGCAGATCACTTTCGCTGGCGGCATCCAGATACACGGTTGGCACCGCATCAACGGCGGGATCAAATTTCACCACCTCGACATAGCGGTTGGTCGCGGCATCCAACTCGCGCAGCACCACTTCGGATTTCGCCACCGAGATGCGGTAATTCACTTCGCGCCCGCAGGTCGATTGGCCGCCACCCGTCAGCGCCGCCAGCACTTCGGTCATCGACGCCTTGGGCGTCAGCAAATAGCTGCCGAATTTCAGCGCCCGGGCCTTGTCGGAGTAATCCGCGCCGATGCGGAAAATCCGCGCATCCGACACCGCGCCTTCGGTTTGCAGCGACCGGCTGACCTGCCCCAGCGACGCGCCTTTTTCCACCTTGAAGCAAATCGCCTCGGCCAATGGCCCCGGCCCGGTATAGGCCGCCCGCCCCCACGCCAGCAGCCCCGACGCCACCACCAACACCACGATAAACAGTGTCAGCGCGTTTGAGGCAACCGAGCGCCACATCAGCCGCGCACCCGGCCAATGACCAGACTGGCATTGGTGCCGCCAAAGCCGAAGGAATTCGACAAAGCCACGTCAATCTTGCGCCGCACGGCTTTGTTGGCCGCAAGGTCCAGCTTTGGGGCAACCGCAGGGGTATCCAGATTGATCGTGGGCGGCGCGATCTGATCGCGGATCGCCAGCACACAGAAAATCGCCTCAACCGCACCGGCAGCGCCCAACAAATGGCCGATGCTGGATTTGGTCGAACTCATCGTGGCCGATCCCGCCGCATCGCCCAGCAGACGTTCAACCGCACCAAGTTCAATCGTGTCGGCCATGGTCGATGTGCCATGCGCGTTGATATAATCCACATCCGCAGGTGTCAGGCCCGCCCGTTTCAGCGCCGCCTGCATGGAGCGGAAACCGCCGTCGCCATCCTCGGCCGGGGCGGTGATGTGGTGTGCATCGCCCGACATGCCATAGCCCAGCACTTCGGCATAAATCCGGGCACCGCGCGCGCGGGCATGTTCGTATTCCTCCAACACCACTACGCCCGCGCCTTCGCCCATCACAAACCCATCCCGGTCGGCGTCATAGGGGCGGCTGGCTTTGGTCGGATCATCGGCGCGCTTGGTTGACAGCGCTTTGCAGGCGTTGAACCCGGCGATGCCGATCTCGGAAATCGGTGCTTCGGCCCCGCCTGCCACCATCACATCGGCGTCGCCCCACATGATCAGGCGTGCTGCATCGCCAATCGCATGCGCGCCGGTCGAACAGGCCGTCACCACCGCATGGTTCGGCCCCTTGAAGCCAAAGCGGATCGACACCTGCCCCGAAATCAGATTGATCAGACTGCCCGGAATAAAGAACGGGCTGACTCGCTTGGGGCCCTTTTCCTTGATAAGAACGGCGGTTTCCGCAATTGACGTCAGCCCGCCAATTCCCGATCCGATCATCACCCCGGTGCGGCAACGCTGGTCTTCGTCGGCAGGCTGCCACCCGCTGTCGCGCACCGCCTGCACCGCCGCCGCCATGCCATACAAAATGAAATCATCCACTTTGCGCCGGTCTTTCGGCTCCATCCAGTCATCGGCGTTGAAGGTGCCATCGCTGCCATCACCGTAAGGTATTTCGCAGGCATATTGCGTCACCACAGCGCTTGCATCAAACCGGGTGATCGGCCCTGCCCCCGACTGGCCCGCCAACAAACGGCTCCAGGTTTCTTCGACACCGCAAGCCAAAGGCGTGACCATTCCAAGACCCGTAATGACAACACGACGCATAGACAGTCCCTTCAGCAGATGTCTTCTTTTATCCAAGGGTGGTGATACACGGCGCTGCCGCCGCGCGCAACAACCGCTCAAAGTTGCGGCAAAGCCGTGCCATATGCGCGCAGCCCACCAGATGGTGCTTGATTTAACTTGACGACGGGGATTCACCGCCTATGTCGTGAATGAACGTTCATTTCCACCCATCCAGGCCAGCCTCCATGCAAGTCGCCGTGCCAAAAACTGATCAGCGCATCGCCGACATCCTTTTGCGGGTGCGCGCGGCCTTTATTGACAAGGGCTTTGACGGCGCGTCGATGCAAGATCTGGCCCGGGTCGCTGGCATGTCGGTCGGTAACTTTTACCGCTATTTTCCGTCGAAATCCGCCATCGTTGAAAAGCTGATCTCGTGCGATCTGGACAACATGCAGGCAGAATTTGCCGAAGTGATCACCTCTGATCACCCAATGCAGGCGCTGCGGGTGTCGATCCGCCAGCATATCCATTTGCATCAGACCAATGAAGACGGCCAGTTGTGGGCCGAAATCAACGCCGCCGCCATGCGCAAACCCGAAATCGGGCTGGCCTGCCTGCATATGGAACAGGTCATCATCGGCCATTTGACGGCCGTTTTCGCCGCCGAAACCGGGCTGACCTTGGAACAGGCGCAACAGCGTTTTGCCACCCAAGCCGCCTTTATTGTGCTGCTGGTGCAGTCGGCGGCAATGTGCGCCCCCACCGCGGCGGTGAACCCGGTCGATCTGACCAATCTGATCCTGCAAACCATTGATAAAACGCTGGACGATGTTGCCAGCGCCAGTGTGAAAGGCTGACCATGCGTGTCTTGCTTCCCTTGATTGCGGCCGTTGCGCTGTCCGCCGCGCCACTGCTGGCCCAAACCGCCGATCCGGTCCCGGCCCCAACCCCGGCCATGGTGTTGCCCGCCATTACGGTATCGGTGGTGCAAACCCACGATCTGCGCGACATCGTGCTGGCCTCGGGCATGGTTGGTCCGGTAGAGCAAGTATTGGTGGCCCCGTTGATCGAAGGTCAACCGATCGAGGCACTGTTGGCCGATGTCGGCGACCGGGTGGTTGCGGGTCAGGTCTTGGCCCGGCTTTCGACGACGTCGCTGGAACTACAACGCGCACAGATGAACGCATCCCTTGCCGCCGCCGCCGCAATGATCGCCCAAGCGCAGGCGCAGCAACTGGAAGCCGACAGCGCCGCCGCCGAAGCGCAGCGCGTGTCAGACCGCACTGCGACGTTGAAACAGCAAGGTTCGGCATCGCAAGCCGCGGCTGATCAGGCGCTGTCGGGGTCAGTGTCCGCCAATGCCCGCGCTGCGGTGGCCGTGCAGTCACTGGAATCTGCGCGCGCAAATCTGGCTTTGGTGCAGGCGCAACTGGCCAACCTTGATCTGCAAATGGCCCGTACCGAAGTCACAGCACCCGTCGCAGGCGAAATCACCGCTCGCAATGCCCAAGTCGGCGCTATCGCCTCGGCAGCCGGGCAGCCGATGTTCACATTGGTGCGCGATGCCGCCCTTGAGTTGCGCGCTGATCTTTCCGAAGTGGATCTGACCCGCGTGGCCATAGATCAAACCGCAGAGCTGACCTCGGTGGGCGGCAACGCCCCCCTGTCGGGCGTGGTGCGGCTGGTGGAACCGACCATCGACATGACAACCCGGCTGGGGCGTGCCCGCATCACCATCACCGATCCCTCGCAAGTGCGCTCTGGCATGTTCGTCGAAGCGGCCATTCTTGTTGCCGAACACACCGCCATCGCGGTGCCGGTTACCGCCATTGGCGCGTTTGACGGCAGTGCCAGCGTGATGAAAGTTGTCGACGGCACCGTCTCGCGCATCGCGGTGAAAACCGGCATCCGGTCGGGCGGCTGGGTTGAAATTCTGGACGGGCTTGCCTTGGGCGATACCGTTGTCACCAAAGCCGGCGCTTTTGTGCGCCCCGGCGATAAAATCAATCCCGTGCCGTCCTCCGACGCCGACATGAATTAGAGGCATCCGCGATGAATTTTTCCGCCTGGTCGATCCGTAACCCGTTGGGGCCAATCCTTGCCTTCTTTATCCTGATGGTGCTGGGCTGGCAGTCGTTCAACAGCCTGCCGATCACCCGCTTTCCCAACATCGACGTGCCTTTGGTGGCGGTGTCGGTGGTGCAGCCGGGGGCAGCGCCTGCCGAGTTGGAAAGTCAGGTCACCAAGATCATCGAAGACGCGGTATCGGGCATCACCGGGGTGAAAAACGTCCGCTCGACGGTGACCGACGGCGTTTCGACCACGCTGGTGGAATACCGCATGGAGGTGCCGACCGACAAAGCCGTGCAAGACACCAAAGATGCGGTTGACCGCATTCGCGGCGATCTGCCGGGCGCTGTAGAGGCCCCTGTTGTCACCCGCATTGATGTCGAAGGCCAGGCGATCATGTCTTTTGCGGTGTCGGCCCCGAACCTGACCATCGAAGAGATGTCGTGGTTTGTCGATGATGTGATCAAACGCGCGCTGCAAGGCCGCCCCGGCGTCGGCAAGGTTGACCGCTATGGCGGTGCCAACCGCGAGATTCGCGTCGAACTTGATCCGGTCAAGCTGGACAGTTTCGGCATTTCCGCCTCGGCGGTGAATGCGCAACTGCGTGCCACCAACACCAATCTTGGGGCCGGGCGCAGCGAAATCGGCGCGGGCGAACAGGCGATCCGCACTTTGGGCGATGCGTCAACCGTGGCCAAACTGGCCGCCACCACGATTGCCCTGCCGTCGGGGCGGTTTGTGCGGTTGTCGGATCTGGGCCAAGTGATTGATACTTACGAGGAACTTCGGTCGTTTTCGCGGCTGAACGGCGAACAGGTGGTCACCTTCGCGGTGTTCCGCGCCAAGGGTGCCTCCGAAGTGTCGGTGGCCGAAACCGTCAACGCCACCCTTGACCAAGTGCGCAAAGATCATCCGCAAGTGCAGCTGAAACTGGTCGATGAGACGGTGTTTTACACCTACGGCAACTACGAGGCCGCCTTGGCCACGCTGATCGAAGGCGCATTGCTGGCGGTGCTGGTAGTGTTTGCCTTTCTGCGCAACTGGCGCGCCACGCTGATCACCGCCATAGCGCTGCCATTGTCGGCGGTGCCGACGTTCTGGGTGATGGATTTGCTGGGCTTTTCGTTGAACCTTGTGTCGTTTCTCGCGGTCACGCTGGCCACCGGCATTCTGGTCGATGACGCGATTGTCGAGATTGAAAACATCGCCCGCCATATCAGGATGGGTAAAACCCCCTACCGCGCCGCGATAGAGGCCGCCGATGAGATCGGCCTTGCGGTGATCGCCACCACGTTCACCATCGTCGCGGTCTTTGTGCCGGTGTCGTTCATGGCGGGCATCGCTGGGCAGTATTTCCGACAATTCGGCCTGACGGTGGCTATCGCCGTGCTGTTTTCACTGCTGGTCGCGCGCCTGATCACGCCGATGATGGCCGCCTACCTGATGTCAACCAAAGACGGCAACGCCGGGCATTCCGAACATGGCGACGGCTTTGTCATGCGCAACTACTTGCGGTTTGTGAAACTGACCACGCAAGGGCGCATTCCGCTGGTGCCAAACCTGCGCGGCGGCTGGCTGAAACTGCCGGCCTATTACGTCACTTTGGTCGCGGCGATTGGTGTGCTGATCGTGTCGATCTTTTTCATGCTGAAAGTGCCCGGCAGCTTTTTGCCGCCCGAAGATGTCAGCCGCATCTCGATCTCGGTCGAATTGCCGCCCGGATCGACCCTGGCCGAAACCGACAAAACCACCCAAGCCATGGTGGACGAAATCGAAGATATCCCCGGCATCATGAATATCTTCGTGCTCGGCGGCTCGTCGCCCACCGGCAGCCTTGATCTGCGCTATGCCTCGGTCACCGTCATTCTGGAACGGCTGGACCAAAGCCTTTTGTTGAAACTGTCGCAACTCGGCCGCCGCATTCCGCTGATTGGGGCCATCGTGCCCGAGGTGACCGATACCGGCCGCACCGCGCCCCAAGATCAGATCGAAGCTGAGATTTTCAAACGTCTGGCCGTGGTGCCCGACATTCTGGCGCTGAAACTGAATGACCGGGGCGAGCGGGATTTGTCCTTCTCGATCCTTGCGTCAAACGAAGCCGATCTGAACACCGCCGTCGCCCGTCTGGAAGAGGCGTTGTCAGGCGAGCCGTTGTTGGCCAACGTGTCCACCAAAGGCGCGTTACCGCGTCCCGAAGTGCAGATCACCCCCCGCGCGGATGAAGCCGCCCGTCTGGGCATCACCGCGGCCCAAATCGCGGAAACCCTGCGCGTGGGCACCATTGGTGATTTTGACGCGGGGCTGGCGAAAATCTCGTTGGACAACCGGCAGATCCCGGTGCGAGTGCGGCTGAACAATGTCTCGCGGCAAGATATGACCCGCATCGCCGCCTTGCGCATCGCCACCAACACCGGCGGCACCGTGCCCTTGTCGGCGGTGGCGAATATTGCCATCGGGCAAGGTCCGGCGGCGATTGAACGGCTGAACCGCGAACGCATCGCCACCATCGGTGCCAACCTGCCCTTGGGCGTGGCCTTGGGCACCGCCAGCGCAAGGTTCAATGAAATCGCCGACAGCGTGGCACTGCCCGCCTCGGCCCGTCTGCAAGAGGCAGGCGACGCCGAAGTGCAGCAGGAACTGTTCGCCAGCTTTGGTCAGGCAATGATCCTTGGCCTGATGCTGATGCTGACGGTGCTGATTTTGCTGTTCAAATCGGTGATCCAGCCGTTCACCATCCTGTTCTCGCTGCCCCTTGCCATTGGCGGCGTAGCGGCGGCACTGATCTTGACCAACGCGGCGCTGTCGATGCCGGTGCTGATCGGGATTTTGATGCTGATGGGGATTGTGACCAAAAACGCCATCCTGCTGATCGACTTTGCCATCGAAATGCGCGCCCGTGGTTTTGAGCGCATGGCCGCCGTCATCGAGGCGGGCCACAAACGCGCCCAGCCCATCGTGATGACATCCATCGCCATGTCGGCGGGCATGTTGCCTTCGGCTTTGGGCGTGGGCGAAGGCGGGGCGTTCCGCGCCCCGATGGCGACCGCCGTGATCGGCGGCATCATCGTGTCAACGGTGCTAAGCCTTGTGATCGTGCCATCGTTTTATCTGATCATGGATGATCTTTCCCGACTGCTGGCGTGGATGTTCAGCCGCATGGTCGGGCCTAAAGAGGCGGAACCAGCCGAAGTGCCGTCCTATGTTCTGGCCGAACGGCTGGACGGTTTGCAGGCGGCGCAAGCGTCGATGACCAGCCTTCTGGCCGCAGAACAGACGTCCTTGCGCGACCGATTGGGTGCCTTGGAACCCACCCAAAAACCGCGCAAAGGCGATCTGGCCGCAGCCGAGTGACACCAACACCAACCCACCGGGGCCGGTCGGCGGCGCAGGTGAAAGTAAGATGAGTATTTGGGCCAAAATGAAACCCGCAGACCGTATTGCGTTTCATTTTGGCTAAAATACTCCCGCCGGAGGCATCGTTGGGGCAAAACCCACGCGCCGGACATAGGGGGGGTCGCCCCAACCGTCAATCACCCCACCAAACCCTGCCCGACAAACGGCTTTTGCGGCACACCCGGCAGCACACACAGCATTTCATACAACAGATTCGCCCCGATCAACGCGGTGTTGCCCGAAGGATCATAGGGCGGCGACACTTCCACCAGATCGCCGCCGACAATGTTCAACCCCGCGCAGCCGCGCAGAATTTCCAGACCTTGCCAGATCGTCAGCCCGCCGGGTTCCACCGTGCCGGTGCCGGGCGCAAAAGCCGGGTCAAGGCTGTCGATGTCAAAGCTGATATAGACCGGCGCATCGCCGATCATCGCTCTGATCCGCGCCATCATCGGCGACAGGGACCGGTGCCAGCATTCCTCGGCCTGCACCACCGTCCAGCCTTGCTGCCGCGCCCAGTTGAAATCATCCGGCCCGTAACCGGTGCCGCGCAGACCGATCTGAAACACCGATGTATTGATCAGACAGCCATCTTCCCATGCCCGGCGGAACGGGCAGCCATGTGCCACGGTTTCGCCAAACATCGTGTCATTCACATCGGCATGCGCATCGACATGGATCAAAGCCACCGGCCCATGCCGCGCCTTGATCGCCCGCAAAATCGGCCAGGTCAGCGTATGATCGCCGCCCAGCGTCAGCGGGATCACGTCCTGCGCCAACACACCAGTGTAATACCCGGTGATGATGTCGACGGTCTTTTTCAGATCAAACGTGTTGATCGGCACATCGCCGATATCGGCCACCTGCAGATGATCAAACGGCGCCGCCCCCGTGGCCATGTTATAGGGTCGCAGCATCCGCGACTCGTCACGGATCTGGCGCGGACCCAGCCGGGTGCCGGACCGGTTCGACGTGCCATGATCCATCGGAATACCGATAAATGCCACATCCAGCCCGGCGGCACCGGCTTGTGTCGGCAGCCGCATCATCGTGGCAGGCCCGCCAAACCGCGCCATGTCATTGCCGCCCAAAGGTTGATTGAACTGGCGCATCATCGGCTCCTGCAAGGTGTTTGCGCCACGATAGCGCAAAGCCAAACCCGAGGCCACAAACGAAAAAGGCACCCCAAAGGGTGCCCTGATCGCGTCCGGTCGCAACCGATGTTGCGCCTGTCAGCTTACGCAGCCGACGAGATGAACTTTACCGCATCGCCAAATGTCTGGATGGTTTCGGCGGCATCATCCGGAATTTCGATGCCAAACTCTTCTTCAAACGCCATCACCAACTCGACGGTATCAAGGCTGTCAGCGCCAAGATCGTCGATAAACGACGCGGTCTCGGTCACTTTTTCAGCTTCGACGCCCAGATGCTCGACGACGATCTTCTTTACGCGGTCAGCGATGTCGCTCATGTCAATTTCCTTTTCCGTGGCGGGACGCGTCCCGACCTTCAAACCATTCCGATGAACTGCCGCATCAGACAAATCCTTGGGGCCATCGAACCACCCCGCCGATCAATTCAGCCGCGCTATAGCAAGGCGCATCCCTTATGGCAACAGGACTTTCACCGCCATCCTTGCCGCCCTCCTCGCCCTGCATAGCAAGCGGTCGCTAAACTTGTAAAGGTTAAGCCTGCCGCTCGAAAGGTATGGTTTACCAGCCCGCGTTACCTTGCATGAAACCCTTGCAAGGACGCTCCCGCCATGGCCGCCACCCAATCGATTCCCATCCTGATACTCGCCGGCCAATCGAACGCCAATAATTCGGACATCATCAAAGCCAGCCTTGATCGGGCGCAGGCGATGGGTGGGATGCTGGTGCATCTGGCGGTGAACGGATCACCGTTGTCGTCTTTGCTGGATGGCGGCGGGGGCGATTGGTCGGCGGGGGGCAATCCCGGGCAGGGCGAATTGTTCCGCGCCTTGCTGCGCCAGTTGGACGGTTTGTTGAACCCCGCCTCGGCCACCTATGTGCCCGGGGCCTATCTGGACGGCATGATCTGGCTGCATGGCGGCGCGGATATCTTTTCCGCGGCGGCGGCGCAAAGCTATGGCAGCAATCTTGCGGCGCTGAATGCGGCGATGACGGCGCGCTTTGGCACGCATGATCTGGTGATTTCCGGCATGGCCACGGCGTCGCTGACCAACCGCGATCTGACCGAAGGTCAGACCCGGAACTGGCTGGCGGTGCAAGCAGCCCAGACCGACCTTGCAGCGTCCAGCCCGCGGATTCATCTGGTTGATCCCGATCTGGTGGCCCGCACCGCTGGCATAACGGATGCCCAAATGTTTCAAAGTGACTATATCCACTACAGTTCAACCCATGGCTACGCCGCGGGGCTGGGCCGGGCTTTGGCCCTTGCGGCCCTGCCGGGCACGGCAGCCAACCCGGATCCCTCCGGGTTCTCTTATCGGGCTGGCACCACGCGCGATGACAGCCTGACCCTTGGCGCCTCTGGCATGGTGCAGGTCTGGGCGGGCAAAGGCACCGACAGCGTCACGCTGGCCAGCCGGACCATCGGGGTCACGGTGACAGACACCGGCCCCACCAACGCGCGCATTGTGGGCCAGACCGGCGGCCCCGCGCTGTTTGTCGATCTGAACGCGGTGGAATCGTTGCGCCTGACGGCGGGCACGGATGATGTGCATCTTGGCGGTGGCATCACTTCGGTCAGCACCCTGTCGGGAAATGACCGCGTTATCGGCTCGGCGGCAGCTGAACAGATCTGGCTGGGCAATGGCCATGATTATGCCTTTGGCCAAGGCGGCGATGACCGGCTGTTTGGCGGCTATGGCAGCGACAGCCTTTGGGGGGCTGGGGGCAATGACGCCTTGTTTGGTGGCAGCGGCAATGACCGGCTGGGGGGCGACGCTGGTGCCGATACCCTGACGGGCGGGGCTGGTGCGGACGTGTTCGTGTTTAATGGACCCGGCTTTAGTGGCTCCGGCTTTAGTGGATCCGGGGACACCGACGTGATCACCGATTTCACCAATGGCGTCGACAAGCTGCAATTTGAAGGCGCGGTCTGGTCGGATCTGCGCATCATCGGCACGGCGCAAGGCAGCCAGATTGTCACCGCCGACATCCGCGTGACCGTGCTGAACATCCGGCCAACCCAGATTGATCCCGGCGACTTTATCTTTGGCTAGGCCGCGTCTTCGCTAACTGCGGTCAAACCGCGACCCAAGGTATTTGACGATCATCGCCTCATACCGCGCGGACCCGCCGCGCGCCGACCGATGCACGTGGCGCAACTCTGCCGGGTTGATATCGTCAACAAACGTGGCGCGCTGAAAGGCCCCGAATTTCTTTGCTTCCCCCAACATGACCGTGGCCGGATGACCGCCCCCCGGCAGCGCCAACAGCCGCAAGCCCGGTGCAATCCGTCCCAGATGGCGGGCATAGGTGCGATCCCGGCCTTTACCGGCAAACGGATCAAACAGCACAATGCCGCGCAAACCGGGTGAAATCCCGTCCAGATCAGGCTGATCCCCGGTGGTAAAGGCCGCAAGTTCAATCGCGTCTTCCGACACAAACGGCGCCGTTCTGGGAAACCCCAACCGTTGCGGCGAGATCAGCACCGCTTGGGTCAGATGCAGGGATTTTGACAGCAAAACCGCGCCAAACCCCCCCATCGAAAATCCCACCGCCGACACCTGATCAAACCGCGCACAGAATTTGACCAGAACCTGCCGCAAGCCCGGCAGATCAGCGTTCACATAGTAGTCATTTTCGGCCGTTTGTAGCCACAGATTTGCGTAACCCGCCTTGATCGCCCCTGCTTGCGGCTCTGGTAGGTCAAAGCCGCCATCGCCGTTGCGACGGTGGTTCAGCCGCACCCGCAGATTGCGCCCATCCGGGTTAAAACACAGCGCCCGCATGTGTCGGCCCTCAAAGATCGTCTCGTATGAGACCTCGTCACGCATCCGGCACTATCCCAAAAACCCGCCACCGTTCACATGCAGCGTCGATCCGGTCACATAGCCCGCCTCGGATGAGGCCAGATACAACACCGCCGCCGCGACTTCGCCAGCCTCTCCCATCCGGCCCGCCGGCACGCCGGTCAGGATGCGCGCGCGCTGCTCGTCGTTCAGCTTGTCGGTCATCGCGGTAGCGATCAGCCCGGGTGCCACGCAGTTCACGGTAATTCCCCGGCTGGCCACTTCGATGGCCAAGGATTTCGACATCGCCAGCGTGCCCGCTTTGGCGGCGGCATAATTGCCCTGCCCCGGATTGCCCGAATGCCCGACGACCGAGGTGATGTTCACAATCCGCCCCCAGCGCGCCTTCATCATGCCGCGCACCACGCCGCGGCACAGCCGGAAGGTGGCGGTCAGATTGACGTCGATCACCGATTGCCATTCCTCATCCGACATCCGCATGAACAGATTGTCGCGTGTGATACCGGCGTTGTTGACCAGAATATCCACCGCCCCCATCGCCGCAAGGGCGGCCTTGGGCAGCGCCTCTACCGCCGCCGCATCGCCAAGGTTGCACGGCAACACATAGGCGCGCGCGCCCAGCTCGGCCGCCAGCGCCTCCAGCGGGTCCACCCGCGTGCCCGACAGCGCCACGCTGGCCCCGGCGGCATGCAGATGGCGCGCAATGGCCGCGCCAATCCCGCCCGATGCCCCGGTGATCAAGGCTGATTTTCCACTCAGATCGAACATTATTCGTTTTCCTGTCCCGTTTTCAGTCAAAGCCTCACCACAGCAACTGCCCGGACTGCTGCCGGTTATCGCTAAACTTTACCTCAAATTGCATTTCATTTTGGCACAAATACTCCACGGGGGGGCGGCAATCGACCTTCGATTGACGCAGGGGGGTGTGACCCCCCCCTTGCTTTGCACCGCAAAACCAACCCTAGCCCCGCACCGCCGTCACATCGTCTGGTGTGCCAACCGCCCGCGTCAGGGCCGCCGACGCCGTGCGCCTGATCATGCCCGACAGCGCCTTGCCCGCCCCAATCTCCCAATACTCGGTCACCCCCGCGCCTTCCATCCACAAGACGGATTCGCGCCAGCGCACCGACCCGGTCACTTGCGCCACCAACAGCGCGCGGATGCGGTCCGGCTCTGTCACGGCCTCGGCCCGCACATTGACCACAACCGGCAGCCGCGGGGCGGAAATCACCACGCCCGCCAGTGCTTCGGCCATCACCGCCGCGGCGGGCTGCATCAAGGCACAGTGAAACGGCGCCGATACCGGCAACAACAAGGCCCGCTTGGCACCGCGTGCTTTGGCAATCTCGATCGCACGCTCTACCGCCCCGCGATGACCCGACACCACCACTTGCGCCGGATCATTGTCATTGGCGGCCTGACAAACCTCGCCCTGCGCGGCCTCAGCGGCCACTTCGGTGGCGGCAGCGAAATCAAGACCCAACAAGGCCGCCATGGCCCCTACGCCAACCGGCACGGCCTCTTGCATGGCTTGGCCGCGCGTGCGCAAAAGCCGCGCCGTGTCTGCCAGCCCCAACGCCCCCACCGCGCACAACGCCGAATATTCGCCCAACGAATGCCCCGCCACAAAGGCGGCGTGATCCAAGCCCAGCCCCTCGGCCTCCAGCGCGCGCAGGGCCGCGATTGACGTCGCCATCAGCGCGGGTTGTGCGTTGCGCGTCAAAGTCAGCGCGTCGATATCCCCCGTCCAGATCAGCGCCGACAACGGCTCGCCCAAGGCATCGTCCACCTCATCAAACACCGCCTTCGCCGCCGGATAGGCCTGCGCCAGTGCTTGCCCCATGCCGATGGTCTGCGCCCCTTGTCCGGGAAATACGAATGCGCGGCTCATGGTGGTCTCCTGTGGTTGCTGCGCGAAACCTAGCTTGGCGCGCGCTTGGGCGCAACGCGATCAGACATCCGCCGCAGTTAATACCGCCAAAGCCCAGCAACCGCCTTGCATGCGCCGCTGTTCGCCTGTAAGGCCAGCCCATCTTTCCGCAATTTCCACGCAATGGCGCAGCCTCTCGTGGACGGGCGGCGGAAAGCATTAGCCCGTCCTATGAAATGCGCCTCAGCTATGATCGGAGTGCACATGCCGCTATACGAGCATGTTATGATCGCGCGTCAGGACTTGTCCACAGCGCAGGCCGAAGGCCTTATCGAACATTTCTCCACAGTTATCGCAGACAACGGCGGCAAGATCGTTGAACACGAATACTGGGGCGTCAAGACGATGGCCTACAAGATCAACAAGAACCGCAAAGGCCACTATGCGCTGCTGAAATCGGATGCGCCGTCGGCCGCCGTGCAGGAAATGGAACGTCTGATGCGTTTGCATGATGACGTGATGCGCGTCTTGACCATCAAGGTTGATGTGCATGCGGATGGACCCTCGGTTCAGATGCAAAAGCGCGATGACCGCGAACGCGGAGATCGCCCTGACGCGGGTGGCTTTGGTGGCGAACGCCGCGAACGTCCCAGCTTTGGTGATCGTCCAGACCGTGGCGCCGACCGGGGTGAACGCCCCAGCTTCGGTGGCGATCGTCGTCGTTGATCTGAATTAGGAAAGGACCATAACCCATGGCAAACAAACCATTTTTCCGCCGCCGCAAGGTCTGCCCCTTCTCGGGCGACAACGCGCCAGCGATTGACTACAAAGACACACGCCTGTTGCAGCGCTATGTATCCGAGCGCGGCAAGATCGTGCCATCCCGTATCACCGCAGTGTCGGCGAAAAAGCAACGCGAACTGGCCATGGCCATCAAGCGCGCCCGCTTTTTGGCCCTGCTGCCCTATGCCGTGAAGTAAGGAGAAACCACCATGCAAGTTATCCTGCTTCAACGCGTGGCCAAACTGGGCCAGATGGGCGAAGTCGTCAACGTCAAGGACGGCTACGGTCGCAACTTCTTGTTGCCCCAAGGCAAGGCATTGCGCGCCAACGCCGCCAACATCAAATCCTTTGAGTCGAAGAAAGCTCAACTGGAAGTGAACAACCTTGAAACCCGCACCGAAGCCGAAACCGCGGGTGCCAAGCTGGATGGTCAGGTTTTTGTGATTATCCGTTCGGCCTCCGATTCGGGCGCTTTGTATGGTTCGGTCACCACACGCGACGCAGCCGAAGCGGCCACCGCCGAAGGTTTCACCGTCAACCGTGGTCAGGTCGTGCTGGACCGTCCGATCAAGGATCTGGGCATCCACACCGTATCGGTGGTTCTGCACCCCGAAGTGACGATCAAGTTCAGCGTCAACATCGCCCGTTCCGCAGAAGAAGCCGTGTTGCAAGCCTCGGGCAAGTCGATCCAGGCTTTGGCTGCCGAAGCCGAAGCCGAAGCTGATTTCGAGATCGCCAACCTGTTCGACGAAATGGGCGCTGCCCAAGACGGCGCAGACCTGACCCGCGACTGATCTGTCGGGTTTCACGAAAATCAAAGCCGCGCTGGGGCAACCCGGCGCGGCTTTTTCGTATCCGCCCCGCCCCGGACCTGATCCGGGCGGTTCAAACAAAAAAGGCCGCACCCTGCGGCGCGGCCCTTCCCGTCGATCAGATAAATCCGATCACATTTCGTCCAGCGCTTCGACCAGCTTTTGCAGCGCTTCTTTGGTCACCACCTTATCGGTCACCTTGGCCCCGGCCACGATGAAATCGACAACCTTGTCTTCAAAGATCGGCGCGCGCAGCTGCTGCTGCATTTGCGGGTTCTTTTGCACAAAATCGAAATAGGCCCGCTCTTGCCCCGGATATTGCCGCGCTTGCGCCAGCACTGCTTGGGTCATTTCTGCATCCGTCACGGTGACTTCGGCCTTGCGACCCACTTCGGCCAGAACCAGCCCCAACCGCACGCGGCGTTCGGCCAAAGTTTTATGCTCTTCGGTGGTTTCCACATGGGCATGGTCATGGCCCTGCACATCGGGGTTTTCCTCATGCCACAGCTGATGCGCAATCTGGCCTGCCTCGGCATCAACCAACGCCGATGGCAGATCGAACTTCACCATCTTGTCCAACTGATCCAGCAGCGCACGTTTCATCACCGCCCGTGCAGCCCCTGCATATTCGGCTTCCAGCCGGCCCGCGATCTGACCCTTCAGGGCTGCCATATCTTCGGCGCCGTATTTCTTGGCCAACTCGTCGTTCAACTCGGCGGCTTTGGGTTCTTTTACCGCTTTGACGGTGCAGGCGAACACCGCCGCCTTGCCCGCCAGATGCTTGGCACCGTATTCGGCCGGGAAGCTGACGTTCACCGACACGTCTTCGCCTGCCTTGGCCCCGATCAGTTGCTCTTCAAAACCGGGGATGAAGGAATTTGAGCCCAGTACCAGCGGGTAATCTTCGCCCGCCCCGCCTTCAAACGCCTCACCATCGACCGAGCCTTTGAAGTCAATCACCACTTGGTCGCCCGACTTGGCCTTTTTGGCCTTGGGCTTGTCTTCAAACACTTGCGACGACGAGGCCAGATTTTTCAACGCCTCGTCCACCGATGCGTCATCGGCCTTGACCGACAGACGGTCCAGCTTGATCTTGCTGGAATCCATGTCCGGGATCGGCGGCAGCGCCTCGTAAGACATTTCAACCACAACGTCCTGACCTTCTTTCCAGGTCTCGCCGCCTTGCATTTTCACATCGGGCTGCATCGCGGGCCGGTCGCCGGTGCTGTCGAAATGCGCTTTCATCGCGCCATCAATCGCATCTTGCATCGCATCGCCCATCAGGCGCTGACCAAATTGCTTTTTCAGGATCGCCAAGGGCACTTTGCCTTTGCGAAACCCTTTGATTTCAACATCTGGCTGCGCTTCCAGCAATTTTTCGTGGACTTTGCCGTCCAGCTCGGACGCCGTCACCGTGATGGTGTAGGCGCGCTTCAAGCCGCTTTTCAGGGTTTCGGTGACCTGCATATCGTCGTCCTTCTCATCATCTTTTGGTATCTTTTGGTGCGGGTAGAGGGACTTGAACCCCCACGCCTTGCGGCGCCAGAACCTAAATCTGGTGCGTCTGCCAATTTCGCCATACCCGCAATTTCAATCAAAACTGCCGTGACCTGCCAAAAGCAGACCAAGGCAGATTTTGAATTCCGCGCCCTTCTAACAAAGCGCTGCGGGGGAAGCGAGAGGAAAAAGCAAAGCCCCAAATCGGCACATATTCCGCCGAAAAACCGTGTCTTTAACGCAATCTTGCCACAGTCATCGCTATTGATAGAGAGTAGAGTATTTTCAAGGGTTTTCCGATGGCGCAGCCAACCGTTCACACCGCTTTTGCCCAAACCGCCCCAAAGCTCGATCATGGCTTGGCTGGCGGCACCCCGGTTCTGACGCTGGACGGGGTTTTGCCGGTGGAATATCTGACGCCGGGCGACCGGATCATCACCCGCGACGGCGCACAGCGCTTGGTATCGGTTGAGGTGACGCTGGTGCAAAACGCCCGCGCAATCCGTATCGCCGAAGGCACGCTGGGGATTGACCGGCCCGAAGGCGATATGATCGTGTCACCAGATCAACCGATCCTGATCCGCGACTGGCGCGCCCGCGCGATGTTTGGCACAGGCACCGCCATGGTGCCCGCCGCCCGGTTGGTGGATGGGGCCTATATCCGCGCCGAAGTGTTTGCCGAGCTGCGCTTTTACACCCTGCGCCTGACCAGCGATGCCGTAATCTATGCAGGCGGGCTGGAATTGGCCACCAAAGCCACAGTCGCCGCGGTTTAGGCCGGTCTTCACATCTATCTTCAAGAAAATTTGCGAAATCCTCGCGGGGATTTCCGCCGCGCGCCGGGCCCAGAATTGCCAATCTGTCGGCACGGCCCGCCGCTCGATTGGCCTGATCGGCCAATCGACTTTATAAACCGCCCGCAAATGCGCCGCTTTGCCTAAAATTTGTGCAGACACGCCAGAATCCCCCGCCCGTGCCCGCTTCCCCTTGTCTCGCCAATTGTTCGTGGCGCATGTAAGTGATCAATACCGCACAGACATCGTTCCGGGGGAGGACCGCCCATGAAAAAGATCGAAGCGATCATAAAGCCGTTCAAACTGGACGAGGTGAAAGAAGCGCTGCAAGAGGCCGGCATCCAAGGCCTGTCGGTCACCGAAGTCAAAGGCTTTGGCCGCCAGAAAGGCCATACCGAACTGTATCGCGGTGCCGAATATGTTGTCGACTTTTTGCCAAAAGTGAAAATCGAAGTGGTGCTGACCGATGATATGGTTGACGCCGCGATTGCGGCCATCATCGCGGCGGCGCGCACCGACAAGATCGGCGATGGCAAGATCTTTGTCAGCAACGTTGAACAAGCCATCCGCATCCGCACCGGCGAGACCGGCGACGACGCGGTTTAACACCCTATTACCCCATACGACACGCAACAGGAGAACCACATGAGCGCGGTTGCAAAAGCTCTGAAACTGATCAAGGACGAGGAAGTTGAATACGTCGATATTCGCTTTACCGATCCCAAAGGCAAATTACAGCACGTCACTTTGGTGGCTGATCTGGTCGATGAAGACTTCTTTGAAGAGGGCTTTATGTTTGACGGATCGTCGATTGCCGGGTGGAAGTCGATTGATCAATCCGACATGAAACTGATCCCCGACGCCTCGTCGGTCTATATGGATCCCTTCTACGCCGAAAAAACCCTGTGCGTGCATTGCAACGTGGTTGAGCCGGATACGGGCGAGGCTTATAGCCGCTGCCCGCGCCAGACCGCGATCAAGGCCGAGGCTTACCTCAAATCCACCGGCATCGGCGATGTCGCCTATTTCGGCCCCGAAGCCGAATTTTTCCTGTTTGACGATGTGCGTTACAGCGTCACCATGAACAAAGTCTCGTTTCAGGTCGATGCAGTTGATGCCGCCTGGAACACCGACACCGTTTATGAAGGCGGTAACTCGGGCCACCGTCCGGGCATCAAGGGCGGCTATTTCCCGGTGAACCCGATCGACGACGCACAGGATTTGCGCGGCGAGATGCTGTCGACGATGAAGCGCATGGGCATCAAGGTTGACAAGCACCACCACGAAGTGGGCTCGACCCAGCATGAACTTGGCATGGTGTTCGGCGGTCTGGTCGAACAGGCCGACAATATGCAGAAATACAAATACGTGATCCACAACGTGGCCCACGCCTATGGCAAGACCGTCACTTTCATGCCCAAGCCGATCAAAGGTGACAATGGCAGCGGCATGCATGTCAACATGTCGATCTGGAAAGAGGGAAAGCCGCTGTTTTCGGGCGACAAGTATGCCGATCTTAGCCAAGAGGCGCTGTATTTCATCGGCGGCATCTTGAAACATGCCAAAGCGTTGAATGCGCTGACCAACCCATCGACCAACAGCTACAAACGTCTGATCCCCGGCTTTGAAGCCCCGGTTCTGCGCGCGTTCTCGGCCCGCAACCGGTCGGGCTGCGTGCGTATTCCGTGGACAGAAAGCCCAAAGGCCAAGCGCGTCGAAGCCCGCTTTCCCGATCCGGCCGCCAACCCCTATCTGTGCTATGCCGCCCTGATGATGGCGGGTCTTGACGGTATCCGGAACAAGATTGATCCGGGTCCGGCATCGGACAAGGATCTTTACGATCTGCCACCGGAAGAACTGGCCGAAATCCCCACCGTCTGCGGCAGCTTGCGCGAAGCGTTGGAAGAGCTGGACAAGGACATGGATTTCCTGTTGGCGGGCGATGTGTTCAGCCGCGATCAGTTGGAAAGCTATATGGCGCTGAAATGGGAAGAGGTTTACGCCTACGAACACACGCCACACCCGATTGAGTATCAGATGTATTATTCCTGCTGATAACCCCCTGAAATTGAAACAAAGACCGCCTTCGGGCGGTCTTTGTCATTGTGGCGGAAACCAGACACAACTTGTGGTTAATTTCTTTTCGCTGTCACAATGCCTCCCGGATGTGGTCGCATTCTTTGCGGATGCTTGGCGCAACCAAGAGGGGCATACCGCTATGACGACACCACTTAACACCCGCCAAACCACCTGCGATCTGAGTGTAATTGCTGAACTGGCTTTCATCGAAGCCCCGCCGATCAATTTCGCGCGTCTGGTGGCTGATCTTGACTCGGTGCTGGCGCGGCTGCATGCCAAAAACCGGCAACTGACCTGGGATTGCGAAGATGTCGCGATCTTTGATATGCCGGGCACCCGCATCGCCTTGGCCTATAATGACAGCGCGCGCGCCGCCGTTGCCGCGACCTTGACGCTGTCGGTTGGACCGTCCCTTGTGCCGGAACTGCCCAGCACCGGCGCGCCCATCGCCGCCCAGCATGATGCGCTGTGCTCAAAACTGGTTGAACGGGTGCAGGCGCGGCTGAAACCCGATGCCATTGTCTGGCATGAAACCAATGCGGTGGTCACGGTCGAGGTGATCGACAGCTTGCAGACCCCTTCGCCACTGGCGCGGCCCCGCCCGAACGCCGACCACCCGATCTATACCGCGCCCGATGTCAGCGGCGTTGATGAAAGTTACACCCGCGGCCAGTTTCGCAGCCCGACCCGGCCGCAAAGACCGCCGCCGCGCCACCACGACCGCGAGTTGTATCGGTTGCGCGCAGCCCTTTACCCGCCGCGCGAACCGGTGGCAGTGAGCCAGAACTCGGCGCAGATGCGCTTGGCCGCCCATGCGATGAACGCGTCCTTGATCACCGTGTCCTTGCCACTTGGCGTGGCGGTGTTGGGCTATGGCCTGATCAAGGGCGATAACATGCGCCTGACATCGCGGTTGATGGTGCTGACAGGGTGCCTGACCGCGATCAGCCGCAGCGATCTGGCCCAGCAAATGGCGGCCTTTGGCGGCATCTGACGCAGCATTTTGCGCGGGTATTGCCCCACAGGCCGTGCCCCGCGCTATAGCCCCGCATCGCGCAGGGCTGTCAGCGCGTCGGGCGGCAAAGCACTGGCGCGCACCACATAGGTGTGAATGGAAAACAGCACTGCCCCGGTGTGCGGCAATCGCACAAAGCATTGCCGTTCCGAGCGCACAAACAGCCGCAAATCCGCCACCGGGCGCGGACGGCGATCCTGCTCCAGCCGGGGTTGGTGCAAGGTCGGATCGGCATAGGTCAGATAATTCATCCGCCACAAGGGCTGTTCGGGACGAATGGCGGTGAACATGCGCTGCACCCGTTGCGCGATATCATCGGTGTAGTCCGCGACCGGCCGGTGGATTTCGCTCAAAGGGCGGCCCAGCTTTTGCGCCAAAGTCCAACTGGCCGGAAAGCACAGAATGGCCCCGGTCAGCACGTGCTGATCCCCGATCTGCTGCATCAGGCACAGATCTTCCTGCACCAACCGCCCCAGCGTGCGCAAAGGTGCGGCGCGGTTCAGCGCAACGCTCACCCCGTCTGGTCGCTGCACCGCCGCCTGCCCCACCAAATAGCCGGGGGTTTGGCGCAATTTATCCATCACCCGGTCGTATAACTCGTCCGCTGCGGCGCGGGCGGCGTCGGTCATGCCATGCACCGCGGGTTCGTGGTCGGCGATCAGGCGGTCGCGTTCGCGCATCTGGCCGCCGTAAGCCTCATCCACCCGCAGCCAATCATCGCCGGTGACCGGTTGCACGCCAGGCAGCCGCGCGGTGCGCGGATCAAGCCAGGCCAGATGCGGCAAACGGTCTTGCAAGATCGGATCAGCGGTCACGGGGGCTGCCCTATAAGTTGCGGTCTGACAGGGTCTATCCCGGCTGCAAAAATTCTTGAAGCAAGAATTTTAGGGGGGCTGTCTGCCCCCCTCTTGGCGGACGCCAATTCACCCCCCGAGGATATTTGGAAACAGGCAAAGCCGCTTAGCGCAGGTCGATATAGCGGCCAAGCGTTGCGCTGCCGTCCTTGGCTGTAAAGCGAAGCTTCAGACCGCGTGCATCAACAGCAAGGGTGTAGCAGTCCCAGCGGTCGGACGGCGACCAGTTCGAGCAGTATTGATCGCCCTGCACCCGCCAGTGGCCATAACTGACGTCGCCGGTGTCATAGCGGGTTGCACCATCGGCTAGAAACCCTTGTGTCGCCCCACCCGGATAGCCAAGCGTCCGCGATACCAGCGCGGCTGCGATCTGATCTGCCGACAAAACCTGCCAGCTTTCCGCGCAGGCGGGCACCGCAAACATCATCACCACTGGTATCAATCGCCACATCGTGCGCCCCCACCCTTGCCAATTCGGGCCTTGCCAATTCGGGCCTTGCCAATTCGGGCCTTGCAAATTCGGGCCATGCCATTCCGGGCCTTGCCAGCCCCGCCCTTGCCAGCCCCGCCCTTGCCAGCCCCGCCCGCGCAGTCTAGGACATCCCGGCCTGCTCCTGCAACTGAAAGGCCGTTTGATGATCGCCCGCTACTCTCGCCCTGAAATGGTTGCCTTGTGGTCGCCAGAGGCCAAATTCCGCATCTGGTTTGAAATCGAGGCGCATGCCTGCGATGCGATGGCCGATCTGGGCGTGATCCCGCGCGCCAACGCCGATGCGGTCTGGAAAGCCCGCGATGTGCCGTTTGATGTGGCCGAAATTGACCGTATCGAGGCCATCACCAAGCATGACGTCATCGCCTTTCTGACCCATCTGGCCGATATCGTCGGCACCGACGCCGCGCGTTTTGTGCATCAGGGCATGACCAGTTCCGACGTGTTGGACACCACGCTGAACGTGCAACTTGTGCGCGCCACCGATTTGCTGTTGGCCGGGTTGGACCGGGTTCTGGCGGCGCTGAAGACCCGCGCGCAGGAACATAAATTCTCGGTGCGCATCGGGCGCAGCCACGGCATTCACGCCGAACCCACCACCATGGGGCTGGTATTTGCGCGGTTTTACGCGGAAATGGCCCGCAACCGCGCGCGCCTTGTGGCGGCCCGGGCGGAAATTGCCACCGGCGCTGTGTCCGGCGCGGTCGGCACTTTTGCCAACATTGATCCGGCGGTCGAAGACTATGTCTGCGCCAAGCTGGGCCTGACACCCGAGCCGATCAGCACCCAGATCATCCCGCGCGACCGGCATGCGATGTATTTTGCCACCCTTGGCGTCATCGCATCCGGTATTGAAAACATCGCGATTGAGATTCGCCACATGCAGCGCACCGAAGTGTTGGAGGCAGAGGAATTCTTCAGCCCCGGCCAAAAGGGCAGCTCGGCCATGCCGCACAAACGCAATCCGGTGTTGTCGGAAAATCTGACTGGCCTTGCGCGACTGGTGCGCATGGCGGTGATGCCCGCGCTGGAAAATGTGGCGATGTGGCACGAGCGTGACATCAGCCATTCCTCGGTTGAACGCGCCATCGCCCCCGACACCACCATCACGCTGGATTTTGCTTTGCACCGGCTGGCCGGACTGGTGGAAAAGCTGGTAATCTATCCGCAAACCATGCTGGACAATATGAACAAATTCCGTGGCTTGGTGATGTCGCAGCGCGTGCTGCTGGCGCTGACCCAAGCCGGGGTATCGCGCGAAGACAGCTACCGTCTGGTGCAGCGCAACGCGATGAAGGTCTGGGAAAAGGGCGCCGATTTCAAGACCGAACTGCTGGCCGATACCGATGTCACCGCCGCGCTGACCCCCGCCCAGATTGAGGAAAAATTCGACATCGGCTATCACACCAAACATGTCGATACCATCTTTCGCCGGGTGTTTGGCGCATAGCGTAACGCTGGCAACCCGCCGTTAACCCCAAGCATGCCACCCTGCCCCAGCGATTGATGCAGATTCGGGGGGGCGCACGGCATGGCCAGTGATGCAAGGGTTTTGGCACGGATCGTGCCCGCACAGCGCGCCGTCGCGGTGCCGCGTCAACTGAGCAGCCGCGAAAAGGCCGCCGTCATCGTGCGCTATTTGCTGGCCGAAGGTGCGAATATTCCACTGGCCAAGCTGCCCGAACATATTCAGGCCTCCTTGACCGAACAGATGGGCCAGATGCGGCTGATTGATCGCCAGACCCTTGGCGCCGTGGTGGATGAATTTCTGGGCGAGTTGGAACAGGTCGGCCTTGCGTTTCCGGCCGGAATGGAGGGGGCGCTGACCATCATGGATGGCCATATCTCCGCCAATGCCGCCAGTCGCCTGCGCCGTCTTGCCGGGGCTTCGGCCAAGGCCGACCCTTGGGATCGGCTGACCGCGCTGGCGGTGGACCGGTTGCTGCCGGTGTTGCAAGAAGAAAGCGTTGAAGTGGCGGCGGTGATGCTGTCAAAACTGCCGGTGCCCAAATCGGCGGAACTATTGGGAAAATTGCCCGGTGACCGGGCGCGCCGCGTGGCCTATGCGGTGTCGCAGACTGGCAATGTCGATCCGGAAACAGTGCGGCGCATTGGGCTGTCGCTGGTCAGTCAGTTGGATGCGCTGCCTGCCCGCGCCTTCGAAACGGGCCCGGTGGAACGGGTTGGCGCGATCCTGAACGTCTCGGCGGCGCTGACGCGCGAAGACGTGTTGGCGGGCCTGCAGGAAACCGATGCTGATTTTGCCGATCTGGTGCGCCGGGCGATTTTCACCTTCGTGCATCTGCCGCGCCGGGTGTTGGGCCGCGATGTGCCAAAAATCATCCGGCTGGTGGATCAACCGGTGCTGGTCACCGCCCTTGCCGCCACGGTTGGCGTGGCAGAGTTAGAGACGGCCGCCGAATTCATCCTTGCCAACATGTCGCAACGCATGGCGCAAGGCTTGCGCGAAGAAATGCTGGCACGCGGCCGGGTCAAGGAAAAAGACGCCGAGGCGGCGATGGCCATCGTCGTCATGGCAATCCGCCAGTTGGAAGCCGCAGGAGAGATTGTTCTGGTGCAGCAAGAAGAATAAATCGGCCCCAGCCCAACGCCGATGGCACGGCGGGGACGATCAGCAATCACCAAAAGCGGCCATCGCAGCACCCGCGCGCACATGACCGCGATCCGGGGTGCGGTCTTGCCAAATCAAACCGTGGAACCGCGCCAAACCCCGCGGTGCACCTTGCCACTGGCGGCTGCCCCGCCTAGGGTCGCGCGTCCGTCATATCGTGGGGCCGCATGCAACTTTCCGCCCTTCCCAGCGTTGCCGCCACCAAACGGGGCATCGTGTTGATGCTGATGGGCATTGTATTGTTTACCGCAATGGACGCTTTGGCCAAGGGTCTGATCGCGCGCTATCCGACGCCGCAAGTGATCTGGGCGCGCTTTGCCGGGCAGGCGTTGCTGGTGGCCGCTATTCTAGGGCCGCGCCAGTTTATCCCCACCCTGAACAGCCGCTTTCCGCTGCTGCATCTGGCGCGGTCAACCTGCCAATTGGGGGCGACGGCCCTGTTTTTCGCCAGCCTTGGCTATATCGGATTGGCCGAGGCTACGGCGTTGACCGATATCAACCCGGTGCTGATCACGCTGGGGGCGGCGCTGTTTTTGGGCGAACGGCTGGGGCCACGGCGCATTTTGGGAGTGGCGGTGGCGATGGTTGGTGCGTTGATCGTGGTGCGCCCGGGGATGGGCGTGTTTTCGGTGGCGGCGCTGCTGCCGCTGGGCTGTGCGGTGTGCTATGCCGGCGCGTCGCTGCTGACCCGAAAGCTGGGCCAGCACGAAGGCCCGTGGACATCGCTGCTGCACGCGGCGTTGTTTGGATCGGTGATCACCGGCCTTGCGATGCCCTTTGTGTGGCAGCCGGTCGCCGGGGCAGACATCGCGCTGTTTGCGGCTTTGGGGGTTTTGGGCACGGCGGCGCAACTGTGCGTGATCCGGTCGTTTTCGATGGCCGAAGCCTCGGCTGTGGCGCCTTTTGCCTATGTGGGCATTGTGTTTGCCGCGTTTTGGGGCGTGGTTTTGTATGATGAATATCCCGACCGCTATACGGTTTTGGGTGCGCTTGTGATCGTGGCGGCGGGGCTTTATGTCTGGCATCGTGAAACCCAAGCCAAGCGCCCGCATCCCGATGTCTGACCCAACCGCCCGCTTTGACGCCGTGGCTTTTGCGCAAAACCTTGTGGTGCGCGGGCTGATCGGCTTTGCGCTGATCTTGCCCTACCGGTTGCGGGTGCCGCTGCTGGGGGCGCTGATGCGGTATGTGTTTGGCCCGATTGCCGGATACAAACGCCGGGCTTTGGACAATCTGGCGCTGATCTGGCCCGAAATGCCTGTGGCCGCGCGTCATAAGATCGCCGCCCAAGCACTTGATAACGCAGGCCGTTCTCTGATTGAAAACTATTCGACCCGGGCCTTTACCGCGCGCCAAGCGGGTGTTGTGCCCACCGGTGCGGGGGTTGCAGCCTTGCACAGCGCCATGGCGGCGGGTCGCCCGGTTATTTTGGTCTCGGGGCATTTTGGCAACTATGAGGCCGCGCGCGCCTGTCTGGTGGCGCGGGGCGCGCGGATCGGCGGGCTTTATCGTCCGATGGCCAACCGCTATTTCAACGCGCATTACGTGCAGACCATGGCGGCGTTTGGCGGCCCGATTTTTGCCACCGGCCGTGCGGGCACCGCAGGTTTTGTGCGGCATTTGAAATCGGGCGGCTTGCTGGTGTTGCTGTTTGATCAAAGTGCGACGGGCGAGGTGATGGATTTCTTGGGCAAACCCGCCCAAACCGCCCTGTCCGCCGCCGAGTTGGCACTGCGCTATAACGCTGATCTTATTCCGTTTTATGGCACGCGCCAACCTGATGGACTGACGTTTGCCGTTGATCTGGAGGCCCCGATTGCCGCCACAACCGCTCTTGAGATGACCTTGGCATTGACCCGCAGCCTTGAGGCCCGGGTGCAGGCGCATCCCGGTCAGTGGTTCTGGATTCACCGCCGTTGGAAATAGGGCGGTTGGAAATAGGGGGCCGTTGGAAATAGGGGCCGCTGGAAGTTAGGACAGGCTTATTTCAGCACAGCCGCCGCCAGAATTTCCGTTGGCCCACCGGCCTGAATGATCACCACAACCGGTGCAGCCCCCGCCGCGCGTGCCGACATCTCCAGCGGTTGATCGCCCGACCACGCGCCGATATCGGTCCACGAGGTGACGATATTATGATAGCTGATCTGCCTGCCCGCATTTTCGCCACGCTTTATCTCGACTGCGGCGTTCTTGGTATAGCGCACCAGTTGCACCCGCGTGCCTGCCGGAATGGCTGCCCCCGACTTTGCCCGGATCGTCACCAAATCCCCGTCGCGGGTCAGCGTCAGCACCACATTGCTGTCAAATCCCTGGCCGCTGGCGATGGCTTTGGCCACCTTTGACGGCTGATTGCCTTCCACCCGGTCACGACCGCCGACGATGATTTGCGGTGTATAAACCATGTTCTTGCCCGAGGCTTTGGCATAGCGCTTTTGCCGCGCGCCAAACTCCGGGCTGGCAAAAGTATCCGCCCAACCGATGTAATCCCAGTAATCCACGTGCAAAGACAAGGCGATGATGCCTGGCGCGTTGACCATGGTGGCGAAATTTTCATCCGCCGGGGGGCAGGACGAACATCCCTGCGAAGTATACAACTCGACAACCAAACCCTGTTGGCTTTGCGCCTGAACAGCCGTGCCCAAGCATAGCCACAACCCAAAGGCCGCGCTGACGATGTGACGCATGATGTTGTTCTTTCCCCGAACGTTATATCTCTGTTTATCCAACTGTTGCAGCCCGTGCCAATCAAGGTTTTGCGAGCCACGGTTACCTTACCTTCACCAAGTTGCGATTTACCCGGATCGGGTGGCAAGATTGGGGCTGTATTTTCGGCATACAATGGCATACAATTACGCAAGACCCAATAAATCCGACTTGCACCGCGGTGCTGCTTGCCGCAAAACATCCTCACATCATCCCCAGCCCGGAGCCACCAGATGACCGTATCCGTCGGACATGACAGCGCGAAAACCAAACGCACATTAACCGCGGGCGGCCAGACCGTGGCCTATTACTCGATCCCCGGCGCGCAAGAGGCAGGTTTGGGTGATTTCGCCCGCCTGCCCGCGGCGCTGAAGGTGGTTTTGGAAAACATGCTGCGGTTCGAAGATGGCAAGACCGTCAGCCTGGATGACATCCGCGCTTTTGCCGAATGGGGTGCGATGGGCGGTAAAAATCCGCGCGAAATTGCCTATCGCCCGGCGCGGGTGCTGATGCAGGATTTCACCGGGGTTCCGGCGGTGGTTGATCTGGCGGCGATGCGCGATGGCATTTTGGGTCTGGGCGGCAATGCGCAACGCATCAACCCCTTGGCCCCGGTGGATCTGGTGATCGACCATTCGGTGATGATCGACGAATTCGGCACGCCGCGCGCCTTTCAGGCCAACGTCGACCGCGAATATGAGCGGAACATGGAACGCTACGTTTTCCTGAAATGGGGGCAAAAGGCGTTCAACAACTTTCGCGTAGTGCCGCCCGGAACCGGGATTTGCCATCAGGTGAACCTTGAATATCTGGCGCAAACCGTCTGGACCGACACCGATCAACATGGCCAGATGGTGGCCTATCCCGACACTCTGGTTGGCACCGACAGCCATACCACCATGGTGAACGGCTTGGCCGTGCTGGGTTGGGGCGTGGGCGGGATTGAGGCCGAGGCGGCCATGCTGGGCCAACCGGTGTCGATGCTGATCCCCGAAGTGGTGGGTTTCCGTCTGACCGGTGCCATGGTCGAAGGCACCACCGCCACCGATCTGGTGCTGAAAGTCGTGCAAATGCTGCGCAAACATGGCGTGGTCAACAAATTCGTCGAATTCTACGGCGACGGCCTTGATCGCCTGCCTTTGGCCGACCGCGCCACCATTGCCAATATGGCCCCCGAATATGGCGCGACCTGCGGTTTCTTCCCGATTGATGCCGAAACAATTCGCTATCTGCGCGGCACCGGGCGCGACGAGGCCCGCATCGCCTTGGTCGAAGCCTATGCCCGCGCCAACGGCATGTGGCGCGACGCCAGCTATGATCCGATTTACACCAGCACCCTGCACCTTGACATGGCCACCATCGTGCCCGCCATATCCGGCCCGAAACGGCCACAGGATTTCGTGCCGCTGACCGAAGCCAAGGCCGGTTTCGCATCTGAGATGGCCAGCAGTTTCAAGCGCCCGCAAGGCGTTGACATCGCTGTGAAAGGCCATGATTTTACCATGTCAAGCGGTCGCGTGGTGATCGCCTCGATCACGTCATGCACCAATACCTCGAACCCCTATGTGATGATCGGGGCCGGGTTGGTGGCGCGCAAAGCCCGGGCTTTGGGCCTGAAATCAAAGCCTTGGGTGAAAACATCCCTTGCCCCCGGTAGTCAGGTTGTGTCGGAATATCTGAATGCCGCCGGGTTGCAGGACGATCTGGATGCCATCGGCTTTAACCTTGTGGGCTACGGCTGCACCACCTGTATCGGCAATTCCGGCCCGCTGGATCCGGCAATTTCTGCCGCCATTGCCGAGGGTGATCTGGTGGCCACGGCCGTGCTTTCGGGCAACCGCAACTTTGAAGGCCGCATCTCTCCGGATGTGCGCGCCAACTATTTGGCTTCGCCGCCGTTGGTGGTGGCTTATGCGCTGGCGGGCGATATGACCATCGACATCACCACCGAGCCGTTGGGCATCGGCACCAATGGCCCGGTCTATCTGCGCGACGTCTGGCCCACCAACGCCGAGATTGCCGAACTGGTCGAGGCAACGGTCACCCGCGCCGCCTTCATCAAGAAATACGCCGATGTGTTCAAAGGCGATGAGAAATGGCAAGCGGTGCAGATCACCGATTCTGAAACCTATGACTGGCCCGCAAGCAGCACTTACATCCAGAATCCGCCCTATTTCCGCGGCATGTCGAAAACGCCGGGCGTGATCAGCAATATCACCGGTGCGCGTGTGCTGGCGCTGCTGGGCGATATGATCACCACCGACCACATCAGCCCGGCCGGGTCATTCAAAGCCTCAACGCCTGCGGGTAAGTATCTGGCGGACCGGCAAGTTCCGGTATCCGAGTTTAATTCCTACGGCGCGCGGCGCGGCAACCACGAAGTGATGATGCGCGGCACCTTTGCCAATATCCGCATCAAGAACGAAATGCTGACCAACGCAGACGGCAGCGGGGTTGAGGGCGGCTATACACTGGGGCCGGATGGGGTGCAGACCTCAATCTATGACGCCTCAATGGCCTATCAGGCGCAAGGCGTGCCGCTGGTGATCTTTGGCGGCATCGAATATGGCGCCGGGTCATCGCGCGACTGGGCGGCCAAGGGCACAGCACTGCTGGGCGTCAAAGCGGTGATTGCCGAGTCGTTTGAGCGTATCCACCGCTCTAACCTTGTCGGCATGGGGGTAATCCCGTTTGAATTCACAGAAGGTGCAACCCGCAAGTCGTTGAAGTTAAAAGGCGATGAGGTGGTGTCGATTGCGGGTCTGGACGGCGATCTGAAACCGTTGTCGCTGGTGCCGTGCCTGATCACTTACGCCGATGGCACGATCAAAACCATTCAGATCAAATGCCGGATTGATACCGAGATAGAGATCGAATACGTCGAACATGGCGGCGTTCTGCACTATGTTCTGCGCGATCTGGCGGCGCGATAACCCCCTAGATGGATGCGAAATACAGCATAAGGCCCAAAATATCCCGGGCCTTATGTTCTTGTTAAGTTCCTTGGTGCAAACTTAGGTTAATCCAACCAAAGGACACCGCCATGCACCGCTTTCCGCCCCTGCCCGATCAACCCCGGATCATCGCAAAACCCTTGCCAATGCCCTTGCCGTCACTGCCTTGGGCCGAAGTGGCGTTGTTCGCGCTGATGGCTTTGGTGCTGGCGTTGACGTGACGGCTAATCCGGCACTGTTAGCCCCATCGCGCGGGCCAATTCGGGGCGAAAGCGTTGCTCGTAATCGCTGCCCACCAAAGGCCCGATGAATTTATAGGCCACCGTGCCATCGCCGCGCAGAATGAACGTCTCTGGCGGGGCGGTGACGCCCCAATCCAGCCGGGTCTTGCCCTTTGGATCGGCGCTGACACCGGAAAACGGATTCCCGGCCTCGGCGAGAAACGCCAGCGCGTTTTCAGGATCATCCATCATGTTGACGCCAATCACCCGGATGCCTTCGGCTTGCAAAGCCATCAGTGTGGGGTGTTCGGCCCGGCAGGGCGGGCACCAGCTTGCCCAGAAATTCACCACCACCACATCGCCGCGCCGCAAATCGGCGTCGGTCACGCCGGGAATGCCGGGCAAGGTCAGCACGCCCAAGCCGGGCGCCGGTTCATTGATAAACACCGACGGCACGCGGCCCGGATCGTCGCGCTGCATGCCAACCCAGAACATCAGCGCCAACGCTGCAAAGGCAATCAGCGGCAGCAATATCAACCAGCGTATCATTCAGATTTCCCCTGCCGTGCCTCGGCGGCGGCCAGCGCGTGACGCACCCGCCTGCCCTGCCAGATTGTCAGCGCAATCAGCCCCGCAATCAGCACAATCGACGCCGCATAAGACCCGATCACCGCGTTTGCATATTTTCCCAATTCCGGCATCACGCCACCCTTTCGCGCGCAAGCAAAACCGCCAACCGCCGCCCCCTGATTTCGGTGCGGGTGCGGATCAAGACCAGTGCCACAAACAGCAACACAAAGCCTGCGATGCAGATCACCAACGGTTGCCAATACACGTCAGAGACGTTTTCTTTCTTATCCAACGACAAAGACGCGCCCTGATGCAGACCCTGATTCCAGAATAGCACCGCATAGCGCGACAAAAATGCAAAGACCGACCCGACGATGCACAACACCGATGTCAGATCGGCAGCGGTATCGGGGTCTTCGATCGCCCGCCACAGCGCGATATAGCCCAGATAAAACAGCGTCAGAATCAAAAACGCGGTCAGCCGCGGATCCCAGGCCCACCACGTGCCCCACATCGGCTGGCCCCAGATTGCCCCCGTCACCAGACCGATGATGGTAAAAGTCAGCCCCACTGGTGCGGCGGCCTTGGCGGCCAGCGCCGACACATGATGACGGCGCACCAACCAGATCAGCGACGCCACAAGCATCATCATCCACGCCGATGTGGCCATGGTTGCGGCGGGCACATGCAGATAGATGATCTTCACCGTGCTGCCAAAGCGGTCGGCATCCGGGGTGAAAAAGAAGCCCCAGATCAGCCCCGTGCCCAAGGCAATAGCCGCCAGCCCCGCCACCCACGGCAGCACCGCGCCCGATGTTTGCATGAACCGCTTGGGGTTCGCATATTCCCAGATTGACATCCGCCCCGCCACACTTGCCTTTCGCGCCCTAGCGCAGATTGATCCGCAACGCCGCCGCCGCCGCAAACGGCAACAGGGCCAGCGCCGCTGCCGTGATCCCCGATAGCAGCGCCAAAGGTGTTGCAACCGCCAACCCCGCCGCCGCCCGTTTGACCACCTCTGCCCCAAAAATCAATGTAGGCAGATACATCGGCAAAACCAGTAACCCCAGCAACAAACCGCCCCGCCGCACCCCCACCGTCAGTGCTGCCCCAAACGCGCCGATCATCGACAGGGCCGGGGTGCCAAGCGCCAGCGACACCACCAGCCAGACATAGCCTTGCGCCCCCAGATTTAACAGCACCCCAAGCAGCGGTGCCGCCAATACCAGCGGCACACCGGTCACAATCCAGTGCGCAACAGCCTTGACCAGCACCACGCCTTCCAGCGGTATCGGTGCGGTGGCCAGCAAATCCAGCGAACCATCTTCGAAATCCAGCGCAAACAGCCGGTCCAGCGACAACAGGCACGACAGCAGCGCGCCAACCCACAAAATTCCGGGTGCAATTCTGGCCAAAACCGCCGGGTCCGGCCCCACGCCCAACGGCACCAGCACGGCGATCAGCAGATAGAACGACAGACCCATGCCAAAGCCGCCCCCCGCCCGGACCGCCAGCCGAAGATCTCGGATCAGCAGCGCGATCATTCAAGGCCACCGTCGAATGCGCCAAACCCGGCGGTGGCTTTGGCGCGGTAGGGGGTCAGATCCAACGTGGCGGCTTGCAGACCCAAATCAACATGGGTGGCAATCAGCGCCGATCCGCCCTTGGCCAAATGCGCGGCGATTGCATGGGCAAACATCTGCACGGCGGCGCTGTCCAGTGACACGGTAGGCTCGTCCAGCGCCCAGATCGCCCGCCCGCTGACCAACAGCCGCGCCAAGCCCAAGCGGCGTTTTTGCCCCGCCGAAAGCTGCGCCGCCGGACGGCTGACCAAGGCGGCCAAGTTAAACCCCGACACTGCATCAGCGACTTTATTGGTGCCAAATACCTGTGCCCAAAAGCCAAGATTTTCGCCAACTGTCAGGGTGGATTTTATCCCATCGGCATGGCCTGCATAGGCAACCGCTTGATCATCTACCAAAATATACCCCGACAACGGTGGTTGCAGCCCGGCGATGGTGCGCAGCAGCGTGGTTTTGCCAATGCCATTCGGGCCGCGCAACACCAGCGCCTGCCCCGGGGCCACGCCAAACGACAGGCCCTGCAACACCGGAACCCCGGCGCGGGCAATGCAAAGATCGGTGACGGTCAAGGTCATATGCCAGCCATATCCGAAGCGCGGGCGCCCGAAAAGGGGGGGGTCACACCGGCAGCAGGCAGGCGGCAACGCGGCGCCCCTCGCCCAGCAAAACGTTATAAGTGCGGCAGGCGGCGGGCGAATTCATCGGCTCCAGCCCAATGCCCGCCGCCTCCAGCGCTTGGCGAAAGGCCCGCGGCACGGGCGCAATGTCGGCCCCGGTGCCCAGCAGCAAAACGTCGATCTTGCCCAGCAGCGACAAGGGGGCTGCGGTGTCGTCAAAGCCACCCCACAGCCCCGCATCCCAAGGTGTGATCAGCGACGGGCCGCGCAACACATGGGTGCCGACCCGGAAAAACCCCGGCCCATAGCTTTCAATCGCCAGCGCCGAGCCGTAGGTGATTTCGGTCAGCCGCATGCCGCGTCACGCATCGACGTTGGCAAATTCATGGTCCAACGGCTTGCCGGTCTTGGGTTTGTCACTGCGGTCAAGCCCCAGCATCAGCACAATGTTTTTGGCGACATACAGCGTCGAATAAGTGCCGACGATCACGCCAAAGAACATCGCGAACACAAAGCCCCGGATCACATCACCGCCAAGGATCATCAAAACTGTCAAGGATATCAAGGTGGTAGAGGCGGTCATAATCGTGCGGCTGAGGGTTTCGTTGGCGGTCAGGTTCATCATTTCGCGCAACGGCATGACTTTGTATTTCGCCAGATTCTCGCGCAGACGGTCAAATATAACCACGGTGTCGTTGACCGAATAGCCCAAAATCGTCAGCAACGCCGCCACGATGGTCAGATCAAACTTTAACCCGAACAGCGAAAACACCCCGACAGTGACGATCACGTCATGCAACAGCGCCGCCACCGTGCCAACCGCGAACTGCCATTCAAAGCGCACCCAGACATAGACGCCAATGCCCAGCGATCCGGCAATCACCGCCAGCAGTGCCGACCAGATCAATTCGGACGATACTTTTGGCCCCACCGATTCCACCGAGGGAAAGCTGATGGTCGGGTCAACCGCGCGCAGGGTGGTCTCGATTTTGCCGATCACTTCGGGGGTGATGGCCTCGACACCTTCTTGCGCCTGAATACGGATCATCGCGACGTGCTGATCGGCGCGAAAGGCGGGGTCGAACACTTCGGCAATCGACACATCGCCCAAGTCCAGCGGATCAAGCGCTGCACGGTAGATGCCGACATCGACGGTCTGGGTGCTTTCGGTGCGGATTGTGGTGCCGCCGCGAAAGTCGATGCCCAAATTCAGCCCAAACACCGCCACCGACACAAAGGTCAGCACAACCGCAAGGATTGACGCGCCAAAGGTCACCGATTGCAGGCGGAAAAAATCTATCGAGGTGTGAACCGGCACCAGCCGCAATCGCCAAGCCATGCTGTTTGCCCCCTACACTTCGATGGTTTTCGGACGACGCCAGGCCATCCAAGTTTCAATGATAAACCGGGTGACATAGACGGCGGTGAACATCGAGGTGATGATGCCGATGCCCAAGGTGACGGCAAAGCCGCGCACCGGCCCCGATCCGATGATAAACATGATCAACCCGGTCAGAATGGCGGTGACGTTGCTGTCCATGATGGCCGAAAAGGCGCGGTCAAAGCCCAGTGAAATTGCCTGCGCCGGGCCTTTGCCGTCGCGCAATTCCTCGCGTATCCGCTCAAATATCAAGACGTTGGCATCCACCGCCATGCCCATGGTCAACACGATCCCCGCGATGCCCGGCAAGGTCAGCGTGGCCCCAATCGTAGACAACACCGCCAACAACAGCGTGATGTTGACGATCAGCGCAATGTTGGCCATCACCCCGAAGGCGCCGTAACAAGCAATCATATACAAAACCACCGCGATCATGCCGACAATCGCCGCGCGTTTGCCCGCATCAATGCTGTCTTGGCCCAGTTCCGGGCCGACGGTGCGTTCTTCCAGAAAGTTCATCTTGGCAGGCAACGCGCCCGCCCGCAGCAGCACCGACAATTGCGTCGATTCCTCGATGGTAAAGCTGCCGGTGATGATGCCCGACCCGCCCGAGATATGGCTTTGAATGGTGGGGGCGGAAATCACCTCGTCATCCAGCACAATCGCGAACGGCTCGCCGATATTTTCGGCAGTATAGTCGCCAAAGGCCCGCGCGCCGGTGGCATCAAAGCGGAAGTTCACCGCCGGTCGGCCGTTTTGGTCAAACGACGGCTGCGCATCGGTCAGATCTTCTCCGCCGACAACCGGAGTGTCTTCAACGATATAATAGACATCTTTTTCGGTCATGTCGGGCAGCAATTTGTTGCGCGGCCCGGGGTCGGCGCTGGGGTCTGACGTGCGCCCAACCACGGCATTGAAGGTCAGCTTGGCCGTGGTGCCAATGATGTCTTTCAACTCTTGCGCCGATCCGACACCGGGCACCTGGATCAGGATGCGGTCCGCGCCCTGACGTTGGATGGTCGGCTCGCGGGTGCCAACTTCGTCAACGCGACGGCGGATGATTTCAAGACTTTGCTGAATGGTGCGGCTATCGGTGGCGGCGCGTTCGGCCTCTGACAGTTGCACGACAATTTCCTTGCCCTCAACCGTGACGTCGATATCCGATTGCCCCACTCCGGTCACGGTGACCAACGGCTGCGCCAGTGCCTTTATCTTTTCAACCGCCACCGCCATCGCCTCGGGCTGAGAGATCGCCACCCGCAACACGCCGGGCACCGAAGGTTCGCGCCGCACCGAGCCTACCTGATCGCGCACATCGCGCAGCGCGTCACGCACATCGGGCCACAGGCTGTCCATGCGCTGGGTATAGACATCGGCCACCTGCACTTCGGCCAGCAAATGCGCCCCACCCCGCAGATCAAGCCCAAGGTTCAACAGCGCTGATGGCAGCGCGTTCGGCCATTGCTCTAGCGCCGCCTGATCGGTTTCACTGGCAAACCCTGCCAATTCAATCGCTTCGGCGGCGTCATTATGCGCCTCGACCGTGGTGTAGAACATGTTGGGCAGGGCCGCCACCACACCCCAGCCACAAATGGCAAGGATCAGCAGGCGTTTCCACAAAGGCGTGTGCAGCATGAAGTTTCCGTTTCAGGAAAGGGCGGGCATCGGGGACGGGCAACGATTGTCGGTCAGGCAGCCGCCGCCGGTTCGGTTTTGTTCATCACTTGGGTGATGGTGTGCTTTAGCACTTTGACCCGCACGCCATCGGCGATTTCCACTTCCAGCACGCCGTCGTCGCCAACTTTGAAAACCTTGCCGATGATACCGCCACTGGTCAGCACCTGATCGCCGCGCCGCAACGCATCTACCATGGCTTTCATCTCTTTCATCTTTTTCTGCTGCGGACGGATCAGCAGGAAATACATGATCGCAAAGATCAAAACCAACGGGAAGATCGAGGTGAACAGGCTGCCGGGGCCGGCGCCTGCGGCTTGGGCATAAGCGGGGGTCACGAACATGGGTGGCCTTTCTTTGGGGGGGATTTACCCCTATTTGTCGGCGGGCACCCTATAGCCGGGCGCAAGGATAGGCAAGGCAGCCCAAGGGGGCCAACCGATGCTGTGCCCGATATAAGAATGCCTGGCCAAAATGCCAGTCCGGCCCTAGCAAAAACGCGACAGGGCCGGGATGCGCAAAAAGATTGCCGTTCCCAGCCATGCGCCAAAGAACGTAAACAGCGCCGCCAC
>JANPLZ010000006.1:0-11091 GCA_031422555.1 Cypionkella sp. | reverse complement strand
CAATTGTTTCATCAACTGCGGCTGGGGCACCGGCGGGTTCAAGGCGATCCCCGGCTCGGGCTGGGCGATGGCCGAGTTGATGGCCAAAGGCACGCCGGGGCCCTTGGCACAAGCCTTTGGCATCGAGCGGTTCCGCGAAGGCCGCTTCATCGACGAGTCGGTCGCGGCGGGGGTGGCGCATTGATGGATTGGCCAGCATTTATATCCACAATTGTTGGTGCTGGCGTATCAATATGCACTTCGATTGCAGTGTTTGGTTTTACATCGTGGACGGACGGAAAAAAGGCAGTCGCGCGTGAGAAAAAGACAAACGCGTTTCTTGCCTTTCGCGGCTTTAAAAAACTTGTTCAGATCACAAACTATCTTACAAACACGCAGTTGCACATCGTCAATGCCTTCAAAGATGCTCACGATAATGGTCTTGGCGATGCTGATCCCTATATAAAATTACTTCCGATGGTTAGCGCCAAAGAAGGCCTTGAACCTCTAAGTACTGAAGAGATGTACTTTTTGGTTGAAGGAAAACTATCGCAAGTCATTTCCGAGATCGATTTAATTTACCGACGCGCACTCAATATTGAAGCAGTTTTAGAACAATTCAACAAGATGAAGTCGGAGTTTCAAACCTTCATGGAGGGCAAAGCCTCAACTATTGAACATGTTGAAGGAACAAGAGTTGCTTTTGAACTTATTGGAAATGACGGGAAGTTCGCGAATCTTAAAGGTGCTGCAATGAACAACTTAATTGGTCATATGGTCGAGTATCTTGAACGGGACTGTGTCGAGGCGAAGCGGATTTCACAGGAATTCTTAGAGGCTGCGCAAGCGCACTTTGGAGCTGATTTTCCGTCCGTGAAGATTGAGTGGAAGTTTTGACATGCTAACCGTAAACTACCGCAATTGCGGCATTCGCGCCGATGAAACCGAGCTTCACCCAAGCTCTTCGGCGCATCTGAAACTTTACGGCTCGCGCGCGCTTGCACAGGCCTTTGGCATCGAGCGGTTCCGCGAAGGCCGCTTCATCGACGAGTCGGTCGCGGCGGGGGTGGCGCATTGATGGCGGAAAACATCGAAACCGCAGAACCCGCGCTTGCTGATCCGATCCGACAGGCGCGGGACAGTTTTATGGCGGCGATCAACCAAGCCACCGGTGGTGCGGCGTTTGTGGTTCAGGTTGGCGCGAATGACGGGCGCATGGCCGATCCGGTATTCTCGGTTGCCAAGCGCAACGCATGGCGCGGGCTGTTGATAGAGCCGCATCCGGCCTATTTCGCCGCGTTGCACGAACGCTATCGCCGCCGCACCGATTTTCAGCTGCTGCAGGCCGGGATATCGGATGTCGATGGCGTCTTGCCGCTGTATCATCTCGACAACGCCTTGATGGACGCGTTTCCCCGCTGGGTTCACGGGTCTGCATCGGTCTACCGCAAACGGGTGGTGCGCCAAGTCAGGCTGGCCTGCCGCAAAGGTGGACGCGCGTTTGACGACAGCATGGTGGTGTGCACCGATGTGCCAATGCAGCGGCTGGACAGTGTTTTGGCGCAGCGTGGCATTTCGCAGGCCGACTTGATCGTGATTGATGTCGAAGGCCACGAGTTGGCGGTGATGGCCAGCGTCGATCTGCGCAGTCTGCGCTTGCGCGGTATGCTGGTGGAATGCAACGGCAGCAACAAAAGCCAGATGCCAGACTATGTGGCTGCGTTGAACGCGGCCGGTTTGACGGTGTTTTTACTGGGGGATGATTTGTGCGCCTTTGATCCGTTGCGGTTGTCGATTGATCTGGCCGCACAGTTCCGGTCGGCGGGGGTGCCGCATCTTGGAACCGATGAAAGAGCGGTCAGAACATGAATAGCCTGACACGCACTGCGCGCCATACTTGCGCCCCGCCTGACCCGGCCAAGGCCTTCGTTTGCGCAGTCAGTGGGAACCATAAACCTTGGCCTGACGTTTACTGGGTGTTCTGTCCTCAACAGGAGACATCCAGATGTCTGACCAGTATACGCCACCGTCACCGAAGCCCTATGTCGCCGCGACCGGTCCATACCGCGCCGATGTGCGCGTCGAAGTTGCCCCACCTGCTGCCCCCTCTGCTGCCCCCTCTGCGGCATTCAACGCCCCGCGCGAAACCGGCTTTGGCTCGGGTATTCTTGTGGCAGCGGTGTTTGTCGTTGTGGCCATCATTGCCGCGGCGATTTTCAGCAACCGCGATGCGATTGGCGCAAGCGACGCTGCACCGAACGTCACCATTGAAAACACTGTGGCCCCTGCCGAAAGTGCGGCCCCTGCCGACCCGGTGCCAGCCCCAGCCGCTGAACCAGCGCCCGAACCTGCGCCCGCACCCGAAGTTGTTGACCCGGTCGTCCCCCCAGCCGAGGCCGCCACACCTGAACCTGCGGCCCCTGCCAACCCCTGACCTGCTTGCGGCGGGCGGATCTGACCTGACTGGCGGGCACTTTCGGGTGTCCGCCTTTTGCCTGTCGGCGGTAGCGCCATGCTGATCCTGACACCCCCTAGCGGTGCCGCGCGCGCGATTCCCATGGTCGTGGCGTTCAAACTGCGCATGATTTGCGCCGCACAACCAATTCTGCCTGCGCCTGCTACGTCAAAACCCGCGGGGGTGCAGTGATGGGACAGCGGGCAACGGAAAAGCGCGAACAGCGCGCACGCGAACGGGCGCGCGAATTCTTCTTGTCGGTGCTGATGGATGCGGTCAACCGCGCCCGGGGTGGCAAGGTGATGGCAGTGCAGGTTGGGGCCAATGACGGCAAGATGGTGGACCCGCTTTACCGGATGTTTCGCGATCACGGCTGGAGCGGCGTTCTGATCGAGCCGCATCCGGTCTATTTCAAGGATTTGTCCCGGTTGCACCACGGCAATGACCGCGTGCGCCCGATCAACCGCGGCATCTCGGATGCGCCCGGGGTGATGCGGCTTTACCATATGAACGAGACCGCCCGCGCCCGCTATCCCGATTGGCTGCGCGGCTGCGCGTCGCTGTCGCAAGACCGCATGCAAGAGGCGCTGGGCGTCGGCGCCAGCCAGCGCGGTATTACCCCCGATGCAGGCGATATCGCGTCGGTTGAAATCAGCCTGATAAGGCTGGATCACTTGCTGGCAGAGCAAGGCGTTGCCCAAGCCGATGTTCTGGTGGTTGATGTCGAAGGCCACGAAATTCCGGTGCTGAACAGCGCCGATCTGGCGGCCCTTGGCCTAAGTCTGGTGATTGTCGAATGCAACGGGCTGAATCTGGGCCAAGAGCGCGACTATGTGCAGGCCATCGCCCGCGGTGGGTTCACCGTGTTCCGGCTGGGCGATGATCTGGTCGGCATGCGGCCTGATCTGTTGCAGGTGCCGTTGGGCGATGTGCTGAAACTGATGGCAGTGCCGGTGCTGAACCTGCCCCAAGCCCCGCCGGTGGTTGCAACCGCCCCGTCGGATGTCGGCATTCCGCGCGTGCTGGGCCATATCTGGATCGGAGATCGGCCCGCCCCGATGAAATGGATGCAGTCGTGGTATGATCACCACCCCGATTGGCAACATGTGGTCTATGACAACGACTATCTGACCAGCCGGATGTGGCGCAATCAGGCGCTGATCAACCAGTATTTCCGCCAGCGCAAGTTTGCCGGCGTGTCGGACCTGATGCGCTATGAGATCTTGCACGAACACGGCGGATTTTTGCCCGAGGCGGATTCGATCTGTCTGCGCCGGGTGGACGAGTTGTTTGCGGCCCCGGGGCTTTACTCGGTGTTTGAAAACGAAAAAGAAATGCCGGGCTATATCAGCCCGTTTCTGGCCGCCAGTCCGGGGCAGCCGTTTTTGCACCACATCGTTGAAAACTTGCGGGAAAATCAAAAACCCGAGACGTTGAAAGACCCGTGGAAATCGGTTGGCAACCGGTTCTTGAAAAGCGCCATTTCCAACTTCAAACCGCAGCTTGCGATCTTTCCATCGCATTATTTCATCCCCGAACACTATCTTGGTGAACATTATTCCGGCCCCGGCCCGATCTATGCGCGCCAGATCTGGGGCTCGACGATGGATCTGTATGACAGCTACCCCGACGATGTGGCGCAGGCACTGTATGGTGCCACTTTGGCCAAGCTGGAGGCCAATCTGAATGCCTGACCCGACCAGAAGCCCGACCAGAAGCCCGACCAGAAGCCCGACCAAAAGGAAACTCCGATGCTGATCCTCGACTGCCCCTATTGCGGGATCCGTGCCGATGAAACCGAACTTGCACCCGGCTATGAGGCGCATCTGAAACGGTTTGGGCCGGGGTCTTCGGACACCGAATTTGAAGATTACATGTTCGCGCGCAAAAACCCCAAAGGCGTGCATTTTGAACGCTGGCGCCATGTTTACGGCTGTGGCAAATGGTTTCTGGCCGCCCGCGACACCGCGACACTGGAAGTTTTCGGCACCTATCCGGCGCAAACCTCTGGTCCGCCGCCCGATCTGATCGACAAGATAAAGGCCAAACGGCCCGGCTGGAAAGGCTTTGCATGAGCACGCGTTTGACCACAGGAGGCCGCCTGATCGACCGCACAACGGCGCAGGATTTCAGCTTTAACGGCACTGCGATGCGCGGCTTTTCCGGCGATACGCTGGCCTCGGCGCTTCTGGCCAACAATCAGATGCTGGTGGGGCGCAGTTTCAAATATCACCGGCCGCGCGGCATTGTGGCGGCGGGGGTGGAAGAACCCAATGCGCTGGTCAATCTGGGTGCTGGCAACCGGGCCGAGCCCAATCAACGCGCCACCACGACAGACCTGTTTGATGGGCTGACAGCGCGCAGCCAGAACCATTGGCCGTCGCTGACTTATGATATCGGCGTGGTGAACAGCCTTTTGGCGCGGTTCCTGCCTGCCGGGTTTTACTACAAAACCTTCATCCATCCGCGCGCGGCGTGGAAACATGTGTTCGAGCCGATCATCCGCAAATCCGCCGGGCTTGGCCCCGCGCCCACGCTGCGCGACGCCGACCGCTATGAACAGGCCTATGCGTTTTGCGATGTGCTGGTGGCGGGTGGTGGCATCGCCGGGCTGCAGGCTGCACTTGTGGCGGCAACCGCCGGGGCGCGGGTGATTGTGCTGGAGCAAACCGCGCACTGGGGTGGCCGCGCGCCGGTTGACGGCGACATCATCAATGGTATGGCGGCAAGTGATTGGATTGATGCAACAATTTCGACGCTTCAGGCGATGGACACCGTAAAGCTGCACATTCGTACAACCGCGGCCGGGGTCTATGATCACGGCTATGTGCTGGCGGATGAACGGGTGGCGGATCACACCCCCGGCGATGGGCGGCCAAAACATCGGCTGTGGCGGATCAGGGCCGGGCGCATTGTGACGGCAACCGGGGCGATTGAACGGCCGCTGTCGTTTGCGGGCAATGATATTCCGGGCGTGATGCTGGCGGCGTCGGTGCGCGATTACGTGGTCAATTACGGTGTAAGTGTTGGGGATCGCACGGTGATTGTGACCAATAATGACGACGCCTACCGCACCGCGATTGCGCTGCACCGCGCGGGTCTGTCGGTGCCTTGCATCATTGACGCGCGGGCAAACCTGACCGGTGCCTTGCCAGCCGAGGCGCGGGCGTTGGGGATACGGGTTGAAGCCGGTCGCGCCATTGCAAAGGTCAAAGGCAGCCAGCGTGTCACAGCGGTGTCGCTCTGTCTGCAATCGGGCGAAGGCACTGTTCTTGAAGAGATTTCCTGCGACGCCGTGGCCATGTCCGGTGGCTGGTCGCCGGTGGTGCATCTTTACAGCCATTGCGGCGGCAAGCTGATCTGGGACGCAGAGCACGCGCATTTCCGCCCCGATCCGGCCCGCCCGCCCACCGGGCAGGATGGTGCGGCGATGGTGATCGCTGTCGGTGCCGCCAATGGCGCGCTGTCGGCAGCCGCTGCGCTAAGCGATGCCGCAGCGGGCGGTGCGGCGGCAGCGCAGGCCATGGGTTTTACCGCAAAGTCAGACGCCGCAACTGCTGATGCGGTGGTTGATGCCCCGATGGAACCGGTCTGGATCATGCCCCAAGGGGCTGCGATCGGTTTGCGGTCCAAGATGTGGCTGGATTATCAAAACGATGTCAAAGTGTCAGACGTGCAACTGGCCGCGCGCGAAGGCTATGTATCGGTCGAACACACAAAGCGCTATACCACTTTGGGCATGGCGACGGATCAGGGAAAGCTAAGCAATATCAACGGCCTTGCGGTCTTAGCGAATGCTTTGAATGAAGATATTCCAAACGTCGGCACCACCACGTTTCGCCCGCCCTACAGCCCGGTTCCCTTGGGGGCCTTGGCGGGCGAATCGCGCGGCGATATCTTTCAACCAGTTCGCAAAACCTCGCTGCACGACTGGCATATCGCCAACCATGCCTATTTTGAACCGGTCGGATTGTGGCGCAGGCCCTATACATTTCCTCGCGCCGGCGAAACCCATGCCCAATCGGTGCACCGCGAAGTGATCAACACCCGCAGCAAGCTGGGGCTGCTGGACGCCTCGACGCTGGGCAAAATCATCGTCAAAGGCCCCGATGCGGGCAAGTTTCTGGATATGCTTTATACCGGCGTTTTCAGCAGCTTGCCGGTGGGCAAATGCCGCTATGGCCTGATGTGCAACGAGAACGGCTTTCTGTCGGATGACGGCGTTGTGGCCCGGCTGGCCGAGGATACCTGGCTTTGCCACACCACCTCGGGCGGCGCGGACCGCATTCATGCCCATATGGAAGACTGGCTGCAATGCGAATGGTGGGATTGGCAGGTTTATGTCGCCAACGTGACCGAACAATTGGCGCAAATCGCGGTGGTTGGTCCTAACGCACGCAAAGTGTTGGAAAAACTGGGCGGCATGGATGTGTCGGCGCAAGGGTTGCCGTTCATGGGGTTTGCCGATGGCACGCTGGCAGGCTTTGCTGTACGGGCGTACAGGATCAGCTTTTCGGGTGAATTGTCCTACGAAATCGCCGTCGCTGCCGGGCAGGGTGCTGCCTTGTGGCAGGCCCTGCACGATGCAGGGGCCGCGTTCGGCGCGATGCCATACGGCACCGAAGCGCTGCACATCATGCGGGCCGAAAAGGGCTTTATCATGATTGGCGATGAAACCGATGGCACGGTGATCCCACAGGACTTGAACCTGTCTTGGGCGATTTCCAGGAAAAAGCCGGATTACTTGGGAAAACGCGGGCAAGAGCGCAGCTTTCTGGCCAATCCGGCGCGGCCAAAGCTGGCGGGATTTGAAACGCTTGACGGTTCGGTCATCCCGGACGGGGCCTATATTCTGGCCCCCGGCGTCAATGCCAACGGTCAGCGCAACACCCAAGGGCGGTTGACCTCGACCTATTTCAGCCCGACTTTGAGCCGCGGCATTGCGATGGGGTTGATTGTCGGCGGTCTGGACCGCATCGGCGATGTGGTTGATTTCAATACGGTAACGGGCGGATCGGTGCGCGCCCGGGTGGTTGATCCGGTGTTTGTGGACAAAGACGGGGAAAAGCAAAATGTCTGACGCAATCACCGCCCTTGGCCATGTGCAGTTTGACGGCTTTGCCAAAATCAGCGAAATTGGTCCTGTCGGCATGATCAGCCTGCGCGCAGGCCCCGATATCAAAGGTCTGGCCAAGGCGATCAAGGCGGTGACGGGCACCGCCGTGCCACCCTTGCGGCAGATTCTGGTCAAGGGTGATCATGCTGCGGGCTGGATGAGCCCGGATGAATATCTGCTTATCCTGCCTTACGCCGATACGGACAAAGCCTTGGCTGTGTTGGCCAAGGCATTGGCGGGGCAGCATTATCTGGCTGTGACAGTTTCGGATGCACGCTCGGTTTTTCGCATCGAAGGGGCGCGGGCCGATCAGGTTTTGGCCAAACTGTCACCGGTTGATTTTGCCCGCCTTGGCCCGAACGAGTTGCGCCGCACCCGCACCGCCCAAGTGGCTGCGGCATTTTGGCAAGACGAGGCGGGCTATACACTGGTCTGTTTCCGCTCGGTCGCGGGTTATGTTATGGGTTTGTTAAGCCATTCGGCGCTGCCGGGAAGCGAGCTATAACTCCGTTGAACCTTGCATCGTGGAGCGCGGCGGTCGCCTTTGGGTGGCGGTGGATCATATTAGCGGGGGTATTGCGTAGGTGTAGTTTCAAAGGCTTGTCTGGCAGCAATTGCCGGATTGGGTTTTGCCGGCGAGTTGGCGGCGAAACCGATGATCTTCACTTGCGCCAATTCATCAAACCGCCAGAATTCCGTTATTCAGGGCCAAATTATCATCTCGTATGACGAAGCCACAGCGCAGGTGTTTGTCAGCGATGGTATGATATTGGACGTCGTAGGTCAGCCGTTGCCGGGAAAATTGAATTCCGACAACGCCACGCGCACCGTGTTCAGTTGGACCGTCAAGAATGTGGTGAACGCAAGCGGCGCGTCCGCGACGCTAAAGTTCAAAGGCACCTATTTCAAAGCGGACGGGGCATTTTTGCTGTCGATGCAGCCATTGGGCTTTGACAACTCATTCCAAGACCGGGGTGTTTGCACGGTGAATTGATCTAATATTGGCCCAGCCCTTGACCTATGCTTGCCAACAGCCCTTATACCACCCATCGCTTCCCCCCAATTCAGGAGACCTGTTATGGCCTTTACCCTTCCCGATCTGCCCTATGCCCATGACGCGCTGGCCGGTCTTGGCATGTCGAAAGAGACGTTTGAGTATCACCACGACATCCACCACAAAGCCTATGTCGACAACGGCAACAAACTGATTGCCGGCACCGAGTGGGAGCATAAATCGGTCGAAGAGATCATCATCGGCACCTATAATGCGACGTCGGTGGCGCAGAACGGCATTTTCAACAACGCCAGTCAGCATTGGAACCATGCCCAGTTCTGGGAGATGATGGGGCCGGGCGGCAAGACGATGCCGGGTGTGCTTGAAGCGGCGCTGGTTGAGGCGTTCGGCTCGGTCGCCAAGTTCAAGGAAGATTTCGCCGCCGCCGGTGCGGGTCAGTTTGGGGCGGGCTGGGCATGGCTGGTCAAGGATGCCAGTGGCGCCCTGAAGGTGACCAAGACCGAAAACGGCGTCAATCCGCTGTGCTTTGGCCAGACCGCGCTGTTGGGTTGCGATGTGTGGGAGCATTCCTATTACATTGATTTCCGCAACAAACGCCCGGCCTATCTGACCAATTTTCTGGATAAACTGGTCAATTGGGAAGCGGTCGCCGCGCGGCTGTAATTCGCAGGCTATAGCCTTGAAAAGCCTGCCGGGATGCACCCCCGGCGGGCTTTTTGTTGCCTGCATCACCCTTGCGCGCCGCCTTGCAGCGCTGCGGTCACTTCGGCCACCGTTTGCACCACGCGGAAATGCTGCTTGACGCTGGCATCGGCAAAACCTTGGGCCACGATGTGATCCAGCAAGGCGATCAGCGGTTGCCAATAGCCATCGATGTTCACCAGATAAATCGGCTTTTTGTGCAGACCGATCTGCGCCCATGTCAGCACTTCGAAAAATTCGTCCAGTGATCCGGCCCCTCCCGGCAACACCACGATGGCATCGCAATTCATGAACATCACCTTTTTGCGTTCATGCATGTCTTGGGTGATGACAAACTGCGTCAGATCGCGTTTTCCGACCTCTTGGTCCATCAGATGCACCGGGATCACCCCCAATGTGGGCGCGCCCGCCGCTTGGGCCGCGCGGGCCACCTGACCCATCAGGCCGATATCGCCGGCACCGTAAACCAGCCGCCAGCCATTTTCGGCGATGGCGCGCCCCATGGCCGTGGCGGCGGCGCTGTGGGCCGGATTTGTGCCCGACCGCGCGCCGCAGAACACACAGATTGATTTAAGCGGGCTGGTCATATCGTGGCATCCTGAAATCTGTTGCTTTGCCAGCAGATATAAGGGCTGATTTGACGAAGGAAAGCAAAGGCCGGCAACAGGCTTTGGACCACTTTGGGGGAAGATATGGCGATTTCGTCTGGCTTGGGCACGGGGGCGCGCGCGGCGCTTGTGGCGGCGGGCACGGGTGTGGTGGCGGTTGGCGGCTGGTTGACGCTGTCGGGTCAGCCGCAGGCGCCGGTATCGCAAACCGCCCCGGCGGCCGAAGCGGTGATCGACGCCCCGGCTGCGGCCCCGGTGGTGGCCGATGCTGCCCCGGCCGTGGTTGCCGCAGATGCTGCCCCAGCCGAGGTTGCCATAGCCCCCGCGCCAGAGCCTGCCCCGCCAGAGCCTGCCCCCGCAGAGGCCCCCGCAGAGGCCGCCGCAGAGGCCCCCGCGGTGGTTGACGCGGTGGTTGACGCGGTGGCCCCCGCGGTGGTTGACGCGGCCCCAGAGCTGCCAAAGTTTGATGTCGTGCGGGTTGAACCCGATGGATCGGCCACGATTGCGGGCAATGCAGCGGCGGGCGCGTTGGTATCGGTGCGCGTTGATGGGGCCGAAGTGACCACCGCCGCCGCCGATGCCAGTGGCAAGTTTGCGGTGCTGTTCACGCTGCCTGCGTCATCGGTGCCGCGCTTGTTGTCGTTGGCTGCAACCACGGCGGGTGGGGACATCCTGATCGGCCCCGAAACGGTGGCGCTGGCCCCGACCACAGCCGCGACGGCGGTGGCTGAGATTGCGGCGGCAGAGACGGCGGCGGCAGAGACGGCGGCTGCAGTTGTGGCCGGCGCAGCAGGGGTCGCACCGGATGCGGCAGCGGCGGCTGCACCGCCTGCGGCGCTGTTGGTCACCGAATCTGGCGTTGAAGTGTTGCAATCGGGTGCTGTGGTTGCCCCCGAAATTGCGGCCAATGTCAGTATTGATACGATTTCCTATGCGCCTTCGGGCGCGGTGCTGTTGGGCGGGCGCGGGCAGGGTGCTGCGTTCGTGCGGCTGTATCTGGACGGGGTCGATCTTGCGACGGTGCCGGTGGCGGCAGATGGCCAATGGGCGACTGAACTGGCCGATGTGGCCCCCGGAATTTACACGTTGCGCGCCGATCAGATCGGGGCCGATGGCCGGGTGACCTCGCGGTTTGAAACTCCGTTCAAGCGCGAAACCTTGGAGGCCTTGGCTGCGGCTGCCGCTGCAGCACCTGCGGGTGCAGCCGCCGAACCTG
>JANPLZ010000005.1:0-39010 GCA_031422555.1 Cypionkella sp. | reverse complement strand
TTGCCCAGCGGCGCGCGCGATAGGCGCTGCACCGCCGATATGGCGGTGCTTGCAGGCGATGAGGCCGATGAGACCGAGGCCGAAATGATCCCCGACAACCGCCTGCGTGTGATTTTCACCTGCTGCCATCCGGCGCTTGACGCTAAAAGCCGGGTCGCGTTGACGCTGCGCTGCTTGGGCGGGCTGAGCACAGCTGAAATTGTCGCGGCGTTTTTGGACGCTGACACCACCATGGGCGCGCGGCTGACCCGGGCCAAAGCCAAGATCGCCGCAGCGGGCATTCCGTTTGTGGTGCCCGGACCCGAAGACATCGCAGATCGATTGAATTCGGTGCTGGTGGTGATCTATCTGATTTTCAACGCAGGCTATACCGCAGGCCCGGCGGTGCCGCGCGATTTGTGCGAAGAGGCGATCTAACTGGCGCTATATGACGGGTTGCTGCAGTATGAACCCACGCCGGTGGTGGCGCTGAACCGGGCGGAAGCACTGGCGGAAACCGGGCAGAAACACGCAGCCCTTGCGCAAATGGCCGAACTTGCCGATGCGCTGGACGGCTATCAGCCGTTCCACGCTGCCCATGCCGATGTGCTGGCCGCGGTGGGGCGCAAGGACGAATCGCTAAAAGCATTTAGCCGCGCGATCGACCTTTCAACCTCTTCGGCCGACGCAGTGTTATTGACCAACCGCCGCGAAAAGCTGCTGAAATCGTAGGCAACTCTTTGATACTGTGCCTAAATCCAAAAAAAAAGGCCGAGCTTTCGCTCGGCCAAGTCCAACAGGGAGGTATGAAGCAACAAGAGCGAACTCAACCGTTACTTCATCGCTGTATTTACACCCAAGCGGCATCGGTCTCAACGGCAAGCCCCGTGTTAATGCGGCATGCCCGTCATGCAGTGCGTGCATAGCTGCGCCATAAACCATTGCCTGCAGCCGTGCCGTCAAACCAACTCAAATTTGAATAAAATTTGCATTTTCTGTTCAAAAATATCCCACGGGGGTCGGAAATTGCCGAATGGGGGTGTGAAACCCCCACAGCATCCGCCCCACAAAGCGCAAGTCAAACCTGCAGCAAGGCCTGATTGCGTTTGCGAAAGGTGAAAATCTCTTCGACCACAAAATCGCGGAAGGCCGCCACCCGTTTTGAATGGCGCAACTCTTCGGGATAGGCCAGAAACACCGGCACTTCGGTGGATTCGACATCCTCCAGCACCCGCACCAGATGTGGGAAATCCTGCGTCAGATAATCAGGCAACACGCCGATGCCCAGATGGTTCAGAACCCCCTGCAGCACGCCAAAATAATTGTTCACCGTCAGGGTGGACGGGATGTCATTGGCCATCAGATCGGCCACCAGATTGGCCCCAGCCGCCACTTGGGCGGTGCCTGCATGCTGGCAGATCAGGCGGTGCTGGCTGAAATCGGCCATGGTCAGCGGCGCACCGTGTTCGGCCAGATATTCCGGCGTCGCGTAAAGCCGCATGCGGATGTTCATCAGCCGCTTGCGGATCAGATCGGCTTGGCTTGGCTCTTTCATGCGGATGGCCAGATCGGCCTCGCGCATCGGCAAATCCAGCACCCGCTCTTCCAGCATCAGATCAATCTTCAGGCTGGGATATTTCTTGTAAAGCGCCGGCAGGCGCGGCGCCAGCCACAGCGTGCCAAACCCGGTGGTGGTGGTGACGCGCAACTCACCGAACACCTCATCTTCACTGTCACGGATGCGCGCGGCGGTGGCATCCAGCCGTTTGACCATCTGTTGAGTGGCATCAAACAGCAATTCGCCCTGCTCGGTCAGGATCAGTCCGCGCGCATGGCGGTGAAACAGCGTCACCGCCAGCGATTCCTCCAAAGCCCGGATCTGGCGGCTGACGGCCGATTGCGACAGGTGCAGCACGTCGCCCGCATGGGTAAGGCTGCCCTTGTCGGCAACCGCATGAAAAATGCGTAACTTATCCCAATCCATCCCGACACCTTATACTTCTTGGCCGACCCTACCACGCCACCATCGGTTTGTGCAAAACATTGCCCGCAGGATCGGCAGGCTTCGCCGCGCCGCCCTAGACTTGCGCCATAAACCCGGGGGCTGCGTCATAAATATGTGATCCATTTTCTATAATTGGCAGGACAGCCGCCGTTTTGGGCAGCGCTTCCCGGCGATTTATGCAGAGGGTCAGATGAACACAACCGACGTCAGCCGTGACATTACCTATTCCGGTGCGGCGCGCACCCGCGCGGGCCGCGCGATGATCCACGCTTTGGAATGCGCCACCGGCAAGGCGGCGCTGATCCGCCGGGCAGCGGGGTATGAACAAGACGTGGCGCGCGGGCGGTCGTTCTGGCAGGTGATCCCGGAACGATACGGCCTGTCGATGGACATCCTTAGCGGTGAGATGCGCGATATTCCCACCACCGGCCCGTTGATTTTGATCGCAAATCATCCCTACGGCATTCTGGACGGCTTGATGATGGGGTATTTGCTGGATCATATTCGCGGCGATTTCCGCATTCTGGCCAATTCGGTGTTCCGCCGTGCCGAAGCCTTGACCCCGGTGCTGCTGCCGATCTCGTTTGACGATACGAAAGACGCGGTGCGGCTGAACCTTGAAACCCGGGCCAAGGCGCTGCGCTATCTGTCGGGGGGCGGTGCGATCGGGGTGTTTCCGGGCGGCACGGTATCAACTTCGGCCACACCGTTTTCGCAGCCGATGGACCCAAGCTGGCGCAATTTCACCGCCAAGATGATTGCAAAATCGGGGGCGACCGTGGTGCCGATCTACTTTGACGGCCATAATTCGCGGTTGTTTCAACTGGCGTCGCGGCTGCATTCCAACCTGCGGCTGGCGCTTTTGTTGAAAGAATTCAAAAGCCGGTTGGACGCGCCGGTGCGCGTGGTGATCGGCAAACCGATCCCGGCCCCCGAAATTGACGCGCGAAAAGCCGATCCCACCGCCCTGATGGATTTTTTGCGCAACGCCACCTATCGGCTTTCCCCCAATCCGCTTCGGTCCTATGCTGTTGGTTACGAATTTGAGGCCAGGTATAAAACTCGGTAACGGGGTGGGGGCGCGATGGCGATTGGGGTGTTTGACAGCGGCATCGGCGGGCTGACCGTGCTTGATGCGCTGCAAAAGCGGTTGCCCGAGGTGCCTTTTGTCTATTTCGGTGACAACGCCCATGCGCCTTACGGGGTGCGCACGCCTGATGATATTTTCAACCTGACCACCGCCGCCACGATGCGTTTGTGGGAAGAAGGCTGCGATCTGGTGATTTTGGCGTGCAACACCGCGTCGGCGGCGGCGTTGAAACGCATGCAGGAAACCTGGGTGCCGGCGGAAAAGCGTGTGCTGGGGGTGTTTGTGCCCCTGATCGAGGCGTTGACCGAACGGCATTGGGGCGATAACTCGCCGCCGCGCGAAGTGGCGGTGAAGCATGTGGCACTGTTTGCCACTCCCGCCACCGTGGCCAGCCGGGCCTTTCAACGCGAACTGGCGTTTCGCGCCATTGGTGTTGATGTCGAAGCCCAGCCTTGCGGCGGCGTGGTCGATGCGATTGAGGCGGGCGATGAACTGCTGGCCGAAGCACTGGTGCGCAGCCATGTCGAGGCGTTGAAACGCCGGATGCCGCATCCGCAGGCGGCGGTGCTGGGCTGCACGCATTATCCGCTGATGGAAGCGGTGTTTGCCGCCGCTTTGGGGCCAGGGGTCAAAGTGTATTCCCAAGCCAATCTGGTGGCGGCGTCGTTGCAAGACTACCTGACGCGCCGCCCCGAAATGCTGGGCTCGGGGACGGTTTCAAAATTCATCACCACCGGCGATCCGCAATCGGTCTCTGACAAAGCCACGCAATTTTTGCGCAAATCGGTGGTGTTTCAGGCGGCGTGACGGCGAGGTCATGCCGGGTCTGGCATGGCCCGTCGGCAAAGTCTTGCCGACAAAGCGGCTGTCTGGCCCGGCAAACCGGCTGTTGTCTGCGCGTAAAATTTCCCCGCTTTCTTTGTTACAAATCCCCGATAGGCTGGTGCTTTGTTGGTAATGGGAGATTGCGATGTCACTAATGGGAACTCTGGCGAAGGTTGCGATTGGCGTGGCTTTGGCCAAGGGCATGCAGGCGGTCACGCAGCGCGCGCAAGCCCCGACTGCAGGCGGGGGCGCTGCAGGGTCGGGCGGATTGTTTGGCGGCGTGCACAGCCCGGGCCAAACCAAAACCACGCGCGGCGGCGGCAACCGTGACACGATGGGATCGGTGCTGGGCGGCAGTGATGGCGCGGCATCGTCGCAAGGCGGCTTGGGCGGATTGCTGGAACAATTGGGCGGTGGCGCGGGGCGCAGTGCTGGCGGTCAATCGGGTGGCGGTTTTGGAGATCTGCTGGGCAGCTTAGTTGGTGGTCAATCGGGCGGCCAGACCGGTGGCCAAACGGGTGGACGGTCCGGAGCATCGCAGGCAGGCGCAGGCGGCGGCCTTGGCGATCTGTTGGGCGGGTTGCTGGGCGGCAGTGCAGCGGGCGGATTGGGCGGGCTGTTGGGCAGCCTGACCGGCGGCGGCCAACAAGGTGCAGCGCCCGCCAACAACCGCAGTTTTGGCGATGTGCTGAACAGTTCGTTCACCAATCAAGGCGAGCCGGACGTTGAACCCACCGCCGATCAAAACGCGGTGGCCGCGCTGATGCTAAGTGCAATGATACAGGCCGCCAAAGCTGACGGCGAAATTCAAGAGGCCGAAAAAGAAAAGCTGTTGGGCAACCTTGGCGATGTGTCTGACGCCGAAATGGCCTTTGTGCAGGCCGAAATGGCCAAGAAAGTCGATATCGACGCCCTTGTGCGCCATATTCCCAAAGGGCTGGAACAGCAGGTTTACACCATGTCGGTGATGGCCATCGACTTGGACAGTCAGGCCGAAGCGCAATATCTGCACGATCTGGCGACCGCGCTGCAGATTGACAAAGACGGAATCAACCATATCCACGCCAAGCTGGGCGTGCCGGCGCTTTATGCGTGAAAGTGCCAAAGGTGCGCCTTCGGGCGCACCTTTTGGCGGCTGGTGCGCAACTGTTGATTACGCCGGTTCGCAACACGGTGCGCACCGACTGTTTCCAAGCCCATTCCAATGCGCCACTTTTGCGAATTTATTTTAGGCAAATCATTGAAATAATTTACTAATATTTTAACGGCATATCTGAATTTCGCCCTTATTCCGCCCCGAAATCTTGGTCAGTGAACACGCGAGCCTGCATGGGCTTTGTCGATGTTAAAAGGGAATGCCAAGATGGCCGGATCAAACACCAGCGCTGTGAAAATGATCAATATCGCAGTCACCGCCGCCGATGGGTCGGGCAAGGTGTGGCAAGACGTGGCGCAAATGATCCCGACGGCGATGAACGGTGATCCCGAAGGCTTTGTCGCCGCTATTCGCGGCGGGCTGCCCTTGGTCAACAATCTGCGCGTGCTGTTCAACGAATATTCCTTCAACCCCGATGGCACGCTGCACCCGCAGATGGAGCGGTTTTTAGCCGCCGCCGCCGCCAACGGCTATCAATTGACCATCACTTACGGCGGCGGCGATGCGCAAAATATCGGCATCGGCAATGCCACTTGGGGGGCTTTAAGCAATGCGCAGGCCACTGCGGCGCTGGAGGCGAATTACAGCGACGTGTCGGGGGCCTGGACCAAGATGATGTCTTGGATGGATGCCAATACGGCGGTGAAATCGGCGGTCTACGGCTGGGATTTGATGAACGAATCCGCCGGTTACCGCCACAGCATCAAAGCCAATGGCGCGGATGCCACCCACACCATCGCCAGCTTTGCCAAGCTTTATGCCGATCACATGATCGGGTTGTCCGATCTGGTGCAGGCCCGCGCCGACGGCAAGGTTCTGGTCGGCGGCTGGGGCTATAACGGCGATTTTCTGTCCCTGGACCGAACCGCCATCGGCGAGGGGTCGGTGTTGGATTACATCCGCGCCGGGGTGGGCGGCGATCTGGTCTGGTCGGCGCATTTGTATGCGGGCTGGATGGGCACCGGCAAAGTCACCTCACCGGCCGAGCTGCGCGCCAAACTGGATACGCTTTACGCAGCCGTCGCAGGCGACGATGTGCTGATCACTGAAATCAACGCCCATGGCGCGGTTGACAATCCGGAAGCGGTGGCTGATTTCGCCGACATCTACGTAGCCACCTATGATTGGTTTGCCGAAAACGGCATTGGTCTTGGCTGGTATCCCGGCCTACAAACCGGGGCGTCGCATTTGCTGTCGATCGAAGGCAATAACGCGCTGAACTATCGCCATCAGCATTCGCTGGCGCATGCGATGGATGCCTATTCGCTGGGATCAAACCCCGAAGCCAACGCCGGGGCCGAAGTATCGACGCTGACGCTGATTGACGCCAGATTGCGCAATGAAGCCTATCAGGTGGCCGCCGGTGAGGCGCTGTTTGACACGGTGAAAAAGGCTGGTTTTGGCTTTGGTTTTGGGGGTGATGACACCTTGACCGGCACCGATTTGTCGAACGATTTCCTGTATGGGGGGACGGGCGGTGATGCGCTGGCGGGCCTTGCAGCGGATGACTTTTTGTTCGGCCAAGGCGGCGATGATCGTCTACTGGGCGGCGGCGGTATTGACCATTTGTTCGGCGGCGCGGGGGCTGATCGCCTTGACGGCGGCCTTGGCCGCGATGTTCTGGCGGGCGGCGACGGCGACGATGTCTATGTGCTGGCCTCGGGTGCCGACAGCGTGATCGAATATGCCAATGCGGGCAACGATACAGTGCAAACCGGCATGGCAGTGTTGTCTTTGGCGGCGGCGAAGTTCGGGTTTGTGGAAAACCTTGCCTACAGCGGGGCGGCGGCTTTTACCGGCACCGGCAATGCGCTTGGCAATATCCTGACGGGGGGGGCTGCGGCCGACAAGCTGTTTGGCGGGGCGGGCAATGATGTGCTGCGCGGCGGCGGCGGGGCTGACCGGCTGGATGGCGGCAGCGGAATTGATACCGCAAGCTATGCGTCGGCCTCGGCGCGGGTGGTGGCAAATCTGGTGGTGGGCACAACCATGGTCTTTGTGGGCGAGGCCAAAGGCGATGTGCTGATCGGCATTGAAAACCTTGAAGGCTCCGGCTTTGGCGATGTGCTGAGTGGCAATCTGGGCGCAAACACCCTGTGGGGCATGGCCGGCGATGACCGGCTGTGGGGGCGCGGCGGGGCGGACACGCTGTTTGGCGGTGAAGGTGCAGACGTGTTCGTGTTCAGACCCGGCTCGGGCGCGGACCGGGTAATGGATTTTCAAGACAATATCGACAGTCTGGCCATCGTGGGCCTTTCATCGGCCAACAGCGTCGATACTGCCTTGGCGCGGGCGACGGATGTGGGTGGCAATGTGGTGTTTCAATTCAGCGCAACCGACAGCTTTACCGTGTTGAACACCACCAAATCGGCACTGGCGGATGATCTGATCTTTGTCTGAACCGCCGCAGGGGTGCGGCCAATTTCCTCTTGCATCTGCACGCCTGCGTCGCCACATCTGCACCGAATGCAGCGATAAGGACGGCCAACATGCAGCGGATCGCGATATTGGGGGCCTCGGGCTATACCGGGGCGGAACTGGTGCGCCTGATCGCCACGCATCCGTCGATGAAAATCGTGGCGCTGTCTGCCGATCGCAAGGCTGGCATGGCGATGGCCGAAGTCTTTCCGTTTCTGCGCCATCTTGCATTGCCGCGCTTGCAAAAAATCGACGAGATTGATTTTTCCGGCGTCGATCTGTGCTTTTGCGCGCTGCCGCATGCGACCACCCAAGTGGTTGTGGCCGCCTTGCCCAAATCGCTGAAAATTGTCGATCTGTCGGCGGATTTCCGGCTGCGCGATGTGGCGGACTACGAAAAATGGTATGGCCAGCCGCATTCTGCCCCCGATTTGCAGCGCGAGGCGGTGTATGGCCTGACCGAGTTTTACCGCGACAATATCCGTGCCGCACGCCTTGTGGCAGGCACCGGCTGTAACGCGGCGGCCGGGCAATACGCGCTGCGCCCGCTGATTTCGGCGGGGGTGATTGATCTGGACACCATCCTGATTGATCTGAAAGCGGGCGTGTCGGGGGCGGGGCGGTCGTTGAAGGAAAACCTTCTTCACGCCGAACTGGCAGGCGGCACCCATGCCTATGGGGCGGGCGGCAAACACCGGCATCTGGGCGAATTTGATCAGGAATTCAGTCTGCTGGCGGGCCGGCCCGTGCATATTCAATTCACCCCGCATCTGTTGCCGATGAACCGCGGTATTCTGGCCACCACCTATGTGCGCGGCGAGGCCGCGACCATTCACCGGGTGCTAAGCGACGCCTACGCGGCAGAGCCGTTTGTGCAGGTGCTGCCCTTTGGCCAGTTGCCATCGACGCGCGATATTGCGGGGTCCAATTTTTGCCATCTGGGCGTCATTGGCGACCGGGTGCCGGGCCGCGCCGTGGTGGTGTCGGTGCTGGACAATCTGACCAAGGGATCATCGGGCCAAGCGCTGCAAAATGGCAACCTGATGCTGGGCTTGGCGGAAACCGAGGGGCTGATGCTGGCCCCGATTTTCCCGTAAGGCGCGCGCTATGGCTGGCCTGAAAGGACTGAAAAAACAACGGCGTATCCAAGTGATCGCTTTGGCGTTCGCAGCACTGATCGGGGCGTCGGCGCTGATTGGTTACGGCATGCGCGACGGGATCAACTTTTTCCGCTCGCCCAGTCAGGTGCTGTCCGACCCGCCGGGCCCCGGCGAAGTGTTTCGCATCGGCGGGCTGGTGGCTGCGGGCAGTCTGACCCGCGGGCAGGGCGAGACCGTCAGTTTTGCGGTGACGGACACAAGCCAAACCGTGCAGGCCAGATTCACCGGCGTATTGCCCGATTTGTTTGCCGAAGGGCAGGGCATGGTCGGCACCGGAGCAATGCAGGGCGATGTTTTCGTAGCCACCGAGATTTTGGCCAAGCATGACGAAAGCTATATGCCAAAGGAAGTCATCGACGCGTTGAAGGATCAGGGCGTTTACGTCGCACCCACGCCTTAACGCCACAGCAAGAGGGGGGTTTCACACCCCCAAGCGGCAATCCGTCGGATTGCCTCCCCCCGTGGGATATTTTTGAACAGATGAAGCGCAAGTTTTAATCAAATTGTCGGCGTTGCTGCGTGCGGCGTGGTTTGTCGGCGTTAACATCCTTGGTGCAACCTTGGCCTTGGGGCGATCCAAGGAGGCGGCAGATGAAATCTGTGCAGGAATTGGCGACAGAGATTGTTGCGCGGGAAGGCGGGTTCGTGGACGACCCCGATGATCCCGGTGGGGCCACAAACCACGGCGTGACCATCCATACACTGCGGCGGCTTGGTCTTGATATCACCAATGACGCCCGCATTGATCTTGCCGATGTGCGCCGCCTGACCGCCGCTCAAGCGGTTGATATCTATATCGAGCATTACTTTCGCCGCCCCGGGCTGATTGGTTTGCCCGAGGTTTTGCAGGCGTCGGTGTTTGACATGTATGTCAACGCGGGCGGCAATGCGGTGAAAGTGTTGCAGCGGTTGTTGACCCAGATGGGTCAGCCTTGCGAGGCAGATGGCCAGATCGGGGCGCAAACCCTGCGCGCGGCTGACGCGGCCTATGCCGCAGCCCCAAGCCATCTGGCGGATGCCTACGGCATTGCGCGGCGCAATTATTACTATGCTTTGGCTGATGCCCGCCCCGCCAGTCGCAAATATGCCCGCACCAAGTCTGGCGGCAAGGGCGGGTGGATTACCCGCGCCGAAGACTTCATCGCCCCGAAATATCATCTTAGCGACGCCCAGCACCGCGCGCGGGTGGCCGCATGGGGGTGATCGGATCTTTGATCGCCCCGGGCGCCGTGGCAGCCCTTGGCGATGCGGCGCGCGGTGTGGCCGAGGTGTTTGTGCCGTCGGCCACCAAGCGGATGGAGCTGTCTGCCGAAGCGCAGATGGCCGCATTGCGCCAGTTGGGCGCGGAATATGGCAACCCGTCGGTGGGCTGGTTTGACCGTCTGGTGAATGGCATCAACCGCTTGCCGCGGCCCCTATTGGCCTTTGGCACCATTGGGCTGTTTGTCTATGCCATGATGGACCCGGTGCAGTTTGCCCAACGCATGGTGGGGTTGAATGCGGTGCCAGAGCCGCTGTGGTGGCTATTGGGGGCGGTGGTGGCGTTTTACTTTGGCGCGCGTGAGACCTATTATTTCCGCAACCGTCCCGTCACATTGCCGCCCGGTCTGGCCGCGTCCGCCCCGGTATCGGGCGCCCCGTCGGACGAAAACCCCGCCCTTAACGAATGGCGGGCGGGGGCGTAACCTTGACCTGACTTGCGCGCTCTGGCATGCCCGGCTGCGTAAGACAGGAAATGATCAAATGAATCTCTTTGCTGAAATCCGCGGGTTGGTGTTGGAAAATCTGGCCGCTTTGGTGGCGGCAGGGGATTTGCCGGGCGGATTGGACATGGGGGCCATCACCGTCGAGCCGCCGCGCGATGCAGCCCATGGCGATATGGCAACCAATGCGGCGATGGTGCTGGCCAAGCCTGCGGGCCTGAACCCGCGGGTGATTGCCGATGCTTTGGTCGCCAAACTGTTGGCCGATCCGCGCGTTGCGGGCGTCGAGGTTGCAGGTCCGGGGTTTTTGAACCTGACGCTGGCACCGGCGCTGTGGCAGGGCGTGGTGCGCGCGGCCCTCGCACAGGGGCCGACGTTTGGCGCATCAACGCTGGGGCAGGGGCGGCGGGTGAATGTCGAATTTGTCTCGGCCAATCCGACGGGGCCCATGCATGTGGGCCATGTGCGCGGGGCGGTGGTTGGCGATGCGTTGTCGCGGTTGCTGGCCTTTGCCGGTTGGGATGTGACGCGCGAATATTACATCAACGATGGCGGCGCGCAGGTGGATGTGTTGGCGCGCTCGGCGTTTGAGCGTTACCGCGAGGCGCATGGGCTGGAACCTGAAATCCGCGAGGGCCTGTATCCTGGCGATTATTTGATCCCGGTCGGCGAGGCGCTGAAGGCAAAATACGGCGAAACCCTGCTGGACAAGCCCGAGCAAGATTGGCTGGCCGACCTGCGGGTCTTTGCCGCCGATATGATGATGGCGATGATCCGCGAAGATCTGGCGTTGCTGGGCGTCACCATGGATGTGTTTTCATCGGAAAAGGCGCTGTATGGCACCGGCCAGATCGAAGCCGCGATCGAGGCGCTGCGCGGCATGGATCTGATTTATATGGGCACGCTGGAGCCGCCCAAAGGCAAGACCACCGATGACTGGGAGCCGCGCGAACAGATGCTGTTCCGATCAACCGCGCATGGCGATGATGTCGACCGGCCGGTGCAGAAATCCGATGGCAGCTGGACTTATTTCGCCCCCGATATCGCCTATCATTTTGACAAGGTGAACCGCGGCTTTGACGAATTGATCGACATTCTGGGTGCCGATCACGGCGGCTATGTCAAACGGATGAAGGCGGCGGTGCGGGCCTTGTCGGGCGGCCGGGTGACGCTGGACATCAAGCTGGTTCAACTGGTCAAGCTGTTCAAAGGCGGCGAGCCGTTCAAGATGTCCAAACGCGCCGGCACGTTCGTGACCCTGCGCGATGTGGTTGAACAGGCGGGCGCGGATGTGACGCGCTTTATGATGTTGACGCGCAAAAACGATGTGGCGCTGGATTTTGACTTCGCAAAAGTGCTGGAACAATCCAAGGACAATCCGGTTTTCTACGTGCAATATGCCAATGCCCGGATCAATTCGGTGCTGCGCAAGGCCACGGATGCGGGGGTGGTTTGCACCGATTCTGCGCTTTTGTCGGCAGATTTTGCGCAACTGGGTCACGCCGCCGAGTTGGAAATGGCGCGCAAAATCGCCGAATGGCCGCGTCTAGTCGAAATCGCCGCCAAAGCCAACGAGCCGCACCGCGTGGCGTTTTATCTCTATGAATTGGCGTCGGAATTTCATGCGCTGTGGAACAAGGGCAACGATGATCCAGCCTTGCGTTTCGTGCAGGACGGCAATGCAGCAACAACTTTGGCAAAACTTGCACTGGCGCGCGCCACTGGCGTTGTGATTTCGGCGGGCTTGGGTATCCTTGGTGTCAAACCGGTTGAAGAAATGCGCTGACCAACAGCGCCAGTCAAAAATGTGAACCCGGAACACGCGGACAAATAAAGCTGTGGTGGCATGTATCACCCCGGCACATGAGGCAAAGATGGCGGATGTGAAATTCGATGATTTCGATGGCGGTTACGCTGCACCCCTGAATGGGCGGGTCAGCCGGGCGGTCAATCTGGCGGGGGCGGCCCTTTCGGTGGCGCTGATCGTTGGAATGGCGGTTTGGGGATACAAGCTGGCGGTGCGCGATGTGAACGGTATTCCGGTGTTTCGCGCGCTTGCCGGGCCGTTGCGGGTGGCACCCGACAATCCGGGCGGCGATGTGATGGCGCATCAGGGCCTGTCGGTGAATGCCATTGCCTCGGCAGGCGTTGCGATGCCGTTGCCCGAAAGCCTGATGCTGGCCCCCAAAGGGGCGGAATTGGCCGCCGAAGATGTGGCCGGATTGGTCGGGGCCCCCGAGACGGCGCTGATCGACACTGCCGATCAGGCGGTGCTGGCAACCCCGCCGCAGGCCGCGTCATCGGGGCTTGCGGTAGCAGACATCGCCGCGTCGGACATCATGGCACCGCAAGAGATTACTGCCCCGCAAGTCATCGTGCTGGAAGCTGCACCGCAAACCCAGGCCGAGGCGGTTGAACTGGCTCTGGCGGCGGCTTTGGCCGATACCGATCTGGCCCTGAGCGATGATACCAGTCTGGACGCCACACCCGTTGCGGTGAAATCGCTGCGCCCCCGGCTGCGCCCGCAAGTGTTGCCCGAGGCGGCTGTGGCAACGGCGGCGGATGTGGCGGTCAGTGAGGTGCAAACCGTGGCGGCTGTGGCCCCGTTGGAAATTGACCCCGCAGTCATCGCCGCCGGCACCCGCCTTGTGCAACTGGGCGCGTTTGATGACGAAGCGGCGGCACGTGCCGAATGGGCCAAACTGCAAACCCGCTTTGCCGATCTGATGGCGGCCAAGGCGATGGTGGTGCAATCGGCGCAAAGTGGCGGGCGCACCTTTTACCGTCTGCGCGCGCACGGCTTTGCGGGCGAAGACGAGGCGCGCAAATTCTGTGTCACCCTGTTGGCCGAAAACGCCTCGTGCATCCCGGTAGCCCAAAGATGACCATCGGGCGCGGCGCTGCCATCTTTGGATGCGCAGGCCCGGTTTTGTTGGTGCAAGAGGCTGATTTCTTTCGTGAGTATGATCCGTTCGGCTTTATCATCTTCGCGCGCAACGTCGAAAACCCTGATCAGTTGCGCCGCCTGACGGCCGATTTGCGCAACGCTGTTGGCCGCGATGCGCCTGTCCTGATAGATCAGGAAGGCGGGCGGGTGCAGCGGTTGGGCGCGCCGCATTGGCGTGACTGGCAACCGCCGCTGGACACGGTTGCGCGGGCGGGGGCGCAAGCCGCGCGCGCGATGGCGCTGCGTTCCATGATGATTGCCGCCGAATTGCGCGCCGTTGGCATCGACGCCAATTGCGCCCCGGTTGCCGATATTGCCAGCGCCGCCACCCATCCGTTTTTGCGCAACCGCTGCTATGGCACGGATGCGCAATCCGTCACCCACATTGCTCGCGCCGTGGCTGATGCGCATCTGGCGATGGGGGTATTGCCGGTGGTCAAACATCTGCCGGGGCATGGCCGCGCCACCGCCGACACCCATCACGATCTGCCCACGGTGACGGCCGATCTGGCCGATCTGACCGCCACCGATTTTGCGCCGTTTCGCGCGCTGATCGACCTGCCGATGGCGATGACGGCGCATATCATCTTTGCGGCGGTGGATGCCACCCGCCCGGCCACACAGTCGCCAGACATGATCAAGATCATCCGTGATGTCATTGGGTTTGCAGGGCTTTTGATGACTGATGATTTGAATATGAACGCGCTTTCGGGGGATTTGACGGATCGCACCGCACGCGCCATCGCGGCGGGCTGTGATATTGCGCTGCATTGCAAAGGCGATCTGGCGCAGATGATTGCCGTCGCTGTGGCAGCGGGCGACATGACGGCTGCCGCACAAAGCCGCGCATCGCAGGCCCTGGCCCGGCGCGCAATTCCCTTAGCCGTTGACATTGCAGCGCTGGAAGCCGAGTTTTTGCAGGCGATGGAGCAGGGCGCGCATGGCTGAAACCGACACCGATGATTGGGGCCAATTGGGCCGTCCTTCGCCTGCGGACCGGCAGGCGGATGAGGCGTTGATCCTTGACATCGACGGCTTTGAAGGCCCGCTGGATTTGCTGTTGATGCTGTCACGCACGCAGAAAGTAGATCTGCGCCGCATCTCGGTGCTGCAACTGGCCGAGCAATATCTGAAATTCGTGGCCCAAGCGCAGGACTTGCGGCTGGAACTGGCCGCCGATTATCTGGTGATGGCGGCGTGGCTGGCCTATCTGAAATCGCGCCTGCTGTTGCCGCCCGAACCCGGGGATGCCGGGCCTTCCGCCGATGATTTGGCGCAGCATCTGGCCTATCAGTTGGAACGGCTGGCGGCGATGCGCGATGCCGCCGCGCGCCTGATGGGGCGCGATCAACTGGGGCGTGATTTTTTCGCCCGCGGTCTGCCCGAAGACGTCACCCGGCGCACCAAAATCACCTATAGCGCCACGTTGCTGGATGTGATGCGCGCCTATGCCCGCATCCGCACCAAGGATGAATTTCGCCCCTATGCCTTTGATCGCCAGAATATTTACACGATGGAACAAGCGCTTGAGCGGATGCGCTGCCTTCTGGGCTATGCAGGCGAGTGGTCCGATCTGACCAGCTTTATGCCCGATGGCTGGAACATCTCGCCAGAGCGGCGCAGATCGGCCACCGCGGCGCATTTTGCAGCCATTCTGGAGTTGGCCAAGCGCGGCCAGGTGCATTTGCGCCAGGGCGAGGTGTTTGCGCCCCTGATGATCCGCCGCAAGGACGCGCCATGAGCGAACCTGATATGACCAAACCGGCCCTGCCCGAACCTGCCGAAAAAACCCTGTTTGAAGCCCCGCCATTGGCCGAACAGGAACGCATGGTCGAGGCGATCTTGTTTGCCTCTGCCACGCCGGTCACATTGGCCGAACTGATCGCCCGCATGCCGCATGGCGCCGACCCCGCCGAAGCACTGGTCACCTTGCGCCGCCGCTATGACGGGCGCGGCGTGCAGATCGTGCGCATCGGTGACGCCTATGCGCTGCGCACCGCGCCTGATCTTGGACATTTGATGCAAAAAGAAACCGCCGAGCAGCGCAAACTGTCGCGCGCGGCTATCGAAACCTTGGCAATTGTGGCGTATCACCAACCCGTTACCCGGGCCGAGATTGAAGAAATCCGCGGAGTCGCCGTTAGCCGGGGCACGGTGGATATGTTGCTGGAACTGGACTGGATCCGGCTGGGCCGCCGCCGCATGACGCCGGGCAGGCCGGTGACCTTTGTGGTGACGGATCATTTTCTGGATCATTTCGGTCTGGAATCGGCACGCGATCTGCCGGGCTTGAAAGAGTTGCGTCAGGCTGGATTGCTGGACAACCGTCCGCTGCCGGGGGCGATGGCCGCGGGACCGGACGAAGACGATGCCCAAACCGGGCAAAGCGAATTATTTGAGGATTAGGCAATGGATATCGGCAAAATAATCCAGATGGTCATCAACACTGTGCTGCGCCGGGTGATCAACGGCGCGCTGGACAAGGGCATGGGAATGTTTGCGCGGCGGGGACGCGGGCCGCAGACGGAGGCGGATACAGGCGATGAGCAACCGCCGCAAGACGATGCGATGGCTGCAAAACGGGCGCGACAGCTGGCAAATCAGGCAAAACGGCTGCGATAGCGGCGCTGTGCCAAGGCAGGTGGGGGTTTTACACCCCCACACCCCCGTAGAGTATTTGCGCCAAAATGAAATCAAATTTAAGATAAATTTTAACGGGTTAGCCCCGTGCCCGTCTGCCACCCCGGCGGCCCGACGTCGCTTGGGAGGCGGCGGCAGAGGCTTCGGCGAATGTGGCCCCGGCAGTGACGGCCTCGATCACTTTGGCAAAGCGGATCCACTCGCCGCCGTTGGCATCGTGGTTCATCAGGAAGTTTGCCGCCCGGATGGCTTCCATTTCCACCTGACGGACCGGGTTCATGATCGCCGATGTCATACCAGCACCGATTGCCATCGGCAAAAAGGCGGCGTTGATGCCGTGGCGCTGGGGCAGACCGAAGGATATGTTTGACGCACCGCAGGTGGTGTTCACGCCCAGCTCTTCGCGCAACCGCCGCACCAGCGCAAATACTTGCTGCCCCGCCGACCCCATAGCGCCAATCGGCATCACCAAAGGATCAACCACAATGTCATGCGCGGGAATGCCGAAATCGGCGGCGCGCTGCACGATTTTCTTGGCCACGGCAAAGCGCACATCGGGGTCTTCGCTGATCCCAGTGTCATCGTTGGAAATCGCCACTACGGGGACATTGAATTTCTTCACCAGCGGCAGCACCAGTTCCATCCGCTCTTCTTCGCCGGTGACCGAATTCAACAGCGGGCGGCCTTCGCAGGCGATCAGCCCGGCTTCAAGCGCGCCGGGAACCGAGCTGTCGATGCATAAGGGCACATCGACCACCTCTTGGATGCGCAGAATCAATTCGCGCATCAAGGGCGGTTCAACGAAGTTGTTGTCGGCATAGCGCGCATCCAGCGCCATTTTATTGGTGAACACCGCGCCGGAATTGACGTCCAGCACATTGGCGCCGCAGGCCACCTGTTCCAGCGCATCGCGCAGAACGGTGTCGAAATTGCCCGCCTCCAGTTCCGCCGCCAGCTTTTTGCGCCCGGTCGGGTTGATGCGTTCGCCGATCACGCAAAAGGGTTCATCAAACCCGATGATCACAGTTTTTGTTTTAGATTCAATAACAGTGCGGGTCATAGTTAAACTGCTTTCTTAAGAGTTTGCGGGCACGCCAGACGCGCCGCCATTGTCGATGGCCCAAGTGGCGTTGGTTTTGATACCACCCAAGGGAAAGAAATGAACCTGTTCAATGCCAAAGGCCGGATTTTTTGCCTTGTGCGCCGCCAAAGCGGTGACCAGATCGGTCGGCTCATACGGTAGCAGCAATTTGGTGACATCCATCGCGCGTTTTTGCAGCACGCGCAACGACGCGCCAACGCCGCAGGCAATGGCGAATTTGATCAGGGTTTGCAGCTTGGCCGGGCCTGCAACACCGATATGGATCGGCAGATGGATGCCTTCAGCGGCCAGATGGTTGGCCCAGGCGATCACCGGGGCGGCCTCAAAGCAAAACTGGGTGGTGATGGCCATTTTGGCGTCGGACCGTTCGGAAAATGCCTGTTTCCAGCGCAAAGCCTGCAAGATGATCCGGTCGCCGCCGTCTTTGTCGATGTCTTTGTTGCCTTCGGGGTGGCCTGCAACATGCAGCCGCTCAAACCCGTCGAACAGGCCGGTTTCGATCAGTTGCATCGACGCATCAAAATCACCTGCCGGGGTGTTGACGCCGCCGCCCAGCAACAGCGCCTGTTTGACGCCCGCCTCGCCTTGATAGCGCGCGATCCAATCGGCCAGCGTGGCGCGGTCCGGGATAATGCGGGCCGGAAAATGCGGCATCACCACATAGCCTTCGTGCGCCAGCCGTTTGGCGGTGGCCACCATTTCGGCAATCGGGGTGCCTTCGATATGGGCGATGTAGACGCGGGTGCCGCGGGGCAGCAACGTGCGGAAATCTTCGACCTTTTCCGCGGTGCGGGGCATCACTTCGATGGAATAACCGGCCAGAAACGCCTCCAGCTCGGCTGTTGTGCCGGTGGGGTGCGGGGCATCACGGCGAAAGTTGAACAGGGCCATCCGGGCCTCCATAGCAGGGAAAAGATCAGGCTTTGGCCCAGCCGTCGGCGTTGATCAGGGTTTTCAGGCGGGCGGCGTCGAATTCCGTTTCCAGCCGAGCGGCCTCGGCGGCGGCAACCGCCTCTGGGTCGCCGTCCACAGAATAGGGCGCGGCTTTGCGCCATTCGGCCAGATAAGCATCGGCGTCTTTTGCCCCGATTTTCATCGCACAGCGGTCGATGGCCTGCTCGAACCGTTCGGTCAGCTTGACCTTTGATCCGCTGCGACCTTTGCCGACAATGATCTGGGCCGGAATATCGCGCCAATAAACAATGGTAACCTCTGGCATAGCATCCCCGAATCCCTTGGCGTTGTGTTGCCAGTTCTAGTCGCCCGTCCGCGACAAACAAAGTCGGTTTTCGACATTGCACGCGCTGATGGCGACCAACCGCACTCTGTCACTGCCTTACCGTGATATTGCGGGCGCGGCCAGCCGCCCGGATTGGAAAGGTTTTCATCATTTGCATGCACGTCAACGCAAAGCGCGCGCGGGCAGGGCGCTTGCGGTGGGTGCCGAACAGGTCTAGCTTGGGGATAACCACAAATGGAGGGCGATTATGGCGCCCCAGCGTCCCACGGGGGTGGACGCGACGCAGACCGCAGGTGAGACGCCCGAGGGTGTCTTCCGCACCGAAGTCACGCAGGGCGCCCCCAGCCCCGGACCAGCGCGGCTTTACGCTGCGGTGGATCTGGGAACGAACAGTTGCAGGATGTTGATTGCGCAACCTCGCGGCAGTCAGTTCACCGTTATTGACAGCTTTTCCAAGACCGTCCAGTTGGGCGCGGGGCTGGAGGCGTCAGGCAAGCTGTCGCGCGCGTCGATGGGGCGCACGATGCAGGCGCTGCGCATCTGCCAGAAAAAGATCGAACAGCACGGCGTCACCCGCATGCGATTGGTGGCAACCGAAGCCTGCCGCCGCGCCCGCAATGCCCGCGAATTCATGCGGCAGGTGCGGCGCGAAACCGGGTTGAATGTGGAAATCATCCCGTCCGAAGAAGAGGCCCGGCTGGCGGTGATTTCCTGCGCGCCCTTGGTCAATACCGGCACCGAACAGCTGTTGGTCGTCGATATTGGCGGTGGGTCAACCGAATTGGTCTGGGTTGATCTGTCAACGGTTGCCCCAGATGAACGTCCCCGCGCCATCATGCGGCTGCATCAGGGCTTTGCGTCGCAGCCGGTTGGCGGGGCGCGGGTGGTGGATTGGATATCGGTGCCCTTGGGGGTGGCAACGCTGAAAGACCAATTCGCCGATGTCGATGATGACGGTGCGCGGTTTGCCTTGATGAGTTGGTTTTTTGAAGAGCATCTGGCGTCTTTTTCGCCTTATGCCGCCGCCGCGCAACCGCGGGCGGGCTTTCAGATCATCGGCACGTCCGGCACCGTCACCACCGTGGCCGCATCTTATCTGAACCTGCGCCGCTATGACCGCACCAAGGTGGACGGCTTGCAGATGACATCGGACCAGATTGATTTTGTGATCCGCGAATACCTGACCCTTGGTCCCGAAGGGCGGCGCACCGATCCGCGCATCGGGCGCGACCGTCATACACTGATCATGTCCGGGGCGGCTATCCTTCAGGCGCTGATGCGGATATGGCCCACAGATCGGCTTTCGGTGGCCGACCGGGGCCTGCGCGAAGGGCTGTTATATGCACAGATGGGCGCTGACGGCGTTCTGGAAGACGGACCATTCGAATGAGCAATGATAAAAAGACCCCGGAAAAGGGCGCATCGGGGCGCGGGCAGCGCGAATTGCGGGTGCGGGTGAAAACCGCCAAGGGCCGCAAGCTGTCGTCCACGCTGTGGCTGGAACGGCAGTTGAACGATCCTTACGTGATCCGCGCCAAGAAAGACGGCTACCGCGGCCGCGCGGCGTTCAAAATACTGGAATTGGACGACAAGTTCGAATTCCTGAAACCCGGAGTGCGGGTGGTCGATCTGGGCTGCGCGCCGGGCGGGTGGTGCCAGGTGGCCGTGGGCCGCGTCAACGCGTTAGGAGACCGCGCGAACAAGCCCGTCGGCACCGTGCTGGGCGTGGATTTGCAGGCGATTGAACCGATTGCAGGCGCGCAGATTTACCAGTTGGATTTTCTGTCCGATGAGGCCGATGCGCTGGTCAAAGGCTGGCTTGGCGGGCGCGCCGATGTGGTGATGTCGGATATGGCGGCCTCGGCGTCGGGGCACAAAGGCACCGACCATCTGCGGATCATAGCCTTGTGCGAAGCGGCGGCCTATTTCGCCTTTGACGTGCTGGAAATCGGCGGCACCTTTGTGGCCAAAGTGCTGGCGGGTGGGGCCGAAAACGAATTGCTGACGATTCTTAAGCGCAGCTTTACCAAAGTAGCCAACGTCAAACCGCCCGCCAGCCGCGCCGACAGTTCGGAAAAGTTCGTGGTGGCGCAAGGCTTCAAAGGCAAACCGGCCGATCTGGAGCCGGGCTATCGCCAGAATCCGGACACAGATTAAAGCGTTTCAGGAAACAATCCGCGGGCGACGGACTGACAAAGGGCACCCGAAGGTGCCCTTTATGTGTAAATTCTTCGTGATCGGTCTTAGCCGCCCCAAGTGCGCACTGGACCGCAATCCATGTGAACAAAGTTCGACCGGTAATAATGCCCGACGCCACCGGCACCGCAGGCCTCGGCGGCTTTTGCCATTTGACCGACAGAGCGCGACTTCAGCCTCAGGTCAGCCGCCTTGCCTTTCATGTGCAAGGAATTCTTGGCAACACCGCGCGAGTTCGACCGCAGCATCGCGTTGGTTGACGGGCTGCGATAGCCAGACAGCAGCATATACGGCTCTGACACATCCAGCAAACGGTGCGAAGCCGCGATAATATCGAAATTTCCCGGGTCCATCTTGGCCACGTCATCCGACCGCCAATCACGCATGAAGTGGTTGATTTCCTTCATGACTTCGGGAATGTATTCGCCCTCGATCCAGTAGATCGTGTCAACACTTTCCCCAGTGCGGCCCGAATACATCTTGATACGGCGAATGTCGCCCGCACCTTTCAACAGACCAAAAGCGTTCGACAATGTTGGTGCCGCAATCACAGCCGTAGCCGCAAAAACACCAAGCAGCCCACGCCGCGAGATCCCCGCCAAATTCATATTCGCCATTCTATGCGCCTGTCCCATCGCTGGTCTTTGACCGCCTGTATCGGCGATTTTTCTGCCACTTCATCCCCAAGTGCCCGACCTCTATGGCACAGCTGTGGAAAAAGCCAAAGTGCAGAATGGCCACCGTATGGGCAGTCTATTGGCGATAGGCGAAAAATTGCTGAATTTTGCAAACACAAGTGCGGAATTCCGCACCTGCCCATTCGCGCCGGATTTGCCACAATCGCCAAAAATCCAGCACCACCAGACCCGGATGAAGCCTCAACATCCGTTTACAGTTGGCAGATTTTCAGGGACACAAGCAACAGAATGCGTGGCAGGGCCGGACAGGGTGGGTGTGTTGTGAGATTTAGGCTTTTCGCCGCTTTGCGCGGCAAGGTTTTTGCCCGATCTGCCGTTACGGCCTTGGCCGTTCTCTTGGCGCTGCCTGCGCTGGCGCAAACCACGGCCTTCACCCGGTCCTTGGCCGAAGCGGCCGCGCCGTTTGATGACATCGCGGCGTTTTACCGCCAAAACGGCTATGAAACCCTGTGGACCGGCCCGCAGGATCAGGCCCGCCGCACCGCCCTGATGACGGCGCTGTCGCAGGCGGGGCTGCACGGTTTGCCATCCGCGCGCTATGATATGGCAGGGGTGATCCGCAAGGCGCAGGCGGCGGTTACCGAAGGTGATCGGGGCCGGGTTGAACTGGCGATGACGCAGGCCTTTCTTGCCTATGCGGCGGATGTAAATTCGGGCGCGCTGCAGCCCAAATCGGTTGACAGCGGCATCGTGCGCGAGGTGGTCCGGCCTGATCCGGCGCTTTTGCTGGCGCAATTTGCCGCCACCGCCACGCCTGACGCCTATTTGCGCGGTCTGCCACCAAAGGCCCCAGAATACGCGCGGTTGCTGAAAGAAAAGCTGCGGCTGCAGACGCGCATCGCCGCCGGCGGTTGGGGCGCGGAAATCATCGGCGAAAAGCTGCAGCCCGGCGATCAGGGCGATGCAGTGATTGCGCTGCGCAACCGTCTGATTGCGCTTAATTATCTGGACCGGTCGGCCACCGCGGTTTACGATAAATCCATCCAGCGCGCCGTGCAACGCTATCAGTTGGACAATGGCCTTGTCGCTGATGGTGTGGCGGGTGCCAGCACCATTCAGGCGCTCAATGCCGCCCCGCAAGAGCGGTTGAAATCCGTCGTCGTGGCGCTGGAGCGGTTGCGTTGGATGGGCGATACACCGCGCGGCGCGCGCCACATCTGGGTGAACCAGCCCGATTTTACCGCCAAAATCATCGACGATGGTCAAGTGGCGTTTCAAACCCGCGCGGTGATCGGATCAAATGAAGCTGATCGGCGCACTCCGGAATTTTCCGATCTGATGGAATATATGGTGATCAATCCCAGCTGGGGGGTGCCACGGTCGATCATCGTCAAGGAATATCTGCCAATGCTGCAGCGCAACGCCAATGCAGTCAGCCATTTGCAGGTGATTGATGGCGCGGGCCGGGTGGTGCCGCGCGGGGCGGTGAATTTCGCGGCCTACTCGGCGTCAAGTTTCCCGTTTGGCCTGCGCCAGCCGCCCTCGGACGGCAACGCGTTGGGCAAGGTAAAGTTCATGTTTCCGAACGTTTACAATATCTATCTGCATGATACCCCCGCCAAATCGCTGTTTGAAAAAGAAGTGCGCGCCTTCAGCCACGGCTGCATCCGCCTGAGTGATCCGATGGATTTTGCCTATGCTTTGCTGGCGGCGCAAAGTGATGATCCCAAAGGCGTCTTTGCCAGCAATCTGGCCACCGACAAGGAAAGCCCGGTGCAATTGGTCGATCCGGTGCCGGTGCATCTGGTTTACTTCACCGCTTGGCCCACGCCGCGCGGCGAGATGACTTACCGGCGCGACGTTTATGGTCGCGATGGCCGGATATTTGACGCGCTGGTGCAGGCCGGGGTGGTGCTGGACGGCATTCAGGGCTAATTCTGGCACAGTCTTGCGCCCCCGGCCCGGTGGCGCTGCTGCCATCGAGGACGATATGCCCTACACGATCCGTGACATAGCCACCGCGTTGGGTGCCGAAGCGGCGGGCGATCTGGACCAGATAATCCTGCGGGCGTCCGAACCTGCAACGGCGGGCGTTGGCGATCTGGCTTTGGCGATGGACCCTAAATATGCCCCCGGTCTGGCCTTGGGTCAGGCCCGCGCAGCACTTTTGTGGCCCGGCGCGGATTGGCAGGGCCTTGGGTTGGCCGCCGCGATCTTTGCGCCGCGCGGACGCCTCGCGATGGCCCATCTTAGCCGGATGCTGGATGCGGGCCCTGATATTGCCCCCGGCGTGCATCCGCTGGCGGTGGTGCATCCGACGGCCATCTTGGCCGGCAATGTCAGCATCGCACCGTTTGTCACCATCGGCGCAGGCGCGCGGTTGGGGGCGAATGCGCGGATTGCGTCGCATGTGTCGGTCGAGGCCGGAGCGGTGATCGGGGCCGATGCGCTGATCTTGCAAGGCGCGCGTATCGGGGTGGGCGTGGTGATTGGGGATCGGTTTATCTGTCAACCCGGTGCGGTGATCGGGGCCGATGGATTTTCTTATGTGACGCCGGAAAAATCCGGGGTCGAACAAATTCGCGAAACCTTGGGTCAGCGCGAAGCCATCACCGCCCAAAGCTGGACCCGGATTCATTCGCTGGGGGCGGTGACCATTGGCGACGATGTCGAGGTTGGTGCCAACTGCGCCATTGATCGCGGCACCATCCGCAACACCAGCATCGGATCGGGCACCAAGCTGGATAATCTGGTGCATGTCGGCCATAATGTGCAGGTTGGCCGCGATTGCCTGCTGTGCGGGCAGGTTGGCATCGCCGGATCGGCGCGGATCGGAAACCGGGTGGTGCTGGGCGGCCAATGCGGCGTCAGCGACAACATATTCATTGGCGATGACGTGATTTGTGGTGGTGCTACCAAAGTTTTCACAAATGTGCCATCCGGGCGTGTGATGCTGGGCTATCCGGCGGTCAAGATCGAAACCCATGTCGAGATGCAAAAAGCCCTGCGCCGGTTGCCACGTCTGGCCGCGCGCGTGGCGGCGATCGAGAAAAAGCCGGATGCCGATGACGGCAAATAGCGTAATCACCAAAAAAACGGGGGACGCCGCATGAACCAACTCCTTGAAATCAAACCGCAGCCTGCGCAACTGGTGGCCGACCGGGTGATCGCCATCATAGCCGAACAGGCGGTGTTGCCGCTGGCATCGGTGCATCCCGACGCCAGCTTGGGCGATCTGGGCATCGACAGTCTGGGTCTGGTCGAGTCGATCTTTGCCATTGAAGAGGCGTTTGACATCAGCGTGCCGTTCAACGCCAATGACGGCGCGCAATCCGGCTTTGATATCTCTTCCGTTGGCGCGATCATCGCCGCCGTGCAAAGCCTGATCGCTGCCAAACAACGATGAGGCGCGTGGTTATCACCGGTGCCGGCACGGTCAATCCGTTGGGCGCTGATGTGGCGTCCACCTACGGCGCCTTGCAACAGGGGCGCTGCGCGATTGGCCCGTTGCAGTTTCGCGATGTAGACCGCCTGTCGATCAGGATCGGCGCGCAAGTGCAGGGCTTTGACGCCGACGCGCGGTTCAGCCGTCAAGAGGTGCTGCTGTATGACCGCGCCACTCAGTTCACTTTGGTAGCAGCCCAGCAGGCCATTGCCCAGTCGGGACTGATGTTTGACGGCGATCTGGCCTTGTCGGCGGGCGTGGTGCTGGGCACCGCGGCGGGGGGGGTTGGCACTTGGGACGACAGTTATCACAGCGTTTACGCAGCGGGGAAAAACCGGGTGCATCCGTTTGTGGTGCCACGGTTGATGAACAGCGCGGGGGCGGCCCATGTGTCTATCCGGCACGGGCTGCACGGGCCCAGTTTCAGCGTGTCCACCGCCTGTGCCAGTTCAAACCACGCGATGGGGCTGGCTTTTCAGATGGTGCGGTCGGGGGCGGCCCCGGTGATGATCACGGGCGGCGCGGAATCGATGCTGTGTTTTGGCGGCATCAAGGCGTGGGAGGGCTTGCGCGTGCTGTCGCCCGATGCCTGCCGTCCGTTCAGCGCCAATCGCAACGGCATGGTGCAGGGCGAGGGGGCGGCGATTTTCGTGTTCGAAGACCATGATCATGCCCGCGCGCGCGGGGCCTGCGTGCTGGCCGAAGTGATCGGCTTTGCGATGACGTCTGATGCGTCCGACATCGTGATGCCGTCGCAGGCGGGGGCGGCGCGCGCCATGGCCGGGGCGTTGCGCGATGCGCGGATCAACCCGGATCAGGTGGGCTATATCAACGCCCATGGCACTGGCACGGCGGCGAACGACAAAACCGAATCGGCCGCAATTGCGCAGGTGTTTGGGCCGCATGCGGCCAAATTGCTGGTGTCGTCCACCAAATCCATGCACGGCCATCTGATCGGCGGCACCGGGGCGGTGGAATTGCTGGCCTGCCTGATGGCGCTGCAAACCGGGGTGATTGCCCCGACCATTGGCTATCTGCAACCCGATCCTGACTGTCCGCTGGATGTGGTGCCGAATGTGGCGCGGCAGGCGCAGGTGGACATTGCCGTGTCAAACGCCTTTGCCTTTGGCGGCATGAACGCGGTGATAGCCCTACGCCGGGCAGGGTAGCGGCCCCGGATACCGGTCCGGGGCGCGCGCAATGGTGGCCGCGCCCTTACGGTTTCGGCAGCGTCGCCTTGACCGCGTCATAGCCCGCGGTAAAACCTTTCAGCGAGATGTTCAGATCCACTTTCTGGTCTGGCGCGCCGGCGGGCACGATGGTCATCACCGCATTGGCCCCCTTTTGAAACTGCGCCACTTCGGCGGCGGTAAAGCCCACGCGGGCCACGCATCCCAATGAGGCGCAAAAGGTAAACGGATAGATCTTGGGTTCCGCGCCATCAATGGCCAGCCGCATATTGGCCGTCAGCAGGGTTTCCAACGGCGCAATCACCGTGGCCCCGGCGGCGGCCTGGCCGCCCTCGGGCAGCGCGAACAGGCTGAATTCAGCCACCGCATTGCCTTCGATGTCTTTCAGCAACTGGTAAAGCTGGCACGGATCTGACCCGTCTGCGGTTTTCACACAGCGCAATTCCCACGCATCAATGGATTTCAGCAAATAGGTGTCGTTCACTTCGGCGGTTTCTTGCGTCAGCGGCACCGAAGGCGAGGCCACTTCGGCCCCCATCGACAAGCCGTCATCCACCGGCGCGTCGCCCACAACCGCCGGTGCTGGCGGGGTCGCGGGGGCCTCGGTTGTGGCATCTTGCGCCATGACGGGGGCGGCAAAGGGCAGGGCGGCCAAAGTCAGGCCGGCCAAAGTCAAAGCGGCCAAGAATTGGCTGCGGGAAACGGCAATGGCACGGCTGAAAAAACTCATCGACATTCCTGTCACTTTCCTTGTTGTTTGTCGCGCGGTCTAGCATGCCATTTGCCCCAAGTCAGGTGCGAAAAATCGCCCCGGCGGAACGGCGCGGTAAAATGAAAGTCAGGCCAGGCGGACGTTTGCTTAACGTGGTAACAAATTGATATCGGTTACAAATAAGAAAAAAGGGCCGGAGACCCGACCCTTTTTCCACAGCTATTTTTTTGCTCCCTGTCGGACTGGCCGACTTGATCTGGGGACGCTACGGCGCTTTGGCACAGGCGTCAACACAAAATCTGCGGGCGAATTTTCCGATTTTTGCCCAAAAAAGGCCGCGCCTTTTTTTGGGGCGCGGCCAGTCAGACAGGGAGGAAGTCACCACATCCCGTACGATCTGCACGGTCTGTGCGATCAACACTGGCACGATCAGGTTAACAATGTATTTTGCACCGGAACGATAATCCCGCCCGAGGATCCTGACCGATATTCCCGGATCATGGCGACACAACGATAGGACGGCACAGATGGGCGAGACGATATTTGTGGGCGGCGGTGGCGAAGGCTATGCGCAGGCGCAGGCGCTGCTGCTGAAATACGGCAACCGTCATGGGTTGATTGCGGGGGCCACCGGCACCGGCAAAACCGTAACGCTGCAAATTCTGGCCGAAGGCTTTTCCGCCGAAGGCGTGCCGGTGTTCATGGCCGATGTGAAGGGCGATTTGTCGGGCATGGCGGCGGCAGGATCAGCCGATCACAAGCTGCACGAGCCGTTTATGAAACGCGCAGCCACCATCGGGCTTGATTTGCACTACCGCGCCTTTCCGGTGGTGTTTTGGGATATGTTTGGCACCAAAGGCCACCCCATCCGCGCCACCGTGGCCGAAATGGGGCCGCTGTTGTTAAGCCGCCTGTTGGAACTCACCGAACCGCAGGAAGGCGTTCTGAACGTGGCCTTCCGGCTGGCCGATGAAGAACACCTGCCGCTGCTGGATCTAAAAGACCTGCAAGCCTTGCTGACCTTTGTGGCCGAACATGCCAGCGAAATATCGGGCCGCTTTGGCCTTGTTTCGCCCACATCGGTGGGGGCCATTCAGCGCCGCTTGCTGGTGTTGGAAAATCAGGGTGCGGCGCAGATGTTTGGCGAACCCGCCCTTGATCTGGCCGATCTGATGCGGCTGGATGCCGACGGCATGGGCATGATCAACATTCTGGCTGCTGACCGGCTGATGAACAGCCCGCGTTTGTATGCGACGTTTCTGTTGTGGCTGATGTCAGAGTTGTTCGAAAACCTGCCCGAGGTTGGCGATCCGGACAAGCCAAAGCTGGTGTTCTTCTTTGACGAGGCGCATTTGCTGTTCACCGATGCGCCGCGCGCGCTGGTGCAAAAGGTGGAACAGGTTGCCCGGCTGATCCGGTCCAAAGGCGTGGGCATTTATTTCATCACCCAAAACCCGGCAGACGTGCCCGAGGTGATCTTGGGCCAATTGGGCAACCGGGTGCAGCATGCCTTGCGTGCCTTTACCGCAAAGGATCAGAAAGACTTGCGCATGGCGTCGGAAACCTACCGCGCCAACCCGCGCTTTGCCACCGAAGACGCGATCCGCGATGTCGGCACCGGCGAGGCTGTGACATCGTTTCTGGAGGCCAAGGGCATTCCAGGGATTGTGGAACGCACGCTGATCCGTCCGCCGCAATCACAACTTGGACCCATCGACGATGCCGTGCGCGCGGCGGTGATGGCAGGTTCGGCGATGGCGGCGAAATATACCGAAACCATCGACCGCGACAGCGCCTATGAACGGCTGCGCGCCAAGGCCGACAAGGCCGCCCAAGAGGTGCAACAGGCCGAAGATGGCCCCAGCATCAAGGGCTGGGATTCAACCGAATTCAAAAACGCCCGCCGCTATGATGGTGGCGATGACGCCGCAGCCAAACCGCGCAGCACCGCCAGCCGGTCCGATTCGGTGGGCGAGGCCTTTGCCAAAAGTTTCGCCCGCAGTCTGGGGTCCAAAACCGGGCAAGCGGTGTTGCGCGGCGTGTTGGGTTCGCTGTTCAAGCGCCGGTAAGCTCGCCGCGCCTTTTTGCGCCATAAACCAGATCGGTTCTGCCACAAAGCAGGCCCGCCGCCGCCACAATCATCCGCTATGCCCCCCCTCAGAGTTAATCTGCCAATTAAATCTAAGGGGAATATCATGGTTGCGACTGCAACGATTAGTGCGGCTGAACAGTATATGTTGGAGTTGGTTAACCGGGCGCGGTTGGATCCAACCGCCGAAGCGGCGCGACTGGGCATCAGCCTGAACGCGGGTCTGGCTGCGGGGGCGATTACCACCACGGCCAAACAGGTGCTGGCGCATAACGGTCTTTTGGAAACGGCTGCCATCAATCATGCCCAATGGATGTTGGCGGCGGATGTGTTTTCGCACACCGGGTCTGGCGGATCAACGCCCGGCCAGCGCGTTTCGGCCACCGGCTATAGCTGGAGCACCACGGGGGAAAATATCTCGTGGCAGGGCTCCACTGCGGCGATCAGCCTGAACAAGATGATCAGTGTGCAGCATGATGCGCTGTTCAAATCCGCGCCACACCGCACCAACCTGATGCGCGATCAGTTCAAGGAAGTGGGCCTTGCGCAAGAACAGGGCCTGTTCCGTTATGGGGCCACCAACTTTAATGCCTCGATGGTCGGGCAGTCGTTTGGCACCTCGGGTCAGTCGGTGTTTGTCACCGGCGTTGCCTTTACCGACACCGGGCTTGACCGGTTCTACACCATCGGCGAAGGCCGGGCCGGGCTGACCCTTGTGGCCGCCGACGGACCTGCGGGTGGCGAGGCTGCGGTGCTTGACACGGCCACCACCGGCGCTGCGGGCGGCTATGCGCTGGCATTGGCCGGACCAATGGCCTCGGTGCATGTGCAGGGCCTGGTGGGCGAGACCGAAGTGTTCAAAGCCATTCTTAACGCCGACAGCGGCAACATCAAACTGGATGTGGTGGACGGCAAGACCTTGTACAGTTCGGGTGATATCGAACTGGTCAGCGGCATCAACAATCTGCGGCTGCTGGGCGTATCTGCGCTGGATGCCACCGGAAATACCGCTGCAAACAACATGGCGGGCAACAAGGGCGCCAATATCATGCAGGGCGGTGACGGCAATGACACCGTTACGGGTGATGCCGGAAATGACAGCATTTTTGGCGGTATGGGCGCGGATTCACTGTATGGCCAAGTCGGCAATGACATCGTCTATGGCGGTGACGGCGTTGACTATTTGTCTGGCGGGGGCGGCGTCGATCAGTTGTTGGGCGGGACCGGCAATGATCTGCTGCGCGGCGGCACCGGCATTGATTCCTTTGTGTTTGCGAATGGCGGTGGCGCCGACAGGATTATCGACTTTGACCGGGCGGCGCGCGAAAAGCTGGTGTTCGATGATGAGCTGTGGGGCGGTGCGACCCTGACCAACACCCAGATCGTGGCGCAGCATGCAAGGGTTGTCGGCGGCGTTGTGGTGTTCAATTTTGGCGACGGCGATACGGTAACCTTGACCGGGATCACCTCCGTAACCGGCCTAAGCGCGCTGATCGAAATCATCTGATGCGAACGTCAGCATCAAAATAAAAAACGCGCGCGGGCCGGTCCGGCGCGCGTTTTTCGTTGCCGCTTACAGCGCGCGCACTTTCAGCTTGGTCACCCGGTTTTCGCGCCGCTGTGCCACTTCAAACCGAAAACCGTGAAAGTTGAACGCCTGCCCTTCGGTGGGAATCATCTGCGCTTCGTGAATGACCAGACCGGCGACGGTGTTGGCCTCATCATCGGGCAGCCGCCAGTCCAGCGCGCGGTTCAGATCGCGGATCGTCATCGCGCCGTCGACCAGATAATGTCCGGCCGCGTCGCGCGAAAGCCCACTGTCGCGCGCCACCACGTCAAATTCATCGGTGATCTCGCCCACGATTTCTTCGAGAATGTCTTCCAGCGTGATCAGGCCTTGCAGCGCGCCGTATTCATCAACCACCAGCGCAAAATGCGTGTGGCGTTTCAGAAACTCGCGCATTTGTTCGTCCAGCGTTGTGGTGTCGGGGATGAAATAAGGCTTCATCGCGATTTTAACGATGTCCAGATTTTGGATCAGATCAACCGATCCCGCCGCCCCGCGCACCAGACGGTCAACTTCGCGCAGCAAGTCCTTGGCATGAACCACACCCAGAATATTATCCTGTGAACCACGATAGACCGGCAGCCGGGTATGGGCCGAAGCCAGCACTTGGGTCAGAATGGCATCGGGACTTTGATCGCCGTCAACCATTTCGATCTGGCGGCGCGGGCGCATGATTTCATCCACCGTGCGATGCGCCAGATCAAGCGCGCCCAGCAACCGGTCACGCGCGTCTTTTTCAACCGCGCCACCGGAATGGCCCATGGCAATCGCGCCCATGATTTCTTCGCGCAGCGCTAGCATTTTGCCATCGGGATTGGCGCGCGCACGCAGGCGGCCAAGGGCGGCACGGGCTTGCGGGGTCAGCAAGGCAAAGCCTGCGATCAGGATCAGTAAGATCAGCCAAAGCGGCAAGGTAAAGGCAGGGATGGTCATTGGGTCCGGTCGGTAAAGGGCGTTACGGTTTGCGCGCCAAGGGGTGATGCATCAAAACCAGATCTTTCAGATGATCTTCCAACACATGCGTGTAAATCTCGGTAGTCGCAACATCGGCGTGGCCCAAAAGCGTCTGGATCACCCGCAAATCCGCGCCGCCCGCCAGCAAATGGGTGGCAAACGCGTGGCGCATGGTGTGCGGGGTTACCATCGCGGGATCAACCCCACCTGCCGCCGCGATGTCTTTGATCAGCAAATAGAAATATTGCCGGGTCAGATGGCCGTCCGCGCCCGCGCCTGCAAACAGGAATTTTGACGCGGGCCTGCCTTGGGTGCGGGCCGCGTCTTCGGCGGCGTCCCGGCTGACCAGCCAATCGGCCAAAGCGTCACGCGCCGGGCCGGACAGCGGCACCATGCGTTCCTTGTCGCCCTTGCCGCGCACCAGAATCATCCGGGGCGCACCACGCACCGCAGCCACGGGCAGGGTGACCAGTTCCGAAACCCGCATGCCGGTGGCATACAAAAGCTCCAACAACGCGCGGTTGCGCAAGCGATCGGGTGGGCTGCGGCCAAAATCGCGGGCGGCGTCCAGCATGGCGCTGACGTCATCGCGGCTAAGGGTGGCGGGCAGATGTTTGCTGGCCCCCGGGCCCTTCAGCCGCAGCGCCGGGTTATCGGCGCGCCAACCTTCATCATGCGCAAAGCGGTAAAGCTGGCGGATCGCCGACAACCGGCGCGCGCGGGTGGCTTTGGACAGGCCCTGCGCCTCACAGGCCACCAGATAGCCCTCGACATCGCTGCGCGCCGCGGTGGCCAGCGCCAGCCCGTGCCGCGCCAGCCATTCGGCGTAATCTTTCAGATCACGGCCATAGGCCAGTTGGGTGTTGCGCGCCGCGCCCAATTCGGCCGCCGCCGCCGCCAGAAAGCCGCTGATCCACAAATGGTCAGATTTCGGCGCGGCCATCCGGTTATCCGCGCCGTTCCAGCAGCATCAGTTCCAGTGCCGTGCGCCGCGCGACATCTTCCAGCCCCAGCTTGCGCAGCACCGAAAGCCCTTCGGTGACCTTGACCAACTCACCGCCCAAGCCTTGCTCGATCCGCTGCATCGCGGCCAAAATCACCTCACCGGTGCGGCCTTCCTGCAACAAAGGCTGCAGATCGGCGGGCAACTCTGGGGCAATGAACGCGGGCGCAATGGCGCGGGCCATGCTGTCAGGCGCCACCAACCCCTTGACCGACCCTACCGCCAAACCCGCCAAAAACAGCGAACGCGCATCGCCAGTGGCCGGAACGGTTTTGGACAGCCGTTCATAATCGGGCGACAGCAAGCCCAATTCATATGAAATCCGCGCCGCATCGCCGGTCAGCGTCAAGCGCGACAGCGCGGGCGCAAACAGCGTGGCGAACGGCACTTCCAACTCTACATCCTTCATCCGCGCATAGGCCAGCGGCAGACGCTGTTCCACCGCCGCCACATCGCCCTTGGTCAGCGCCGCGTCAAAGCGTTGAAAGGCATCGGCGCGGTCCCAGACCCCACCCGAGGCCGAGGGCGTGCGATCGGTGTAAAGGCCCAACAGCACATTGGGGGCAATAGCGCCGACATGGGCCAGCCGTTCGGCGGCCTCGATCTGGGCTTTCCAGCCCGCACGTTCGGAAAGTTCGGCATGCGCAAACGCCGGGGGCAGGGTGGCGGTCGACACCGGCTCACCCAAGGCATCGTAGATCCGCCAGATCAACGGCGAGACCGGCTTGGGCGGCGGTGGCATCGGCTCGTCCGAGAACAAATCCGGGTCCAGAAACCGGGTCAGCAGCGCTTCTTCGGCTGGATCGGTTTGCCCCAGCGCCTGCGAGGTGCGCAGCGTCAGCGCAGCCGTGGCCCAATCGGCAGCCCGCGCCAGACAAAACACCCGCGCGGTCAGGGTCGGGGCCAGCCCCGGTGCGCTTTGCATCTGCTCGCACGCGCGGCCTTCTTCGCCGGTCAAAAGGGCGACGTCAAAGCTGCGGCGGAACAGATCGGGCGAACTGGTGGGACCTGCGGCGTTGATCAGGGCCTGCGCCTGATCCAGCGCGCCGATTTCCAACAGCTTGTCGATGCGCGCCAAAAGCAGCAGCCCTGATCCGGCGGAATCGGGTGGCGCATCAGCTTCGGCCAAAAGCAACGTCAGCAACAGGCCCTGCAAGGCGGGCAGCCCTTCCAGACGCACCGCCGCAATGGCGGTGGCAATGTCGGCGCTGCGGCCCGGCCCCCATAATTTGCGCGGAAACCCCGTCACCGCCATTGGCAACAGCCCGACCGCATCGGGGGATGGGCCGCCCAACACCGACACCGCCACCGGCTGCGGCAACGCGCTGGTCTGGGTCACCCCCACTTCGCCTGCCACCGCGGGCAGGGTGGCCTGGGTGCCATTGATCACCCGCTGCTGGGCCTCGATATCGGGTTGCACTGGCTGCACACCGGTTGCGGGTGCGGATTTCAGCGATTGCGACAACCAGTTGATCGCCGACAGCGGGCGCTTTTCGGCCCAAGCCGCAGGCGCACACAGACTGGCCGTGCCCACGCACAGGCAGGCCGCGAAAGTGATGCCCGCCCGGATCCGGCTACTGCGCATCCAACACCACCGGCTGTTTCACCTCTTGGCGCAGCGGCGTCATATCCGCCAGATACGCATAGCCCACCAACCCTAAAAACCCCGCCACCACCAACAGCACCACCAGTTTGATCAAACGCCCCATGCCCGCACTGCCTTTTGTTTTGGCCGCGGTTTATCCCGCCGCCATCTTACCGCAGCATAGCGTTGCGCCAAGCCCCGATTTGGGAACGAATATATATGGCATTTCATCCAACTTCACGCCATTCAAGCAAGAACGGTCCCGGTTTCGGCGGTGGGCCGCCTTTTTGGGTCAAACTGTCACGATCGACAGGGATAAACAGGGTGCGGCGGGCGGAATGATGCGGCTGACAAAGACCGTGGTGATGGTTGGCATGATGGGGGCGGGCAAAACGGCGGTGGGGGCCGCGCTTGCGCGGGCGCTGTCGGTGCCCTTTGTTGATTCGGATGACGAGATCACCCGTGCCGCCGACCGCTCTATCGCCGAGATTTTTGCCCGTGACGGCGAGCCTTTCTTTCGCGCCCGCGAATCCGAAGTGCTGGGGCGGTTGTTGCGGGAAGCGCCTTGCGTGCTGTCCACCGGGGGGGGCGCGTTCTTGTCGGCCCCCAACCGCGATCTGGTGCGCGGTGCGGGCGTGTCGGTCTGGCTGCGGGCAGAACTGGATTTGCTGTGGCAACGGGTGCGCCACAAAGCAACCCGGCCACTGCTGCGCACCGCAAATCCGCGCGAAACCCTGCGCGGGCTTTACGATGCCCGCCTGCCGTTCTACCAGATGGCCGATATCGTCGTTGACAGTTCTGCCGACCTGTCGGTCGAGGAGATGGCGCAACGTGTCGTCGATGCCCTTGCTCTGCGGGCCGATGTTCTGGAAGGGGCTTAATCCATGGCCATTGACATCGTCGACGTGGCGCTGGGGACGCGCAGCTATCAAGTGCGCATCGGGCCGGGGCTGATCGGAGATGTCGGCCGCCAGATTGCGCCTTTGCTGCAGCGCAGGAAAGTTGCGGTGATCACCGATGAAACCGTCGCCGCCCGCCATCTGATGGCGCTTGCCGCATCGCTTGAGGCGCAAGGCATTGCGATGACCGCGCTGGCCATTCCGCCCGGTGAAGCCAGCAAAGGCTGGCCGCAACTGGAACGCAGTGTTGACTGGCTGTTGGACCAAAAGATCGAACGCCGCGACGTGGTGATTGCGTTTGGCGGCGGCGTGGTGGGCGATCTGGTAGGGTTTGCGGCGTCGATTTTGCGGCGCGGCGTGCGGTTTGTCCAAGTGCCGACAACGCTGCTGGCGCAAGTCGACAGCTCGGTCGGCGGCAAAACCGGGATCAACACCGGGCAGGGCAAAAATCTGGTGGGCGCGTTTCACCAACCCAGCCTTGTGCTGGCCGATACCACTGTGCTGGCCAGCCTGCCGGCGCGTGATTTTCTGGCCGGCTACGGCGAGGTGGTGAAATACGGGCTGCTGGGCGACGCCGCGTTCTTTGACTGGCTTGAATTGAACGCCGCCCGCATGGTGGCAGGCGACAGCGACGCGCGGCAGCATGCGGTGACACGGTCGGTGCAGATGAAAGCCGGGATCGTGGCGCGCGATGAACACGAAAACGGCGAACGCGCGCTGTTGAATTTGGGCCATACGTTTTGTCATGCCTTGGAAAAGGCCACCGGCTATTCCGACCGGTTGCTGCACGGCGAAGGCGTGGCCATTGGCTGCGCGCTGGCGTTTGAATTGTCGCAGCGGTTGGGGCTTTGTGCGCAAGAAACCCCCAGCCGCCTGCGGGCGCACCTGCGGGCCTTGGGTGTAAAGACCGATCTTGCCGATATTGGCGGCGAACTGCCATCAGCCGAGGCGCTGTTAGCGCTGATGGGACAGGATAAAAAAGTGGTGGCAGGGCAGTTGCGCTTTGTTCTTGCGCGCGGCATCGGGCAGGCGTTTGTGGCCGACGATGTGCCGCTGGATCTGGTGCGCACGCTGTTGCAAGACGCATTGGCCCCGCGGCATTAGAATTAACGCCGTAGCGTCATAAAAGATCATGACAAAAATATAACTTGCGCGCCGGGCCTCGCTGCGTGTCAGATAACACCAATAACAACGGCAGGATAACCGACATGCCGACGCAGGGAACGACGACAACGGCGGTGGCGGACGACCGCCCCATCGCCATTCGGGTGGAAGGGCTGAAAAAGTCCTTCGGCACCCATGAGGTATTAAAAGGCGTGTCGTTGACCGCGCGCACCGGCGACGTGGTGGCGATCATCGGCGGCTCGGGCTCGGGCAAATCGACGATGCTGCGCTGCATCAACTTTCTGGAAACCCCGTCTGGCGGCAGTATTGAAATCGGCGGCGAGGCAGTGGCCATGCACCCGGATGGGCGCCCGTCAGACCGGCGCCAGATTGAACGGCTGCGGCAATCCTTGGGCATGGTGTTCCAAAGTTTCAATCTGTGGACGCATAAAACCGTGCTGGAAAACCTGATCGAAGTGCCGGTGCAGGTGATGAAAACCGCCAAATCCGTGGCCACCACCCGCGCCGAGGCGTTGCTGGCCCGTGTCGGTCTGGCCGAAAAGGCCGGGGCTTACCCTGCGTTCATGTCGGGCGGCCAGCAACAACGCGCCGCCATCGCGCGGGCTTTGTGCATGGAACCCCGCGCGATGCTGTTTGACGAGCCGACCTCGGCGCTTGACCCCGAACTGGTGGGCGAAGTGTTGCAAGTGATCCGCGGGCTGGCCGACGAAGGCCGCACGATGATTCTGGTGACGCATGAGATGAAATTCGCCCGCGAAGTGGCCAGCCATGTGATCTATCTGGTCAATGGCGTGATCGAAGAAGAAGGCCCGCCCGAACAACTGTTTGGCGCGCCGAAATCTGACAGACTGAAACAGTTCCTGAAATCCGTAAGTTAGCGGACAGACTTAAAGTAACCTATCAAGTAACCTATGAGGAAAGACATGAAGAAAATCATCCTTGCCACCCTGCTTGCCACCGCGTTCGGCACCGCCGCCTTGGCCGAGCCACTGAAAATCGGCATCGCTGCCGAACCCTATCCTCCGTTTGCCTCGCCGGATGCCGCAGGCGCTTGGGTTGGCTGGGAGGTGGATTTCATCAACGCGGTCTGTGCGGCAGGGGCGATGGAATGCGTGATCACCCCGGTGGCATGGGAAGGTATCATCCCGTCGCTGACCGGCGGGCAGATTGATGCCATCATGGCGTCAATGTCGATCACCGAAGAGCGCAGCAAGACCATCGCTTTCTCGGATAAATATTACAACACCCCCACGGTAATTGTGGCGACCAAGGGTGCAGGCATGACCCCCGATGCCGCAGGCATGACCGGCAAGGTCATCGGGGTGCAAGTGTCCACCATCCACGAGGCCTATGCGCAGAAATACTTCGCCGGCACTGCAGCCGAGATCAAAACCTACCAGACCACCGACGAAGGCTTTCAGGATCTGGCCGCGGGCCGGGTGGATGCAAGTCAGGCCGACAGTATCGCCGTTGATGCGTTTATGGCCACCGATGGCGGCAAAGCCTGCTGCGAAGTGATCGGGGCTGTGGCCGATGATCCGGCAATTCTGGGGCAGGGCGTCGGTGTTGGTCTGCGTCAGGGCGAGGATGATCTGAAAGCCAAGTTCAACGCCGCCATCGCCAAAGTGATCGCGGACGGTACCTATGATGCGATCACCAAGCCGTATTTCGCCTCGTCGATTTACGGCGGCTAAGCGTTGCTGTTTGCCCCTCTGATGGCGGCTTCGGCGGCCGAGTTGTTGGCGTGGTCCCCCCCGGGTTGGGGGGCCACGCTGATTGTGGGTCTGGGCAAAACCGTTCTGATCGCGGCGGGGGCCTATGCTTTGGGGCTGTTTATCGGCGTGCTGGGGGCGTTTGGCAAACTTTACGGCGGGCCGATCACCCGCGATTTGCTGGCGATTTATACCACTTTGGTGCGCGCGGTGCCGGAACTGGTGCTGCTGCTGTTGATCACCTTTGCCGCCAAAGATGCGATCAACGCGGTCTTGCGCAGCAATGGCTTTGAGCCGATTGATTTTTCCGGTGTGGTGGCGGGCATCATCGTTTTGGGCGTGGTGCAGGGTGCCTATTCCACCGAAGTGTTGCGCGGCGCGATCCTGTCGGTGCCCGCAGGGCAAATAGAGGCGGGGCGCGCCATGGGCATGTCGCCGATGAAAATCGCGGGGCGCATAACCTTGCCGCTGATGACACTGGCGGCGGTGCCGGGGCTGGCCAACCTGTGGCTGACCTGCACCAAGGATACGGCTTTGCTGGCGGTGATCGGCTTTATCGAACTGACCAAGGCCACCTCGCTTGCCGCAGGCACCACCAAATCTTTCCTCACGTTTTATCTGGCGGCGGGCGTTCTTTATCTGGCCTTGTCGCTGGTATCGGGCGCGGTGTTCAGCCGCATTGAGGTTTGGGCGCGGCGCGGCCAGCGCAATGCGGGAGGGGGCGGCATCTGATGGGCCGGCTTCAGCCGCACCGCCTGTTTTTGCTGGCCATCGGCGTGGGCATTGTCTTGTGGTGCGCGCTTGTGCTGAACTGGTCGTGGCTTTCAACGCCAAAATACCTCGATCTGCTGCCGATTGCGATCTGGCGCACCATCTGGCTGACCGTTGTGACGATGATCCTTGGCATGCTGCTGGCGATCCCGTTGGGCTTTGCGATGGCCACGGGCCCTGCGTGGCTGGCGGTGCCGGCACGCATTTATTGCAGCATCATTCGCGGCACACCGCTGCTGTTGCAGCTTTGGCTGCTGTATTACGGTCTGGGGTCGGTGTTTGCGCAGTTCCCGGAAATCCGCGACAGCTTTATGTGGCCGATATTGCGGCAGGCCTGGCCCTATGCGGTGCTGGCGCTGACGTTGTCGGTTGCGGGCTACGAAGGCGAGGTGATGCGCGGTGCGTTCAAAGGCGTGCCCGGCGGACAGCTTGAGGCCGCGCGCGCCATGGGCATGCCACGGATGAAGATCTTTTTGCGCATCTGGCTGCCCCAAGCCTTGCACCGCGCGTTGCCCACCATTGGCGGTGAGACGGTTTTGCAAATGAAATCAACACCCTTGGTGGCCACAATCACCGTGGTGGATATTTATTCGCTGGCCAAACGCGTCACCCAAGACACCTTTATCGTTTATGAGCCGCTGTTGCTGCTGGCACTGGTCTATATGATTCTGGCGGGCATGATCGTTTTGTTGTTCAAATGGTTCGAGGCGCAGATCCCGTCGCGCACCGCCTGACATTCGCCGCCTGACATTCGCCGCCTGACCTTGCTAAAACTTATCTGAAATTTGTTTCATCTGTTCAAAAATATCCCACGGGGGAGAGCGGCAATCGCCTTTGCGATTGCCGCTTGGGGGTGTGA
>JANPLZ010000004.1:0-16190 GCA_031422555.1 Cypionkella sp. | reverse complement strand
AATAGCACCCAGCGAGGTTTGCACCATCGGGGCCAGATAAGCCCACAGCGCCACAAAGCCCGCGATGGCCAGCAAAGGCACGGCGGCAAGGCGCCAGATTTCACCGGCCTGCCCGCGCGGATTGTCACCGGCAAACAGCCGGCAGATCGGGGTGATCCACGCCAGACCCAACAGCCGGAACCACGTATCACAAGCCGCGATCAGGCGAAAAAGCCGGTCTTGCCGCACGCGACGGTTGGCTTTTGGCGGCATCGGCGTGGTGGTCTGGTCAAGTAAGCTCATTGAGCGGGCATCCTTCTAGTCCCCCGTTGCATGGGAAGGTTTGCCACGCAACGGGGTGCAAACATATGATTTCAGTTGATTACTTCGCCGCCAGCCACGGTTTGCGCCGCTTTCAGCCCGATGGTCAGCCCGTCAATATAGGCGTTGGGCTTTGTGCCATCATAAGACACGCCGTCGATAAAATCGGCGGATGGGTCGCGGTAACCATCGGCGTCAAAGTCGAACATCTCCGCCGTAGCCAGACCGTCGGCGATCAGGGCTTCGGCGGCGGTGCGGTAGATATCGGGTTTGTAAACCGATTTGGCGGTTTCATCGAACCATGTATCCGGCTTGGCGTCGGCAATCTGGCCCCAGCGGCGCATTTGCGTCAGATACCACACCGCATCCGAATAATAGGGAAAGGTCGCGTTATAGCGGAAGAACACGTTGAAATCGGGCGTCGGGCGCACGTCGCCCGGCTCGTATTCAAAGCTGCCGGTCATCGAATTGGCCAGCACCGCCGCGTCGGCCCCGACATAATCGGGACGCGCCAAAATCTCGACCGCCTCGGCGCGGTTGGCGTTGCCGTTTTCGTCCAGCCAGATCGCCGCCCGGATCAGCGCCTTTGTCAGGGCCAGCGTGGTTTGCGGGTTTGCCGCGACAAATTCGGCGGTCAGGCCAAACACCTTTTCGGGATTGTTCTTCCAGATGTCGTTGTCAACAATCACCGGCACGCCGATGCCTTTGGCGACGGCGGCCTGATTCCACGGCTCGCCCACCGCATAGCCATCAATGGTGCCAGCCTCTAGGGTCGCGGGCATTTGCGGCGGTGGGGTAACCGAAATCAGCACATCGCCGCCGATCTGGCCCGACACATCATCGGGCGAATACAGCCCCGGATTGATGCCGCCCGCCGCCAGCCAATAGCGCAATTCGTAGTTATGCGTTGACACCGGAAACACCATGCCAAGGTTGAACGGCTTGCCTTCATCGGCATAGGCCGCAATCACCGGCAACAGGGCTGCGGCCGAAATCGGATGCGCGGGCTTGCCATCGACCATGTCGATGCCCGGCTTCATCTCCGCCCACACCGCATTGGATACGGTGATGGCGTTGCCGTTCAGATCCATCGAAAAAGGCGTCACAAGCGCGGCTTTGGTGCCATAGCCGATGCTGGCGGCAATCGGCTGGCCTGCCAACATATGCGCGCCGTCCAATTCGCCCGACACCACCCCGTCTAGCAGTACTTTCCAGTTCGATTGCGCCACCAACGTGACCGACAGGCCTTCGGCGTCGAAAAAGCCCTTTTCCTTGGCAATTGCCAAGGGCGCCATATCGGTCAGCTTGATAAAGCCCAGCGTCAGCTCGGATTTTTCAATACCGGGGGTTTCGGCAAAGGCGGTGGTTGCGGTGAATGCGGTCGTGGCAAGCAAGGCTGCGATACGTGTCATGGCTGGTTTCCGGTTGATCCCCAAAACGGGGGAAATGATTGCAAAAAGCCGCAAGACCCAATGCCAAAGCGGGCAAGGAATCGAGCGGCGCTGCTCATACTGGTCCCAATTTTGGGGGCGGTGCAGTTCGACGCCATTGCCGAACTCTTGGGAGAACCCTGCCAATGCCGCACTGCGGCGTCAACAAAAGGCAGGCAAATTCCGTGATCTTACCGGCAGGCTTTGCAGTTGCAGCATGAACTGCCGCTTTTTTCAGCGCTCTGGTCGGTGTGGGTCGAAAATTCGGGCGTCAAAAAACCGATCAGGTGGCAGAATCAACTTGCCACGCTCTGTTAAGGCAACCGTGGGCGTTGCAAGCGCGCCCTCCAGCTTTTCAGATGCCCCCGGAATGCAGGCCCCGGTGTCGCGCAGGTGCAGCCGGTAAAGATCGCTGCGAAACACCGGGGCGGCGGTTTGGGCGGCCATTATTGGATCAAACCCGATGCGGCGCGCCAGATGGGCGCCGATCCACGCCGCCTGACTGCGCCACGGAAACGTGGCCGCCCCGCCAAAGAAGTCGATCAGCGGCGGACCATGACGCACAAGACCCGCGGGCGAGATCACCATACGCCCGGTCAAGGCGCGTTCTATCACCTCTGGGGGCACTGCCAGCCGGTCGGGGGCGGCCAACAACTCCGCCGCCATCATTCCGTTGCCTTCGCGCCCCAGCCACTGCCCGGCCCGCCACAGCGCGCGCAACAATCGACCCGCCATCTCGGGCTGCGCGTCGGCCCAGCCGAACCGGGTTGCCAACACTTTTTCCGGCGCGCGCGCCCAGATCGCCGCGGTTGGCAACAACAAACTGCCCGCCCCGCTGTCTGCCGCGACCGATCCCCAAGGCTCGCCAACGCAAAAGGCGTCAATTTCCCCCAGCGCCAGCGCGTCCGCCATCCTTGGCGGCGGCACGGTGCGGATATCCAGTCTGGCGGCATCTGCCCCCAAAGCCCCCAGCCAATAGTGGATCAGCTCTGCGTGCATCGAAAACCCGTAAGGCACGCCGATGCGCAAAGTATCGCTGGCGGCTAACAAGGCCTGCCCGGCCATGCGGGCATGGTTGAACGCAAAGTCGTGGCCGCCGTCCACCAGACGCTGCGCCAGGGCTTGCGAGGTTCCAATGACATTACCGTTGATGTTCAACACCGACAGCACCTCGAACCGCGCATCGCCCCGGATCGGGCCCAAAGCCATCGCGATGGGCAGTGGTGCCAGCATATGCGCCGCATCAACCTGACCGTGCGCAAGCATATCGCGCAAACTGGCCCAGCTTGGGGCCGGATGCAGCACAAGGTGCAGGCCCTCCTCTTCGGCAAAGCCCAAAGCCTTGGCTATGATCAACGGTGCTGCATCCAGCAGCGGCACATAGCCCAGCGACAGCCCTTCGGTCATTTCAACAAATCCGCCGTCATCACCAGGGCCTGCGCCACGTCGGTCAGTTTGCGGCCCTGATCCATCGCGGCTTTGCGCAGCAGGCCGTAAGCCTCATCTTCGCCAATGCCGCGCGCGCGCATCAGAATGCTTTTGGCGCGGTCGATGGTTTTGCGTTCGTCCAGCGCTTTGCGGGTTTCCGCCAGTTCAAGGCGCAGCTTTTTCAGCATGTGAAACCGCGCAATCGCGGCATCAAGGATGGGTTTGATCCGCTGTGGCTGCAATCCATCGACAACATAGGCCGAAACCCCAGCCTCGATTGCGGCTTTGGTCAGGGCAAGGTCGCTTTGATCGACAAACATCGCGACCGGACGTTCCATCGGCGACGACGCTTGGGTCAACTCTTCCAGCACATCGCGCGACGGATTGCCCGCGTCGATCAGCACAATGTCAGGGTTGCGCTGCGCAATGCGCCGGGCAAGGCCAGAATCCTCGGCGATGACCAGAATGTCGAAATTGCCCGCGTCCTGCAGGGCATCGACAATCAGCAAGGCGCGGTCGCGGTCTTTTTCAACCACAATGATGGATAACACGTGCGACATCCCAAGGCACAGGCGGCATCGCGGCGGGATTTGACAGCGCTATCTGGCCGGTTTGACCCGGTCCCGCGGCAGGCTGTGTCGGGCTGCCCGGTTTTTAGGCAATACCAACCCCGCCGCCTAAAGAATGCACCAGTGCCGCACGGCATGTCAGGCTTGCGTCGCGACGCGGTGGCTGGCGTGGGGGCAAAGGTATTTGCGAAGGCCAGCCAGCCGATCAACGGACCGTCCGTCGCGGCTGCGCGGGCCTGCGGCTATCAACCCGGCATCAGCCATGCCCCAAAAAGCAAAAGGACCGCAAAAGCGGTCCCATGCATGGCCTTCCGCAAGGCCAGATCCAATTGGAGCGGGCGAAGAGATTCGAACTCTCGACCCTAACCTTGGCAAGGTTATGCTCTACCCCTGAGCTACGCCCGCACCGTTTGGAGTGAGTGCGGAATAAGCCGCCCGCCCCGCGGCTGCAAGGGGAAAAATGCGCAAGGCCGCAGGTTTTCTTTGCGAGGCGCCTGCTTGGGGACGCAAGGGTTAGGCCTTGGCAAGACGCGCCGCCGCAATCACCGCATTGGCGATATAGTCCAACTCTGCCTCTGTCAGCCGTGTCGGCAGGCGCACATCGCAGGCGCGCATCAACATTGCGCGGGTTTTCGGCAAGTCAGGCGCTGGCCCCAGAAATTCCCAATTCCAAAACGCCCGCGCATTGCCATCCGACAGGCCAAAGACCTGCACCGTGACGCCATGGTCTTTCGCCGCCGCTTGGAACGCCAACGCTTGCGCATCGCTCCAACCGCCGACCAGATTGAACTGGATGCTGTCGGGCGCGCGATTTTCACCGGGCAGGGCGGGCGGCACCGCAAAATGCGCGCAAGCGCCCAGTTGATCTGCCACCCGGTCATGCCCGGCCCGCCCTTTGGCAACACGGTCTGCCAAGGCGGGCAGTTGGGGGCGGATCACTGCCGCCGACAGGTTCTGCATCCGCATGTTGTAAAGCGGCAGCTTGTTTTGCCACAGCATATAGCTGTTTTGCATGCCGGGATGCTTCTTCCAGTTGGCCTCGTAGGCCCCCGACATGATGACACAGCGCGCCGCCAGATCGCCGTCATCGGTGATCAGAATGCCACCTTCGCCCGCGTTTACCATTTTGTAGGACTGAAAGCTGAAACAGCCGATCTTGCCGATGGTGCCGATATTGCGCCCGTTCCATGTGGTGCCAAGACTGTGGGCAGCGTCTTCGATTACCGGGATGTGGCGCGCATCGCACAGCGCCATGATGGCATCCATATCTGACGTGTGGCCGCGCATGTGGCTGATCAAAACCGCCTGAGCCCCGTCCAGTTTGGCGGCAAAATCGGCCATATCAAGGCGGTAATTGTCGCCAACTTCGACCAGCACTGGCGTCAGATCGGCATGCACCACGGCAGATGGCACGGCGGCGAACGTAAAAGCGGGGATCAGCACATTGGCCCCGCGCGGCAAATCCAGTGCCTTCAGCGCCAAAAACAACGCCGCCGAACAGGATGCCACCGCCAAAGCATAGCGCGCACCCAGCAAATCGGCGAATTCCTGTTCCAGCAGGGCCACCGGCGCACCATCACTGGCGGTATAGCGGAACAAATCGCCACTGTTCAGCAGCCGGTCAATTTCGCCGCGTGCCGCGTCTGGAATAGGCTCGGATGCATGGGTGTTGGGGGCACGGCTTTTAAGGTCCGTCACTTGTCCGTCTGGCGCCATGATCGCAGCTTTCCTTAATGTCATATTCAGGAAAGATGTAAACACTGTATTGGTGACAATCCAGTGACAATCAGGATGGCCGGGTGATTTCCGCTGATGGGCGATCAGGCTTGTAAGGCCGATGTCCCGCGCCCCGTGCCTGACCCGGGGCCTCTGGTTTGCCGCCATCAGGCCCCGGCTCGAACCCGGGGCGCTGCCCGCCTTATATTCCCAGCCGGTCGCGCATCGCATACCACGTCATTGCAGTCACCAGCAAAGGCCAGCGAAACCCCACGCCGCCGGGAAACCGGGTGTAGGGCAGGGACGCCATCAGATCAAAGCGTTCGGCTTGCGCGCCCACCGCCTCGGCCATGATCTTGCCTGCCAGCGTCGCCATCGCCACCCCATGCCCGGAATAGCCCGAAGCCGACAGCACATTGGCGGCAGGCCGGGCAAAGCACGGCATCCGGTTCATCGTGATCGCCAAAGTGCCGCCCCAGGCGTAGTCAATTTTCACGCCCCGCAATTGCGGATAGACCTGCAACATCGGCTTCAGCACCGTCTTGATGATGTCGGGAAAGCGATAGCCATAAGATTCGCCGCCGCCAAACAACAACCGGTTGTCTTCGGACAGCCGCCAGTAATTCACCACAAACTTGGTATCCGCCACCGCAATGGGCTGCGCCAGAATATCGCGGGCGCGGTCGCCAAGAGGTTCGGTGGCCACGATAAAATTGTTGATCGGCATCACTCGCGCGGCGATTTTGCGGTCAAGATTGCCCAAGTATCCATTGCCCGCCAAAATCACATGATTGCAGACCACCCGGCCCGTGGCCGTTTGCACCACCGGTTTCGCGCCGTGCTGGATGTGATGCACTTCGGATGTCTCGAATATCCGCACCCCGGCCTTTGCCGCAGCCTGTGCCAGCCCGATGGCATAGTTAAACGGATGCAGATGTCCCGCGCCGTGGTCAATGTCGCCGCCTTTGTAAACCTTGGACCCGACCAGCGCCTGAATGCCGGCGCGGTCCAGCGGTTGCAACTGATCATAGCCGTAATCGCGCCGCAGCTTTTCACCGTAGGAATGGGCATGGCGCACTTCCGTCTCAGACCAGCAGGCATGCGCAAGGCCCGGGTGATACGTCACGGGCATCGCGTGATCCTTAATCAGCGCACGCACCAGCGCCTTGGCTTCTTCGGCCATGTCCCACAAACGGTGCGCGGTATGCTTTCCGACCGCCTTTTCGATCCAATCCTGATCTTGCCGCTGGCCCGACCCCAATTGCCCGCCATTGCGCCCCGACGCGCCAAAGCCCACGCGGTGCGCCTCAAGCAATGCGACGTCGTAACCCTTTTGCGCCAGATGCAGGGCCGCCGACAGGCCGGTATAGCCGCCGCCTACCACGCAGACATCGGCCCGCGTCTCACCCTGCAGCGGCGCAAATGCCGCCATGGGGGCTGCGGTGGCTGCGTAATACGACGCCGGATACTGGCCGCGGCGATCGTTTATATGCAACAGGTTCATACGTTTAACAGCAGATGCTCGCGCTCCCACGGGCTGATGACCTGCAAGAACTCTTTGTATTCATTGCGCTTGACCGACGCATAGACTTTGCAAAAATCCACCCCCAACACGTCAACCAAAGCGGTGTCTTCGGCCAGCAAATCCAGCGCGTCGCCCATGTTGGTGGGAATATCATCGCTGTCGATATAGGCCGATGCCTTGAACTCGGGGCGCGGATCGCGTTTCTCCATCAGCCCCAGATAGCCGCAGGCCAGCGTGGCCGCGATGCCCAGATAGGGGTTGCAATCCATGCCCGGCAAACGGTTTTCCACCCGCCGCCCGGCGGGGCTGCTGATCGGAATGCGCAAGCCGGTGGTGCGGTTGTCGCGGCCCCATTCAAGGTTAATCGGCGCTGCAAAATCGGGAACGTAACGGCGATAGCTGTTCACATAAGGTGCCAGCACCGCGATGGCCCCGGTCAGATGGTTCTGCATCCCGGCGATAAAGTGAAAGAAATGCTCGGTCTCACCGCCCTTTTTATCGGCAAAGATGTTCTTGCCGGTTTTGCTGTCCACCACCGAGGTATGGATATGCATGGCCGACCCCGGCTCGCCGCCGATGGGTTTGGCCATGAAGGTGGCAAAGCAATCGTGGCGCAAGGCCGCCTCGCGGATCAGGCGTTTGAAGAAAAACACATCATCTGCCAGTCGCACCGGATCACCGTGCGCCAAGTTCAACTCGATCTGGCCCGCGCCGCCTTCTTGCAGGATACCGTCAATTTCCAGACCCTGGGCTTCGGCGAAATCATAGATATCGTCGATCACCTTGCCGTATTCATCAATCGCCGACAGCGAATAGGCCTGCTTGCCCGCAGCGCGCCGCCCGGTGCGGCCCATCGGCGGTTCCACCGGCATGTTGGGGTCGGTGTTGCGGGCGGTCAGGAAAAATTCCATCTCGGGGGCCACCACGGGCGTCCAGCCCTGATCAGTATACAGTTTGACGATACGGCGCAGCACGTTGCGCGGGCTGAAGGCAATCGGGGTGCCGTCTTGGTCTTGCGCATCATGTATCACTTGCAACGTCACATCCGCCGTCCAGGGCGCGGCGGTGGCGGTGGTGAAATCGGGCACCATCACCATGTCCGGCTCGGTAAAGGCATCAAACGGATTGTCGGCCCATTCGCCGGTGATGGTCTGCAAAAAGATCGAGTTCGGCAAATAGTAATTGGTTTGCGTGGCAAACTTGGCCGCGGGCATTGCCTTGCCGCGCGCAACACCTGCAATGTCGCCGATCACGCATTCCACCTCATCTACGCGGCGGTCGCCGATGTATTCGCGGGCAGCTTCGGGCAGTTGATCGGTCCATTTTGACATGTTTACACACTGTTTTGTCAGGGTTATCCGCTGGCACCTTGCCAACAGAGTCTTAGGGGCGCGGCAGTTTGAAGAACGCGGCAATCTGGGCGGCCATCCGGCTGTTCTGATTTGGCTGATCCAGACGCGCGGTGGCGTCCGACAACAAATCATCAGGCACGACGCCCCGGCCACGGCTGGTGATCAGGCCGTCGACAAACTCTGACCCAAATTCGGGATGCGCCTGCACAGTCAGCGCGCGGTCGTCATACAACATCGCCGCATTGGCGCAAAAATCATTGCTGGCAATCACACGCGCCGATTTCGGCACCACCGTCACCTGATCGCGGTGCCACGCGTTCATCGTCAGGGTTTCATTGCCAAAATCGTAATCCGTCGCCCCCACAGCCCACCCCCCGGCAAAGCGTTCCACCCGTCCGCCCATCGCTTGGGCGATGATCTGATGGCCAAAACACACCCCCACCAACGGCACCCGCGCGCCGTAGGCATCGCGGATGAACTGCTCCAGCGGGGTGATCCATGGATGGTCTTCATAGGTGCCATGCCGTGATCCGGTTATCAGCCAGCCGTTGCAATCCTTGACGCTGACAGGAAATACCCCGTCCACCACGCGAAAGGTGCGAAACTGAAAGCCGTGGCCCGCCAGCATTTGGGCGAACATATCCGGGTAATCGCCCATTTTATCCGCAAGCACGTCGGGGGCAAGGCCGGTTTGTAGGATGCCGATCAGCATGTAAAATCCGTGTTTGGTGTGGGTTTAGCCCAGTGCGCCGCCCCCCGGTTGGTCAAGGCGGGCGGCGCACAGGCGGCGTTATACCGTGTCGAGATACAATTCGACCCGTTCGGCATCGGTCAATTCGCCGATGTAATGCAGTTCCTGACGTTTGGTCGAAATCAGATTCTTGATCAGTTCGGGATGGATAAAGCGCGGCACGATCTCGCTTTGCTCCATCGCGTCAATCGCGGCTTCCCAAGTGTCGGGAATTTGCGGCAGACCATCGACAGCATAGGCGTTGCCGATGATCGGCGACGATGGCTCTGCCGGGTTTTCGATGCCGTCCAACGCCGCGCCCAAGATCGCCGCCAACATCAGGTAGGGGTTCACATCGCCCCCCGCAACCCGGTGTTCGATGCGCCGCGCCGATGGATTGCCCGCCGGAATACGAATGGCCGCGGTGCGGTTTTCATAGCCCCAAGCCACCGCCGTCGGCGCGTGTTTGCCCGGCACCAGCCGTTCATAGCTGTTCTGGTGGGGGGCAAAAATCAGTGCCGTGTCATGCATGGCGTTCAAACAGCCCGCCACCGCGTGCCGCATCATCGCGGTGCCTTTGGGGCCGCCGCTGTCGAACACATTGCGCCCTTCGGTGTCGATCACCGAAAAATGCGTGTGCAGGCCAGACCCGGAATATTCCGGATAAGGCTTGGCCATGAACGACGCCGCAAAGCCGTGCCGCCGCGCCAGACCCTTGACCAACATCTTGAAAAACCACGCATCATCGGCGGCGCGCAAAGCGTCGTCGCAGTGCATCAGGTTCACTTCAAACTGGCCCAGACCGGTTTCCGAAGTGGTGGTATCTGCGGGGATATCCATCGCCTCGCAGGCATCGTAAAGATCGGTAAAGAAGGTATCGAATGCGTCCAGCGCGCGGATCGACAGGGTTTCCGCCGCCTTGCGCCGTTTGCCAGACCGGGGCGAGGCAGGAACCTGCATGGTTTTGCCACTGTCGTCGATCAGGAAAAACTCCAGCTCCATCGCGCAAACCGGTGTCAGGCCGCGAGCTTTGAAGCGGTCAACCACCGCGCGCAGCGCATGGCGCGGATCGCCTTCATAAGGCGTGCCGTTTTCGCGAAACATCCAGATCGGCAGCAAGGCGGTGGGGGCCTCCAGCCACGGCATCGGCATAAAGCCGCGCTCGGTGGGTTTCAGAACGCCGTCTTGGTCGCCTTGTTCAAACACCAAGGGGCTATCGTCAATATCTTCGCCCCAGATATCAAGGTTCAACACCGAAAACGGAAACCTTGTGCCGTTTTTCACCACGTTATCGGCGAACCGGGCGGGCACACGTTTGCCGCGCGCTTGTCCGTTCAAATCCGCCGCAGCGACACGAATTGTGCGCACGTCGGGATGCTTTCTCAGCCAGTCTTTCATCATTTCACATCAGGAAAGGCATGATCCCGCCCGCACTTGGCGCAAGGCCCGGCAGACGAGGTTGGATCATGCCCTTGATCCTATCCTTTTTTTCCGACCCCGGCAGCCGCCCTTGTAGCGCCTACGCAATTTGATCAAATTCAGGTTACTACCTGATCAGTTGTGGACGCAAGCGAATTCTGGGGCGCTGATCTTGCGGCAAATGCCGGTTCAGACGGCGGTTCACCGCGCCAAAGCCCCAGATCACGATCAAGGTCAGGATTACAAAATACAAGGCCACAATCGGATAAGGGATGAACGGGTTAAAGGTTTTATCGGCAAAATAGTTGGCATAATACAGCGCATCGCCCTTTTGCTGCGCCGCTGGAAAGCCGGAAAAATACACCAGCGTGGTGGATTGTAGCAAAAATATCGCCTCGTTGGTATAGCTGGGCCATGCCAGTCGAAGCATGGTAGGCCATTGAATACGCGTAAACTTTTTCCACCCGGTCAGACCGTAGGCATCGGCAGCCTCCAGATCGCCACGCGGAATGGCCTGCAACGCCCCGTAGAATATTTCAGCAGAATAGGCGGCGGTGTTCAAAAACAACACAATCAGCGCCCCGGCCCATGCCTTGGTCAGCCAAGAGGTTTGCACCGTCATTCCAAACAGGTCAAACCCGGTGCGCGGCAGCAAAACCAGCAATTCGTAGGCCAGAAAAAACTGGATGAACAACGGCGATCCGCGAAAGACAAAAATGAACCATTCCGCCGGTTTGCGTAAGTATGGGGTGTGTGCGGCGCGGGCCAACGCCAGCGCATTTGCAAAAAAGAACCCGAATGCCAGCGCCAAGACGGCGAAATAGATGTTCCAGATCAGGCCCGATCCGATCAGGGTGAACTGCTGGCACAAGGTGAAATCGGTTTTCGGCAACAGCCGTTCCCCAAAGCCCAAAGATCGCAGGCCATAGTCGCCGATGGTTTGCCAGCACGTCGTCATAGCGCGGCCCGGCGGGCGGCGTCGCCTGCGGCGGTGGCCTGACCGCGCGATAACCGCGCATTCAACCGGGCGAACACGCCTTCCGACAGCTTGGTCATCACCAGATAAAACATCAACAGCCCCAGAAAATAGTAAAGCCGCCAGTCTGGGTGCGGAAAGGCATAGGCTTGGGTCTTGGTGCCGCCCAATTCGCGGGCAAAATAAACGATGTCCTTGACCCCCAACAAAAACAGCAAGGGCGTGGCCTTGATCAGCACCATCCACAGATTGGCCAGCCCGGGCAGCGCATAGGTCCACATCTGCGGCACCAGAATGCGGCGAAAAACCTGACGCGGTGACATGCCATAGGCCTCGGCGGTTTCCAGTTGCGCGCGCGGCACCGCCTGCATGGCCCCGTAAATCACGTTGGCCGCAAAGGCCCCGAACACAATGGCAAAGGTCACCACCGCCAGAAAGAAACCGTAAAGCTGATTGGCAAACGGCGAAGCCGTGGCCAAGGGAACTTTGGCCGCCGGGCAAACCCGGAATTCAAAGCCGTTGCGAATGGGATCGGTCCAGTCGGGGCAATGATACTGGTGGCTAAGCCATTCGATTCCCTGATCCAAAGCAATGACAAAAAACAGAAAATACACGATGTCCGGCACGCCGCGCACCGTGGCGGTATAGGCGCGACCAAGCAGCCGCAGCGGGGCAAACCCCGACCGCGACGCCATCGCGCCGCCAAACCCCATCGCCATCGCCGCCGGTGCCGTTACCGTCAGCAAGGCCAGCACGGTGACAAAAGACATATAGAAATCAAGGTGTTTACCAGATGTCAGATAGCAAAGCCCCCAGATCAGGCCTTCCAACGACTTTGGATCGACGCAGACGTCAAACATCGGGCAGACATCCTTCGCGGGGCCATCAACAAGGACGCCCCCCAGCCCGTTGGGGCCAGGAGGCAGATATTCAACAGCGGGTGATCAGAACTTTGATCCTTCAGGGCCAAAATACTTCTCGATCATCGCATTCAGGCTGCCATCCGCCTTCATCGACGTGATGGCCGCGTCCATCTTGGCCTTTAGTTCCTGATCGGATTGGCGCAGCCCCAAACCAACACCGCCGCCAATGGCAACGTCTTCACCGACGAACACCAAAGCACCTGCGGATTCCTCGACCAAGGGGCGCAGATAGGCTTTGTCAGCAAAAACTGCCACAGCCTCGCCATTGCGCACCGCGGCGACGGTTTCATCGGGGGTCGGGAATTCCAGCAAGGTGGCCTTGGTGGTGGCGATATAGCCCGACTGAATGGTCGACACCTGCGCCGAAACCACGCCCGCCATGATATCGGCATCCGCGGTGGCGGCCACATAGGCCGATGGCTCTGGCGGGTAGTAGTTTTGCGTGAAGTCAATGACTTGCTTGCGCTCATCGGTGATCGACATGCCCGCGATGATCACGTCGTAATTGCCCGATTGCAGGTTGGGGATGATGCTGTCCCATTCGTTGGTCGACCAGGTGCATTCAAGGGCGGCGCGTTTGCAAACCTCGTCGCCAAATTCACGTTCGAACCCGCCGACTTCGCCTTTGTCGTCGATCAGGTTGAAGGGCGGATAGGCGCCTTCGGTGGCCAGACGCACCACTTCGGCACTGGCAAAGCCAGCGGTCAGGGCGATCATCGTGGTGGCAAGCAGCAGTTTTTTCATGTGTTAACTCCCAGAGATTTTTTGTTTTTCAGGTAACCACTTCTACCATTGGGCAGAAATCTCATCCAGCGTGCCATCGTCAATCATGGCCCGCAACGCAGCGTCAAGTTTTTCCAGCAAGACCGCGTTGCCTTTGCAGACGGCCATTGCGGTGCCGTCGTCAAAAATATCCTCGCTGTACAGAAAGTCATAGCCGTCTTTGGTGATCAGCTGATCCGCGGTGGCGCTGTTGAACGCGCCCAAGGCCAGATCGGCACGGCCCTGCACCAGCGCGTCAATCACCGCGGCTTCGTTCGGCAGGGCGATATAGCGCCGTCCGGTGTCTGACAAATGCTGTTCCTGAATGGTGCCCGATTGCACCGCGGTGGTGGCATCGTCAATCGCGGGCGCACCCGGGCGGCCAAGATAGCTGCTGGAACTGCCGGACTGCATATAGGGCAGGCTGAAATCGACCCGTTGCCTGCGCGCATCGGTGATGGCGATGCCGCCGATGATGATGTCATAGGCCCCGGTATGCAAACCGGGGATCAGTTGATCAAACTGGGTGGCGATCCAGTCGCATTTCAACTTGGCCCGCAGGCACACTTCATCCGCGATGGCGCGGTCCAGACCGGTAATTTCGCCTGCCTCATCGACCTGAGTATAGGGATAAAACGGCACTTCGGTGCCGATGATGGTCGCAGACGCGCCGCCCGAAGCCAAATGCAGCGCCGCGATTGCCGCCGTCAGCGCCCCGCACCCCATCCTATGCCCCTGTTGCCGACAAAAAGCCGCGCAGCCGGTCGGTTTTGGGCGCACCGAACAGCTGATCCGGCGGACCTTGTTCTTCGATGCGGCCCAAGTGCAGGAAAATCACGTGATCCGACACATCGGCGGCCAGTTTCATGTCATGGGTGACCAGAATCATCGTGCGGCCCTCATCGGCCAAGGCCTTGATCACCCGCACAACTTCTTGTTCCAACTCGGGGTCAAGCGCCGAAGTCGGCTCGTCAAACAACAGCGCGCGCGGCTCCATGCACAGCGCACGCGCGATGGCGGCGCGTTGCTGCTGCCCCCCCGACAGCATCGCAGGATAGGCATCGGCCTTTTCGGCAATGCCCACTTTGGCAAGGTAATGCCGGGCTTTTTGTTCCACCTCGCGCGGATCGCGCCGCAGCACGGTCACCGGCGCTTCCATGACGTTTTGCAGGATGGTCAGATGGGCCCACAGGTTAAACTGCTGAAACACCATGGAAAGGTTGGTGCGCATCCGGGTCACCTGATCACGGTCTGCCGGATGGCGGCCAAGGCCATGGCCTTTCCAACGCACCGCTTCGCCTTCAAACAAGATCTCTCCGGCGTGGCTGTGCTCTAACAGGTTGCAACAGCGCAGCAAGGTGGATTTGCCCGACCCTGAAGATCCGATCAACGACACCACAGACCCACGCGCCGCCGTCAGATCGACGCCTTTCAGCACCTCAAGGCTGCCATAGCTTTTGTGCAGATCGTGAATGGCAATCACCGGGGTGGGCGCGGTGGGCGTGTCAACGGATACGGTCACGGGTTGCCTTAGCCAAATTATGAACGCCAGTTAGGGCGCAGAACGGGGTCGTTTGCAACGGGTTTTGTGACAAACGCAACGACGACGGCCACAATGTGATCAAATTTCCGCTGCCATCCGCTTCGGAGGGTGCGGCGTTGGCACCGCAAGATAGGCGCTGGCAGGCAGTGCCACAATGCCGCGCAGCATCAGCGTTTCGCGGTCAAACGGTGCAAGGGCGGCGATGGCCGATGCCAGCACGTCGAAATAAACCGTCGGGTTCACACCTTTGGCGGCAATGAACGGCAGTGCGGGCGTTGGTGGTGCGGTGCGCGCAATTTCGCGCAAAGCGGCGACACCGGGATCATGGCGCTGCAACAGCGCCCATGTCACCGCATCAATCGCTGCAAAATCCGCGCGGCCCTGCGCCACCGCCAGCGCGGATGCGCGGTGGCCACCGGTTTGCAACCGGCCGCGAAACTGCAGGCCCAGAGTGGCGGCGTGGTTTTGCGCCGCCGCCCAGCCTGATTGCGACAGCGCCTCGTTATAGGCGAAATCGGCCTCGGCAAACGCCGCCAGATCGCGGCGCGGGTCGTTGGCGCGCGCGACATAGACCGACACATAATGCCCCGCGGGACAGTCTGGCAGATCATAGTCCGGCGTGGCGATCAGGGTCACCTTGTCCCACAGCAGGGCGCGGTAGGGATAGCCGCAGGTTTGCGACAGCACCAGTTCGGGGGATTGCCACGCGGGCCAATAGGCCGCCTCGCCCCGCGTCAATTCTTCGGGGGCGGCAATGCCGGCCGCGCGCAAACCATCGCGGATGCCCTGCCAGAACCGATCATTTGCCGCCTGCAAGGCCGGAACAAAATCGTACATCGCCAGCGAGGCGATCATTCGTTTTCTGCCTGTTGGCGCGCCAGACCCGATTGCACATCCGAAAGCCCCAACAGATTGGCCAACAGCCGCAACATCTGATCTTCGCCGGCATCCCGAATACCATCGGCCAGCGCCACCGACCACAAAGCCTGCACAAGGCCAGCGCGATCCTCCAACGGCACGGCGGCCTTCAACGCCTTGGTAAAGCGCACCGTATCGGGGGCCTTGGTTTCAAGATCTTCGGCATCGGCGCGCAGTTGCATGGCGCCAAAGGCGTTCAGCCCATGCCGCTGCATCAACACCCGGTCGATGCGTTCGACTTCCTCGGCAGCATAAAGCCCGTCACTGCGCGCGATGCGCACCATCAGGGCGGCAAGCGCAAGATGCGCGTCAGGCGCGGCCAAAGGCTGTGGGGCGGGGGCGAAAAGCCGGGTCAACAGATCTGCAATCATGGGCCGAACATAGGGGCGTTGCGGGCGCGCGCCAAGACCCGGCGGCGACATTGCGGGTCGGTTTTCGGGGCATGACAACCGCCCGGCGCGCGCCGGAAATGCCGCTGCAGTTTTTGGGCAGGGGCGCGGACCGGTTGGTGTCTGGGAGAGGGGGTCAGGCTTGGCGGATCAGGCTTGGCGGATCAGCCATGTAGGATCAGCCATGTAGGATCAGACACCGCCCGGCGT
>JANPLZ010000003.1:0-49459 GCA_031422555.1 Cypionkella sp. | reverse complement strand
GCTCGCCCTGTGGAATTTCCAAGGTGGGCTCTTCATGCGCTTCGTCCCGCAGCCTTGCGTCGAAATCTTTCAGGTTTGGGATGTCGAGGGTCATGCGTGGCCGCTCCAGTTCAGGATCATTTTCAAGCAGTCAGGATCAGTAAAGGCTGTTTCATAGGCGGCGGGCGCGTCGGCGGCGGCGCGGGTGTGTGTGACCAGCCCGGCCAGCGAAAGCGCGCCCGATTCAACCAGTTGCCGGGTGGCAATCAGATCATCCGGGGCCCATTCGGCGGCAATGCGAAACCGCGCTTCTTTCATAAAGGCGGGTGGGAAGGCGAAAGATATCGGCGCTGTATAAAACCCCGCCAGCACCACTTCACCGCCGCGCGCGATGCGACCAATCAAAGTGTTCAGCAGATCGGGCGCACCGGAGGCGTCATAGATCGCCCGGTAATTGCGACGTGTATCGGCATCGGGGTGGATCACGTCATATCCGACGGCCCCAGAATGCCGGGCCGGGTTGGTTTCCCAGACGGTTGGCGCAGGCGCACCGGCAGCCACGGTCAGGCGGGCAAGCAAGCGCCCTAAAACACCGTGGCCAACGATCAGATCCGGCAAGGCGCGGTCAAATCCCGCCATCGCATGACGGGCCGTTGCCGCAAGTGCGAGCAGCGCACCTTGGGCACCAAATCCGGCGTCAATCCGGGTGACACGGTTGCCCGCCGACACCAGATGCTGCGATGCGCCGCCGAACAAACCGCGCACCGGACCGGCCGCAGTCGCCTCAAAGCAGTTTGCGCCCGGGACAAAGACATGGTCGCCAACGGCAAAGCCCGACTCTGCACCCGCCTCGACAATTTCGCCCGCTGCCTCATATCCCGGCACCAACGGGTATCCCATGCCCGGAAAGGGCGGCATCGTGCCGGACCAGAACAGCTTTTCGGTGCCGGTGGAGATGCCCGAATGCGCAATCTTTACAACAACATCTGCGGCACCGGGTGGTGTCAGCGAAAGCTGCTCTATCGACAGGTTCTGTGGACCCGACAAGATCACGGCGCTGGTTAACACTTGCCCCTCCAGGAACAGTCGTCGCGGTTGGTCTGAGGTCAGACACGGTGGCGATCACGTTTGTTATATGTCATTTTAATCTTACACACCGGACTGTCAAACAAAATAGACAGTTTGGCTGAAATCTCTTTACAGCGGCCGCTTTTCGGCGGTCACGACAGAGGTGATAAATGGTCGAAATCCCCAATGAATTGTTACATTTACATAGCCTGCCGCCGTCAAAATCGCGGCTATTTCAGCGCCTGATCTGGTGCGTCCGGTTTGCATCGCCAATGTGTAAACTGAAAAGTACACATCGGTTGCGCGGTCCGGATTTGCGCCGCCGGACATCGGTTCAGAGATGATAAGCCGCCCGCCGGGGGGTAAAGTGTCAAGCACGGCTGACAACAGGTGCGCCACGGTCGAATCATTGTGGTCATACAGCACGCGAATCAGTGAAATCGCATCCGCGCCACGCGGCAACGAATCATCGCGAAAGCTGCCGGGATGAATGGTTGCGCGGTCGGTCAGCCCCGCTTGGGCAAACCGCGCCGCCGCGCGACCCACCACCACGGGCAGGTCGAACAGCTCCAGCTTCAGGCCGGGATAAACCGCGCCAACGGCTGTCAGGAACGCCCCCGTGCCGCCACCGACATCCAGCAAGCGCTTGACCCCGCGCAAATCAACCATCCGCAGCGTGTCTTCGGCCACCAAACCCTGACTGTCGGCCATAAGGTCGGAATAGGTGGCGGTCACGGCAGGATCGACCGCGCCTTGCGCGCCAAACACATAGGGCCAGAACTGCGCCAGTTCGGTCGGCTTGCCGCCGCGCAAAAGCGCCACCGGATCGGCCAGATCGGCGTAAAGCGCGCGGTGATGGCGCACCATGGCCTCTAGTCCCGGCACGCCCAGAACCGACGCGCCGCGCATCGCCAAGGCAAACCGGCCGTCTTTCTGGCGGCGCAACAGTCGCAAGGCAGCCCCGGCCTGCAGCACGATTTGCATGCGATTGGCTGGGATATCGCAGTGCTGGGCCAGCGTCTGCACCGATTGTGGGCCGGCTTTCAACAGATGCAGCACGCGCAATTCCACCAGCGCCAGCAACATCTGTGAATTGACAAACCCTGCAGTCAGATCGAACAGCGCCGCGCCTTCGTGCCGCGCGATCCGGCGCAAAACCGGCATCCGCGCCGCCCAAGATTGAAACCGCCGCGACGCTGCCAGCCGGTTGATCCAGCCGTGCAGATCAAACGCGGCGGGTCGGCTGGAATTTCGGATATCCGCCACTTTAGCTGCGGGCGGCTGAAACCGGGCGCGGCTGGCTGTAGGCGGGGGCCACGGGCGTCATGCGTTCGGCATAGCGGCGCACCATATCGGCCAACATCGCCTCGCCGGGGCAAGACGGGATTGACGCAATCGCCCCGCCAAGAATGTCTTTCAGACGGCGAATTGCCCCTTGCACGCCCAATTCGGCCACCGCGTTCGGCCGCGCGTGGGCCGCATCCTGCCCCGCGGGTTTGCCTAGCGTTTCTGCATCGTAAAGCGCGTCACGCAGATCGTCGGCAACCTGAAACGCCTCGCCAATGCGCGCGCCCAGTTCTTCCCAAGGTTCGGCGTCCTGCCCGGCGGCTATCGCGCCCATCTGGGTGGCTGCGATGAACAAAGCGCCGGTTTTAGCACGGTGATAGGCGGACAGGTTCACCTTCGCTTCGCTTTCCCAGCCCTGCCCCGCGCAAATGCCATCCGGCATCCCGGTGCGGCGCGACAACACGCGGATCAGGTTCAACGCGCGGCGCGGATCGTCGCCTGCGGCTTCGGCAATGACATCAAAGGCCAGCACGATCAGGCTGTCGCCGGTCAGCACCGCCAGCGGTTCGGAAAAGGCGCGGTGCACCGTGGCCTTGCCGCGCCGGGTGTTGGCATCGTCAAAACACGGCAGATCATCATGCACCAGACTGGCGCAATGGATCAGCTCCAGCGCCACCGCAGCCGCATCGGACAGGCGCGGGCGATCATCGCCGCAAGCCATCGCCACGCTTAGCAGAATTGTCGGGCGAATGCGCGCGCCACCGGGTGTTACCGCGTAATGCAGCGCCGATGCCAGTTTTGAGGGTGCATCCGACGCTTGCGATCCACCACCTTGGGCGCGCAGAATAACCGCGGCCGTTGCTGCATCCAGGCGTTTTGTGATGGGCATTGGCGGCGCTCCTGTTTGCATGTGTCAATTTAACATGACACTATTATGTAAATCATACTGGACAGTTTCACGGCATGAGTCAACAATCCAACACAATGAAAAAAGTGAATGCAAATAAGATTGTGGTGATAGGCGCCGGGATAGGCGGCCTTGCCGCTGCCATCCGGCTGGCGGCGGCCGGGATGGAGGTGGCCCTGATCGAGGCCCAAAGCACCCCCGGCGGCAAGATGCGTGTTTTGCCGTCAACCGCGGGTCCGGTGGACGCAGGCCCCACAGTGCTGACGATGCGGGGCGTGTTTGACGATATCTTTGCGGTGGCAGGGACGCGGCTGCAAGATCATATCACATTGATCCCACAACCAATTCTGGCACGGCACTGGTGGCCGGATGGCAGCACGCTGGACCTGCATACCGATCCACAGGCCAGTGCGGCGGCGATTGCAGCCTTTGCTGGCGCACGCGCCGAAGCCGATTTTATCCGCTTTGATCGCATGGCAGCCCGGCTTTATGCGGCATTTGACGCACCGATGATGCAGGCGGCGCGGCCGCGTCTGGCGCAAATCGGCTGGAACGCCCTTTGCACCCCGCGGATCTGGCCCGCCTTGCTGCCTGGGCGCAGTCTTGCGCAACACTTGACGCAGGCGTTCAGCGATCCACGGTTGCGGCAATTGTTTGGCCGCTATGCCACCTATGTGGGCGGCGCGCCCGATTTGTCCCCCGCCGTTCTGGCCCTGATCTGGCAAGCCGAGGCGCGCGGCGTTTGGGCGGTGCAAGGTGGGATGCACCGGTTGGCCGTGGCGATGAGCGACGTGGCCGCAAACCAAGGCGTTGATCTGCGCTATGGCCTGACGGTGCGCGCCATTGAACGCCAAGGCGCGCGGGTATCGGGCGTTGTGCTGTCAGATGGGCGCAGCCTGAAATGCGATGCGGTGGTGTTCAACGGCGATCCCGCGGCCTTGTTGGCGGGGCTGTTGGGCAATGGCGCGCAAACGGCTTTGCGTCCAACGGCTGCCCATCCGCGCAGCCTGTCGGCTTGGGTCTGGGCCTTTGCCGCAAAATCCTCGGGGGTGGATCTGATCCATCACAACGTGTTTTTTGGTGCTGATCCGGTGCAGGAATTTGGCCCGATCGCACGCGGTCAGATGCCACAGGATCCGACATTATATGTGTGCGCCCAAGACCGCGCCACAGGGCCGCTGCCCGATCTGGAACGGTTTGAGATTATCATGAACGCCCCGCCCAAAACCACCATGACCCCCGGAGAAATTGATCAATGCCGCGCCAAGACCTTTCCGCATCTGGCCCGCTTCGGGCTGACCTTCGACCCGGCACCGCCGGACACCGCGCTGACCACCCCGGCGGGGTTTGCGACGCTGTTTCCGGGGTCGCAGGGGGCGATTTACGGACGCTCGCCGCAGGGGGCGCTGGCCAGTTTTCAGCGGCCACCGACGCGTTCGGGGTTGGCGGGCCTGTATCTGGCGGGCGGAGGCGCGCATCCGGGGGCGGGGGTGCCGATGGCAGCATTGTCAGGCAGGCACGCGGCCGAGGCGATAGTGACAGACCTTGCTTCGATGTAGAGGTCGCACCCAATGGCTATGCGTGGTGGTATGTTGACGGCGTGTCTGATGATGGCAAACGCGCGGTTTCGGTCATCGGCTTTATCGGATCGGTGTTTTCGCCGTGGTATGCGTGGTCGGGCAGGCGCGATCCGGCCAATCACTGCTGCATCAACGTTGTCACCTACGGCCCCGGTGGGCGGTTCACCATGACGGACCGCGGACGCAGCGCCTTGCGCCAATCGCGCGCTGCTTTGGTGGTGGGGCCCAGCCGGATGCGGTGGGAGAACGGCAGTTTGGTGATTGATATCAATGAGGTGTCAGGACTTCCCATCGTCAGCCGGGTGCAGGGCCAGATCAGGCTGACCCCGTCTGCCGTGACCGAGGCCGAGGCAATATTGACCCCCGATGCCAGCCATATCTGGCGACCCTTTGCACCCTCTGCCCGCATAGAGGTGGATCTAAGCCAAGGCAACCGTTGGTCCGGGCATGGCTATTTTGATGCGAATTTTGGCACGGCTGCGCTGGAAGCTGATTTCAGGCGTTGGACTTGGGGGCGCTATCCGCGACGGGCGGGCGGCACCACTTGTTTTTACGACGGCATTCGCGCCGATGGATCAACATTGGCGCTTGGGTTGGATATTGCGGCCAATGGCGCGGTGCAGGAAATTGATCCGCCACCCCTGACGCGGTTTGCCCGCACCCGCTGGCAACTGCCGCGTGATACCCGCAGCGATGCGGGCTTTCAGCCGCGCCAGCACATGGCCCTGCTGGACGCGCCGTTCTACAGTCGGTCTTTGGTGCGCACCCGCCTTGACGGCGAAGAGGTGACAGGCGTGCATGAATCGCTTGATCTGGGTCGGTTTTCTTCACCCGTGGTCAAGGCGATGCTGGCCGTGCGGGTGCCGCGCCGCGCCAAATGGGATTTTACCCGGCCTGTGTTGGGTTAAGCCGCAGCACCGAAAAGTTCAGCGCGCCGGCAATGCTGACCCAGATCAGATAGGGGAAAATCACCACACCTGCGACGGTATCCATCTGCAAGAACGCCAGTGTGGTGGCCGCAACTGCCAGCCACAGAAACCCCATCACTACCATGGCCGCCTTTAGGCGTTGCAGCCCGAAAAATACCGGCGTCCACAAAGTATTCAACGCGATCTGCAGCGCCCAGAACGCCATGGCTTGGGCACTATCGGGCAACAAGGCCACCCGCATCGCCGCGTAGGCCATACAAAAATACAGCGTGGTCCAAGCGACCGGAAACACCCAGTCCGGCGGCGTCCACCACGGTTTTTTCAGGCTTTTGTACCAATCGGCCGGCTGAAACATCGCGCCGGTGGCGGCCGCAGCACAACACGCGGCAAGATAGGTAAAGAACAAAGGCCAATGCATGGATGGTATCCTTGGGGCAATTCAGGGTGCTGAAATAGGGGCGACAAGCCTAACCAAGGGCTGATCGCTGGCCGGGCCTTGCGGCGCGATCTTTGGCCTCAAGCTGCGCGAAAACCGCCAAAAGCGCATCAGAACGGCCAAAATGGGTCGATTTGCGCGCGGCGGCATTGACCAGAAACGCCACTTCCGGCGCGGGGGCTGCGTGCAAGGTGGCGGGACGTGGCAGGGCAACCGACGCCGCCGACCGCGCCACCGACAGCGCCAACCACCCCAGTTTTTGCCGCCCAGTGGTGCGCGCGCGCCGGGCGATGCTGTCGTAGCCGCCTTTTGCCACGTCGCCGCCGATGCCTGCGTAAACGTGGCGGGCGGCAAAAATGCCGGGGCGGCAGGCCAAAGGCAGTGCGGCAACGCCAGCTTCGGATCGCTGATACAGCTGATCGGCCTCGGCCAGCAACCGCTGGGTCAAGCGGCGAATGCGGGCATCCGCAACCGGATTGGCCAGAAAAACCTGCGGTGCGATGCCCTGTTCTGCCAACCAGTCAAGCGGCAGATACAGCCGCCCTGCCCGCGCATCTTCGCCTATATCGCGGGCAATATTGGTCAGTTGCATCGCCAGCCCCAGATCGCAGGCCCGCGCCAACGCATCGGCGTTGCGCACCCGCATCAGCACGCACATCATCGCGCCCACTGCGGCGGCTACGCGGGCGGAATAGTCAAGCAATCCTGACAAGGTATCATAGCGCCGCCCGGTGGCATCCCAAGCCAGCCCTTCCAGCAGCGCATCGGGCAGTGCGCGGGGCATGTCAAAATCGGCGACAACGGCCGCAAAGGCGCGGTCGGCGGGGGCATTGCGCGGCGTGCCTGCATAGACCAGATCAAGCCTGTCGCGCAGCGCCAGCACGGCGGGGGCCTTGTCGTCGCTGTCATCTACCGCATCATCGGCCAGACGGCAAAACGCATACAGCGCCAGCGCCGGGTCACGCACCCGCGCGGGCAACAGTTTTGACGCCGCGTGAAACGACAGTGATCCGGTGCGAATGGCATCGCGGCAATGCTGCATGTCGGCGGGTGCAATCATGACGCAATCATTCTGCGGCCATCTTGAAGGCGGCGCGCTGCGGTGCGTCTGGCACCAGTTTGCCCAACACTTCGGCGCTGGCGATCACCCCGGGCAGCCCGGCACCGGGATGGGTGCCTGCGCCCACCAGATACAGACCTTTGGCCTCTTCTGACACGTTGTGCGGGCGAAACCACGCTGATTGCAAAATGCGCGGCTCGATGGAAAAACCACTGCCGTAAGGGGTCAGATACCGCACCTCGAAACTGTTGGGGGTGAACACCAACTGCTCTGACAGATGATCTCCCAGGCCGGGCAGCAGGCGTTCCTCCAGCATTTTTTGCATTTTCAACCGGTAAGGTTCGGCCTGTTCCGCCCAATCAACGCCATTGTCAAATCCCAGATGCGGCACGGGTGACAGGGCATAAAACGTGTCATCGCCCACGGGTGCCGCGGTGGGGTCAGTGACCGAGGGGCGGTGGACATACAGGCTCATATCGTCGGCCAGTTTGCCGCGGATAAAGATGTCGCGGATATGCTGTTTATAGCGCGGGCCAACGACGATGGTGTGATGCCCCACGCCCGGCCATTTCAGCGCCGTGCCCTTGGTGCCGAAATACCAGACAAACAGCCCCATCGACCAACGCCTGCTGGCAAGTTTCTTGGGCGTCCAGCGTTTGCGCGGGTGGTTGCGCATCAGCCGGTCATAGGTATGGCCCGCGTCGGCGTTTGACACCACTATATCGGCGGCCAGCACTTCGCCGCCGACCAGCCGCACGCCAGTCGCGCGGCCATCCTTCATCAAAATTTCATCGACTTCGGCGTTCAGCCGCAACTGCCCGCCCTGCGACCCGATCACCCCCGCCATGGCCAGCGCCATCGCACCAACGCCCCCCATGGCGTAATGCACGCCAAATTCCTTTTCCAGATGGCTGACAAGGATATACATCGAGGTCACATGAAACGGATCACCACCGATAAACAGCGGATGGAACGACAAAGCAAAGCGCAGGCGTTGGTCTTTCACCCGGGATGCGGCATGGCCGTAAACCGATTTATCTGCCCGCAGCCACGCGAATGTGGGCAACACTTTGATCAGGTCGGACAACTTGTGCATCGACCGCCGCCCAAGGTTTTCAAAACCAAACCAATAGCGTTTTTCGCTGTCAGCCAAGAATTTATCATAGCCCGCCAGATCGCCGGGCGACAACCGCGCCACCTCGGCCCGCATGGCATCGGTGGATTGGCGGGCGGTAAAGGTTGACCCGTCCTGCCAGCGAATTTCATAAAACGCGTCCAGCGCGCGCAGATCAACGTCGCTGTCAAAATCGCGCCCGCACATCGCCCAAAGATCACGAAATCCCTGCGGCACCGTCACAATCGTTGGCCCCAAATCAAAGCGATGGCCACCTTGGGAAATCGACGACCCACGCCCGCCCGGCATATCCAGCCGGTCGATCACCGTCACGCGGTAGCCCTTGGCCCCCAGTCGCATCGCCGAGGCAAGGCCGCCAAGGCCCGCCCCGATGACAATAGCATGAGACCCTGAATCAGGTTGGGCGGTTTCGGCGGGCTTTGCAGGGTTTGTCAGCATTCAGATACGATATACTGTCTAATCTGATTTACAATACTTGGCATTCCATTACCGAAAATTCCCCATTTGCCTTTTCAGCCGCTGCAAAGCCTGCCAAACTAAGTTTACACTTTTTGGGGGTCTGCCATCCAAACCGTCAGCCTGACCTTATATCGTTTCCCCACCCAGCCCCCCCCATTGTGGGTTTTGGGGCAAATGGCGGTGGCACGGCTGTCGTTCTGGCGCATGCAGGATGTTGGCTTTTGGAAGCTGTGCGGCACAGGCACCGGTGAAGGGTTCACCCCCCGTCCCAACACCGCCGTATGGGCCATATTGGCCACGTGGCCCGATGCAGAAACGGCGCGGCGCAACATCACCACTGCGCCGGTTTATCTGCGGTGGGCGCGGCATGCAGCCGAGTCGTGGACGATTTTGCTGCAGCCCACGTCGTCGCGCGGCGCGTGGTCTGGGGTGCAGCCGTTTACGCCTGTCCGCGATGCCACGGGTGGCCCGGTGGTCGCTATCACCCGCGCCACGATGCGGGCCCGCACATTCTTGCGGTTCTGGCGCCGGGTGCCGGATATTTCGGCGGTGATCGGCCAAGACCCCAATGTAATTTTCAAGATCGGCATCGGCGAAGTGCCACTTTTGCATCAGGTGACGTTTTCGATCTGGCCCGATGCTGCGGCGATGGCCAATTTTGCGCGCGGCGACGGCCCGCATGGCCGCGCGATTGCCGCCGTGCGCGCCGAGGGTTGGTTTCGCGAAGAGCTTTACGCCCGCTTTGCAATACTTGATGATTGGGGCAGTTGGGGTGGGGGCAGCCCGATCGCCGCCCTGAAACCCCTGAAGGACGCCGCATGAGCCAAGCTTTCCCTTTCTCTGCCATCGTTGGCCAAGAGGCGATGAAACAGGCGATGGTGCTGACGGCGATTGATCCGGGCATCGGCGGGGTGTTGGTGTTTGGCGACCGTGGCACCGGCAAATCTACCGCCGTGCGCGCGCTGGCCGCCCTGTTGCCTGAAATTCTGGCGGTCGAAGGCTGTCCGGTGAATTCCGCCCGCATCGAAGACGTGCCGGATTGGGCCGGGCCGAAATCGGGCAAAATGATACGGCGCGCCACGCCGGTGATTGATCTGCCGCTGGGGGCTACCGAAGATCGGGTGGTGGGTGCCTTGGACATTGAACGCGCCCTGACGCGCGGTGAAAAGGCATTCGAGCCGGGGCTGCTGGCGCGGGCGAACCGGGGGTATCTGTATATCGACGAGGTGAACTTGCTGGAAGATCACATCGTTGATCTGCTGTTGGACGTCGCCCAATCGGGTGAGAACGTCGTCGAACGCGAAGGCCTGTCGATCCGCCATGCGGCGCGGTTTGTGCTGGTAGGATCGGGCAACCCCGAAGAAGGCGAACTTCGGCCCCAACTGTTGGATCGGTTCGGACTTTCGGTCGATGTCACCAGCCCCCGCGATATTGAAACGCGGGTCGAAGTGATGCGCCGCCGCGATGCTTATGAAAACGACAATGCGGCATTCATGAAAAAATGGCGGGCCAAGGATACCGCGTTGCGCAAAGCCATTCTGGCCGCCCGCGCCGCGCTGCCGGGTCTGAAGACCCCCGGCGCTGTGCTGCATGATTGCGCGGCCCTGTGCATTGCGCTGGGATCGGACGGATTGCGCGGCGAGTTGACGCTGCTGCGTGCCGCCCGCGCCGCGGCCGCCTTTGACGGTGCGGATACCGTCACCCGCAAGCATCTGAAAGCGGTGGCAACATCGGCGCTTAGCCACCGGCTGCGCCGTGATCCGCTGGACGACGCCGGATCGGGCACCCGTGTGGCCCGCATTCTGGCCGAAGTTCTGCCCTGATGGAGCCGCTTGCGCCATGGGACCGGGTGCAAACCGCGTTGGCGCTTTTGGCGATTGATCCTGCGGGCCTCAAAGGGCTGTGGCTGCGCGCCCGCGCCGGTGGGGTGCGCGACCTTGTCACGCAAGCAATGGCGGCGGCGGCGCTACCTTTGCGCAGGGTGCATCCCGGCATCGATGACACGGCCTTGTTTGGCGGCGTTGATCTGGCGGCAACCTTGGCAGCGGGGCATGTGGTGAAATCTTTGGGCGTTCTGGATAGCAAGGCGGCGTTGATCCTGACGATGGCCGAACGCTGCCCGCCCGGATTGGCGGCGCGGTTGGCGCGGGTGTTGGACGATCCGGGATTTTGTCTGATGGCGCTGGACGAAGGGGCCGAGCTTGAAGAAACCCTGCCGCCGGCGCTGACCGACCGGTTGGCGCTGTTTTTGGATCTGTCAGATCTGGGCTGGTCGGATACAGCGCCGATTGATCTGGATGTTGCCCGGTTGGCCCGCGCCCGCGCTACCTTGGCGGGCGTGATCACCCCATCCGATGCGTTTGAAACGCTGACCAAACTGGCCACTGCGATGGGCATATCCAGCCTGCGCGCGCCCTTACTGACACTAACCGCTGCCCGGGCTTTGGCGGCTTGGCATGGGCATGAAACCGTCACCCAAGATAATCTGCGTCACGCCGCCGAACTGGTGCTGGCCCATCGCGGCGATATGCCCGAGGCGGCACAAGACGAGCAACAACCCGCGCCGCCGCCACCGCCCGACCCGGGCGAGACCGATGCGCAGCGCCCCGCGGATCAACCCCAAGACCGTTTGCCCGATGACATCTTGCTAGAGGCCGTCCGCGCTGCCCTGCCCGCAGGTCTGTTGGAAAAACTTGCGGCGGGCAAGGCTGCGCGGGCTGCCAAAGGCAGTGGCGGGACGGGGGCTGCGCGCAAGGGCAATCACCGCGGGCGACCTTTGCCACCGCGTCCCGGCACGCCGGGGTCGGGCAAGCGGATTGATCTGGTGTCCACGCTGCGCGCCGCCGCCCCCTGGCAACCGCTGCGCCGCCGGGGGCCTGCGGGCGATGGCTTGCGGCTGGAAATTCGTCAATCCGATTTGCGATTGAAACGCTATCAGGAAACTTCGGACCGGGTGTTGATCTTTGCCGTCGATGCGTCGGGATCATCGGCGCTGGCGCGTCTGGCCGAGGCAAAGGGCGCGGTCGAATTGCTGTTGGCGCAGGCCTATGCGCGGCGCGACCATGTGGCGCTGATAGCGTTTCGCGGCAGTGCGGCCGAACTGCTTTTGCCACCCACGCGGTCTTTGGTGCAGACCAAACGGCGGCTGGCGGGCCTGCCGGGCGGTGGCGGCACGCCTTTGGCCGCAGGATTGCGGATGGCCTATGATCTGGCGCAACAAACCCGGGCGCGCGGCATGACGCCCACAGTGGCCTTGCTGACCGATGGGCGCGGCAATATCGCCCTTGATGGCAGTGCCAGCCGCGCACAATCAGAAACCGACACGCTGCGGCTTGCCCGGGCGATGCGTGCAGCGGGCCTGCCTGCACTGGTGATTGATACCGCCAACCGCCCGCAGCCTGCGCTGCGCGAATTGGCGGCAACGCTGGCGGCACCCTATATCGCCCTGCCCCGTGCCGATGCCCAACGATTGACGACGGTGCTACAAGCGGCCTTGGGGGATTGACGGATGCACCCTTTAACCCTGCCACCTGACTGGCCGCACCGCGCCTTTTCCCGCCACATCGCCAGCCGCCCGCATCTGTGGCATGTGCAGATGATGGGCGATGGCCCGGTGCTGTTGCTGTTGCACGGTGCGGGAGGGGCGACACATTCGTGGCGGCATCTGATGCCGTTGTTGGCCGCGCACTACCGGGTGATTGCGATTGATCTGCCGGGTCAGGGGTTTACCCGGCTGGGCGCGCGCGGTCGTTGCGGGGTGGATGCGATATCACAAGATATCGTGGTACTGTGCGATCAACAAGGCTGGCAACCCGCAGCGATCATCGGCCATTCGGCAGGGGCGGCGATTGCGCTGCGGATGGCCGAATTGCGCGCGCCACAAGCGGTGATCGGCATCAACGCGGCTTTGGGCAGCTTTGATGGTGCTGCGGGCTGGCTGTTTCCGATGATGGCGAAACTTCTGTCGCTGACGCCGTTGGTGCCGCAGATTTTCAGCAAGATGTCGGGTACACCCGCGCGGGTCAAAACGCTGTTGGCGTCAACCGGGTCGACGATCGAGGCGAGCGGTCAGGCGCAATATCTGACATTGGTGCGCCAATCCGGGCATGTGGATGGCACGCTTGCGATGATGGCGCAGTGGCAGTTGGACGGGCTGTTGTCGCGGCTGCCGGCGCAAACCATGCCATGTTTGCTGATCACCGCAAGCAATGACAAAGCCGTGCCGCCCGAGGTTTCGATCAAAGCCTGTGCGCAAATGGTCAACGCTGATTGCGTGGATATTCCGGGGTTTGGCCATCTGGTGCATGAAGAGGCGGCGGTTAAAGTGGCCGAAGTGATCACGCCGTTTCTGGCCCGGCACCTGATTTAGGAAAATACCGCAGGTAAGCGCCCGCTGTCTTGGTTGCTGGCAGTCTGGATTGGGAAATCATGCCGAACGTGACGGGTCTGCGGCACCTGAAAAAGTAAAGGTGGCAGAACCAATCACCGGATTATCGTCACGTCAATCATGATCAGAGGGGTCTACTTTCGATTTACTTTTGCTGCGCGCCAGCAGTTTAAGGGCTGCGTGCTGACCCAGATGCATCGGGCTGTTGTTCACGATCCGGACGGAAACATTGGGCCGCATGGCATTGGACAGTCGCCCGATATAGGGGCGGTTTCCCCAATAGTCGTATTGTTTCAATCCATCCGATGAGGCTTGCTTGACCGCTGCATGTAAAATCACAACGCCCGGCGACAACCATTTTTGCGCGGCGTCAAACGCGTTGTGATAGGCGTGGCGTGTACCGGACGGATCAAGGATTTCCATCATGTAAGCGATGGGTTGGTCTTGATAAAACACAAAATCCAACACCAGCAGCCCCGCGTCATCCAGTGAAATTGCCAGATCAGTCAAGGCATCAAGACCTTTGCCTTTCATTTCGGTCGAGTTTTTCCAACTGCTGCGGATGACACGTGCCATGTTGTCCAGTGCGGGCTGAAGCGGTGCTCCGCTGTGATAGACTTCATGCCGCGCCTCTGCAGCGGTGCGCCGGGCCAGTCTGCCAATTTCTTTTCGTTGGCGACCGTGGGCAAAAGCAAAAACCTCTTCAGGCTTGCCGGTGATTTGCACGGCCATAAACCCCTGCCCAATCTTTCGCTCGACGCCAAAACCTTGCAAGGCGAACCAGTCGGGCCAGACCGTTGCAAACCGCGATTCGGTCAAAGTCGAAGGAAAGTTCTGGTCCAACCATGACTGTCGCAAAACGGCCTGCCCCAAAGCGGCAATGCCGTCGGCCTCATTGCAGGTCAACAAGATGTCAAAGGGTGGAGACGATCCGTAAAGTGGCGGCGAAAGCCTGCGCGCGAACAACGCGCGCTTGTCACGCTTGACAAAAAGGGGCGCAAAACCGACCAAGTCTGCGCCACGCCACAAGCCGATGCAATTGGGCCTCATTCCATTCAAAACCGCCGCGCGCGCCCATGGAAACAAAAAAGCCGGATGGTGAAACACCAAAGCCCCCGTCGCCGCGACCAAAGCAATCAACGGTTCACGCAGCGCATAAAGGGCCTCTAACGAGGAAATAACTTGGGTTCGCAAAGGCTTTACATCTTTGGTCATCAGGCGCGGTCTTGATCGTTGGGGTTTTGGGCCAAGGTCCAAACCCAATGGGGAAAGTGGATCGGTCGACGGGTAGCTTTGCGGTTTTGCATCTGGCGCAACGCCCAAAACGGAGTGCTGCGGGCCGCCAGTGTGGCGATCCTGCCGATAACACGGTCGACCCCGGTCAGTGCGCGCGCGGTCTGCTTGCGAGGCAAAGCTGGAGTTTGGCCGAAACGCGGGGCGTAAACCTGCCAAAGGTTGCAGCCCGCAGCTGGAAAGCACTTCTGCCAAAGCTGCTTCGGGGTTGGCCTTCAGGGTGGCGTAATCAATGCAAAACACCCGATCTGTCCCAAGCCTTTTGCCGAAATCCATCAAAAAGCGGCTGTGGAATACACAAGACGCGCAAGCCTGCAAGACGGTCGCGGCACGGCGTGGGTATGACGGTGGCGCGCGGCCATAGGACCAAAGCCGCGATGCCAGCAAATCAACCGGATCGCGTATCAGGCAGACAAAACGCGCATCTGGAAAGGCCGCTGCAATGTGGTCGGCAAGCAACGTATGATGTGGCGACTTTTCAACCCAGGCCCGCGCCCCTGACCGGGCCGCATACTGGTCCATGACATTTCGAAAGAACGAGGCCGCATCTTGGGCAGGTGGTCCTGCAAAATCTGTTGCCTTCAGGCCGGTCAACAAAAAATAGTCACTTTGGAAAAACCCGGCCAACGCGCGGGCTTTGGCTGCAGGATTTTGCCAATCCCCATGCAGGCGTGCAAAATGCGAAAAGAAAACAGATTCATGCACGCCTTGATGCTGCGGTGCGGTCACGGCGGCTATTTCGGGATGCGCAGCTAACAGGTTGGCCGCGAACGTCGTCCCCGAGCGTTGCATCCCCAACACAAAGATCGGCACCCGTGGCATCATTTTCCCCGCCCCGCCACATGGCGCAGTTTGCGGCGCAACCCATAAAGCACCCCATGTGCAACCGGTCGCAGTGCCAGCATCATCGCGGGCATCAGTTCAACATGCCGGGGATCGAACGCCAGCTTGAACTGCTCACGCAAGTGTGCGGCGTTGTCGGGGCCTGCGTCCCGTTCCGGAACAGCGACATTGCGGTGGCTGTGCGCACCCGCCATGTCATATTGCTGAAAGCCTTGGGCAATCAGGATCTGCAAGGCTTTGTAGATCAACAGATAATTCTTGGGCAAATCGCCATTCACGTTCAGGCTGGCCATCGTCAGCCAGAAGGCGCGGTTCCCATCTGCAATCACAGTATGGCCGCAAACTGGCCGGCCTTCGAACCACCCCAACAAAAACGCCCCTTTTTCCCGCGTCATCTGAAATTGGGTCGCAACCGACGGCAGATTTTCGCGCGACAAGCCGCGCCTTTCGTAAAAATCGGCCATGATGGGTTCGTAAAGCATCGCTTCTTGCAAGGTTTCAACCGGGCGCACCGTCAGACCCATTGCCTCGGCCCGGCGAGTTTGGCGACGGCAACGTTGTTTCAGCGACGCCTCCAGACGGGCCGTGCTGTCTGGTCCTTGCGGCAAATCCACCATCAAAGTGGCACGGTGCAACGCCTGTTCTGATCCGGGCAACACAACGGCCCCAAGCCTTTGCAAAACAGTAACGGCCTGCAACGCCGTCTCGTCGCTGAAGCGCGGATTTACCACCATGGTGCAAACCCCGATCAACCGCAGTTTCTCTGCCATCGCGCCTGTCACCGCGGCCAAATCCTGAATGCTTTCGGTCACCGGACCCCGGCGCAACGTGGCCAGAAACCGCCCTGGCCCAAGCCAGGTTAAACGCGCCAAGGCAATACCGACCAGCCGGTTGTGCGCAAACGCGCGCAAAACCACATAGCGATGCCGCGCGGGGGGCGGGCAAAGTGCTGGCCAATCCGGGCGTTGCAGATAGCTGCCACAATCTGCCCGGTTTACAAACTCAAGTGCATCGGCCAGATCTTTGTCAGCCAGATCGGTCGATAACAAAACTGTCAACGGGGACGGGTCAGGTGCAACCGGCATTATGGCGCTGGACGCCCCCGATCTAGACAACATCCTTGCGGCGGATTTTTTTCCCGCCCTCCCCCAAGCGCAACCGCCGCACCGTGCTGGTGGCCTTGCCTTCTGCCCAGACAATCCATCGCGCCAAACTGTTTCGAGGAAAGGCGCGCAGCCGGGAAATCTCATAGATCTGCCCGTTGAAAGCGCCTGTGAAATGGGTGCGCCGCATGACGTCGATTTCGATGTCGCCTTTGTTCATCACCTCATCGAAAGACCGGCAAATACCACTCCGGCCCGGGGTGAATTCAGCATAGGCCTCATCAAAATCGGACCAGATGCCAATCCAGCGACCATTGCATCGCAGCATCATACAGATGCCAAAATCGACGTCCTTCAGCGAAAAAATTGTCAGCACCAGATCGTGTTTTGGTGCCAGCACCCGCCAGATCTGACGGACAAACTCAGTTGCGGCCGTGCTGGAGGCGAGGCTGGTATTGGTCTTATACTTCCAAGACCGCTTTGCCACGGCAAACACACGTTCGATCAGGGCATCGGGTCCGGTCCGAAACACCGAAACCTTAATCCCCGCCGCAGCAAACCTGCGTTCGGATTTACGATTATCCTTGCGAAATGAGGCACTAAGCGAGGGTAGTAGCTCTTCCCATGGCTTTGATGCGTCGGTCACAGCACTTTGAAACTGTATCTTAAGGGTTGGGGCCATGCCAAGTGCCTGCAACGCAGCCACGATTTTGTCTCGCATGGGGCCCTCGCGTAGCAATTTGATGTCGACAACCATGCTGCGCGCAGTGATGGCCACCGCTTGGGCAAGGGCTGTTTCCGCAGCGGCGTCACGCGCAAGAAATTCAAGATGGCCAGTGTATTGGCAAACAAATCCCGTCAGCGTTTCGGGGCGGAAACGGGCCAGTCGTTTGCTGATCGCTATACGTTGTTTGACCAAAGTGGCGGCCCCGGCCAACGCATCGCCTTGCCAGATTGTGATAAAGCAAAGCTGCCCCGAGGCACCAAATGACTGCATTTGCGCGCGCATCCACGCGATAGAGCAAAAGATGGCCGCGCCGGTGCTGCGGTGCAATTCATCCCACTGCGTCGCAATCGCCTCGACGTCCGCCCAGTTTGCAAGCACTTTGGTCTGATAGCTGTCAGGTGTTAAAGCCTTGTGATCATTCGGCGAAAAATTTTGGTTGCTGATCATTCCGTGGCCTCGCGAACGGGTGACCAACGTGCACTTGTCACCCCAAAAGCCGCCCGAAGAATACCCAAACCCATGGCCGCATGCCCCATCACAAAGAAGGCAGCCAACCCGGCCCCCGGCAAAGCGCGTATCTGGGGCAGGCAAATGGCACCCACTGCAAAGCCGTAGAATGCGGTTTGCGCCATCAGCAGGACCGCATAAATCGGCCCCTGTCCCGCAGCGGCGACAGAGGTCAGAAAAAACAACGGCAACAAGAACGCCACCAACCGCCGCAACGCCTTGTGGCTGGCCAATTGCACCGCATAAAGCCCATGAACCCGCGGGTTCATCAACCCGCGCACTTGCATCAAGGCACGCCAGCCGCGTTCCGTTGATCGCACCCGGCGCATAAACTCGTCTCCAATCCGGTGCGTGACCTCTTCCCGCGCCACCGCGCCGGGCGCGAACACCAATCTGTAACCGCGCAAAGGGGCGTGAACCGAGATGTAGAAATCATCCGCCATCGTGGCGGGAACCTGTTCCGGGATCAGATCTGCGCGCATCGCATAAAGCGTGCCTTGCGCGGACACTGCACCGCCCAACACCGTTTCGGACGATTTCAGCGCGCTGTCATACGCCCAAAACAGCCGCTCAACCCGTGCAAGCCAACCGCCTTTTTTAAGGATGGGTTCCGGTTTGCCACAAACGCCGCCAACCGTTGTGTCGCCGAACGGTGCCAGCAACGCCCGCAACGCGCCCGGTTGCAGCAAACTGTTGGCGTCGGAAAATATAACAACATCGGCTTGGCCGATGCGCGCCAGTCCCGCATTCAGGGCCGCCGCTTTGCCGCCATGGGTTTCGGTTTGAAACGCTGTGATCCTTGGATCGTTCAAAGACCGGGCTTGTTTCAGTGTGGCGTCTTGCGATCCATCCGACACCACAAGAACATCAATCTGGTGGGGGCCACAGTCTTGGGCAAGCACGGTTTCAAGTTTGGCTCTAATCGCCGCGGCCTCATTGCGCGCGGCAATCAGCATAGTGGTGCGCAATCCGGTCTCGCTTTGGCGAACATCCGTTTTGCGCCCAAACACCGCCGCAAGCGCCATCCAGATCAATCCGTAGCCAGCCAAAGCATAGCCAATCAAAGCAAACTGCAGCCAAAACAGGAAGATCAGCCAGTCCATCAACCGGCCCTTTGAAGTTTGGGCGCAGCGTGCAGCCCGAACAGCTGGTATTGCCGCATCGCATTGATCTGCAAAGAAAACTCGGCCTGCACATGCGCGCGCCCCGCCACCGCCATCGCATAGGCCCCGCTGGGGTCCGCATGAATGTCGCGCAAAGCCGCCACCAATTCCTGCACCGATCCGGGCGCCACCAGTCGCCCGGTGACACCGTTACGGATAAGCTCTGGTATGCCAGAAATATTGGTGGAAATTGCCGGGCGTTGAAAAGCCAGCGCCTCGATCATCACATTTGGAATGCCCTCGGTGCGCCCCTTTGGCCCAATGATCGACGGTGCCACAACGACGCTGGCGCTGGCGTAAAGTGTCGAAATCACATCAAACCGCTGGCTGCCAAGAAACGTGACCCGGTCGGTCAATCCCAAGGCCCCGGTCATCGCCTGCAGCTTGGCACGTTCGGGTCCGTCACCGGCCAAAGTGCAGGTCCACGGCCCGATATCCAGTTGGGCCAACGCCTTCAGCAGCACATCCACGCCTTTGCGCAGTTGCAAAGAGCCAACATAAAGGATGTGAAAGGGATCAGTTTTCGGCGGGGGCAACGCCGGAATAGAGGTCAGATCGACACTGGAATGGATAACCTCTACCCGTGACATATCCAAATTTGGCACGCGATCGCGCAGAAAATCGCGGGCATAATTCGACACGGTGCGCACAAAGGCCGCATCGCCCAGTTTTTCCGAAAGCAAACGTTGCGTGCGAAAAATATCATGCGCGCGGCAGCTTACAGAATAAGGCAACCCGGTGATTTTATGGATAATCCATGCCGCAGTGGCCGGATGGCCCGCGAATTCCGCATGCACGTGATCCGCCCCCCACGCCACCAGATCATCGGCAATCGCACTGGCCGGCGGCACCAGCGACAGGGATTTGGCCATCAACACAGGTTCCGCCGCCTGTGCGCGGATAATGGCAGCAGCCCGCAGCGCGCCAGATCCAAGATGCCTTATCACCCCGCCCATCGCGCGGCGCCCCAGCGGCGCATGGTGGCGCGCAAGGGCTTTGGTTGGCGTGGCAAAATCGTGCAAAATCTCGCCGTGTCGAAAAGGCGCCAGATGATAAAGCCTTACCTCGGCACCGGCGTTCAAGAACGTCATGATATCGCGCAGAATAAAGGTTTCGGTGGTTTTAGGATATTCGGTCACCAGGATTGCAAGTTTCATATCTCGGCCCTTTTTCTATGGCGGAAGGCAAGCGGTGCTGGGGCCGCAAAGGCAGCGCGATCTGGCCGGCGGTCGAACACGGCCAAACGCCAGCTTGCAACGCACAGGCCGGGCAATATCCACATGAATTTTGTGTCTTCGTTGGGCATGAAAACGGAAGCCACAAGGAACGCGCCAAACGCATAGGACAACGCCCGCGCCATTGCCGAGACCGACCCAACATTGGCGGCCGCGGCCTGCACCGCGCGGCGCAGCGACGAGATCATCACCGCCAGAAAGGCAGACAGCCCCAAAAGGCCGGTTTCGGCGGCAACTTCGAGGTACGTGTTGTGCAACTGACGCGGCAGTGGCTCTCGCCCGGGGAACCAGCGAAATTCGTCACTGGCGTAATAAAACGGAAAATTGCCCGGTCCGATGCCAAGGATCGGATGTTGTGCCAACAGCTCCAGCCCGATGAGGTTGTAGGATATGCGGCGCAGCAGCGTGCGATCGAGGCCGATATCCACCAGCGTCCACATCCGCGTCCAAAACAAATCAGGAACAAAGGGCACGGCCGCGGCCATCACCAGCAAGATCAGGCAAAGGCTGAAGGCGAACAATTTATGTTGGCGATTTTGCCATGCAAAAATCACTGCAATGACTGCAAAAGCAACCACAGCACTTCGGGCAAAGGTCAGAACCAATGCAACGATACCGACCACCAGCGCCAGAAAACTAAGCCATCGCATCCGGGGGTGCTGCACCAGCATCACACCAGCGATAATCGTGGTTGCCAAAAGCATATGCGCGGCGGTGGTCGGGTTATAGTCAGACGCCCCTGCCGATCTGGCCTGCCCTTCAAAAGATGCCGTCGCGGCAGCTTGGGATGAGGACAACAGCCGTATCCCCAAAAACGTTTCAAGCAGAACGATGATTGAGGAAAAGAATCCCGACAGCAGCAAGACCCACATCAGAATCTCAAGTTTTTGCGGCGTATCGACCATAACAATGATCAAGAAGAACAACAGCATAACTGACACAAAGCCGATGATATGGGTCAAACCCGGCGAGGGATATTTGCAAAACAGGAACGACATTCCCATAATCAGCCCAAACAGCACGGCATACCGCATTTCTTGCGTGGGTGGCCCCAACCGCAAATCGCGGGTCTGACGGAACGACATCAGACCAAAGCCGCAAAGCGTCGTGATGGTCAGGATTTTATACAGCGATATTGGCAAAAAGCCCGATGCCAGATTGCCGATCGCGTCCAGTTGGGCAAAAACTGTCAGCAAGATCAAACCCGCAAAAGGCAGGAAGATCAGATATATTCCGATCACCAAGGCTGGCAGTAAGATTGCCCCGATCATCGTCGATATGCTGGTGGCCACGACAACCGAAAACGCAAGGATCAGCCCTGTGATCAATGCGAAAACCTTGCCGGGCCAATAGAGGATCATCGCGCACCTACCATTGGTGCCAAACGCCGGGTGATCGCCTTTAACGCCCCTAAAGCCGCAAGCGGCACATACCAGTATTGGTTGCCTTGGAAACAACGGATCGACGCGCGCAGGGCCAGATCATCTGCCCATGGCCAGTCAAATCCTGCACAGCGCGCACCGACATGCACGCGGCTGATCACGGATGCGTCTTCATCAGACCGGTTTGCGCCGCGCCCGCCGGTCGTGCCCCAAAAGCCCTCCCGCGCCGCGATATCGCGCGCAAGGGGGCTGGTCAGATTTTGCGGCCAGCAAAATACGCGCGGTTGTTTGCCAAGCCGTTCGGCAAAGGCTGCCCGGCACGCCGCCAAGTCACGCTGCACGCGGGCCGCGTAATCGAGCTGGCTTTCGCGCCCGCCCGATTTCGTCCAGCCGGGGGCCGCAAGGGCACCATCGCTTTCGTGCACAGCGCTGCCCAACGGCACCGCCCAAGGCGTTGTATGGGCGAACCATCTATGCTTGTCGCCCGGAGTATTGGCCCATTGCACCCAAGCCAGTCGCCGCCAGTTTGCCTTGGTCAGCCGCCCGACCACTTTTGGCCCGGTGACAATCCGGGCGTGATCTACCCCGTGCGGTTCAACCCGAAACACTCCGCCAAAGGCCCCGTTTTCCAACGCTGCCAATTCTGACCAGTTCATGTAGCCTTGCCATTGCAACGTCGCTGCCGGTTCCGCCGTGCTGGGCCGCAGGGGCCCATCAGCTGCAATAAAGTCAAGCGACACAAACACCGTGGCGCACATGCGATGCCGTTGTAAAATCGCGGCAGCGGCCACCCAGTTGTCAAGATACCCATCGTCAAAATGCAAGACAACGACATCAGAAGGCATCGGCGCACCCGCCAGTCGCAACCTTAAAAAATCAACAGTATCAATGATCTGCATCTTCATTCTGGCCAGAACTTCAAGTTGTCGGTCCAGTGTTGCAGGTGAAACGGCAATCTGATCCGCCCAAGGCAGCCAAGCGGTGTCTTCCGTAACACTGTGCCAGGTCAACACGGGCACCCCCCCAAGATCACGCATGAACCGGTCAGCCAGCACGATCCAAATCCCGGCCAGCCCGACAAGCAAAAAGACCGCCATCGACAGGGACAGACCCACCCCCCATGCAAGCCCGGCAAGCGCCACCACTGCCGCCAACCCACACAGGAATTGAACCCAAGCCGTCCGCCGTTCGCCAAGACGGTTGCGCACCCCAAGGGTCACGCGCACGGTGTCAGGGGGTGTGGACAAATCCCGCATCACTTATTCCCGCAGCAAAACGCCGAACACGGGCTTGACGCCCATCTCCAGCCAATCGTTAACCACCCTGTTGATTTGCTCTTCGGTAACCATGCCTGCGCGGGCAACCACCACGATCCAAGCGGGCAACGTCAATCCGGCGGTATCCAGACTTTGGGCTGCCCCCCCCAAAGCAACCGGTGCCACAGCCAAATCGGCAGACATCGCCTTGTGTGTTGTCAACGAAACCGCCTTTTGAAGTAAACTGGCAATTGTTACACTGTCTTCGTCCGACCCAAGACTTAGGGTTGCGGCCCCCGAAAGTTGGGTAATGCCTTGGATCCGCAAAAGACGTGCGATTTCCAACAGCCGCGCGTGGGACGTGCGATCACCCCGCAGATCGGTGCTCCGCAGCACCCCCAAAGACCGGGATCCCAGCATGCGGCTAAGATCGGGGCTGGTTTTTACGCTATTGGAAAATGTGTCGGCCGTGACAATCACAAAAGCCGTCACGACAAGCCAGCCAACCAAAGCGAACAGTGTGTAAATCACCACTTTGGGAAAACTGGGATAAATGCTGGGCAATGCGCGGTCAATGATCCGCAAAGTCGTGATTGTTGCAGCTTGGGTCAACCGCAACTGTTGAATTTGAACTTCCAGATCCGCCGTGTTTGTATCGTTGCGCTTCATTGCGTTGCGCATATCGGTTTCCAGCGCGCGCGCCGCGTCTGACGCTTGGGCCTGCAACCGTTCGACATAAACCTGCGCCAATGTGTTTGCAGCTGCAGCGGCCACGTCCGGATCATCCCAAACCACGGATATTTCAAGGATATAGGTGCCTTCGATCATCTCGGCGGTGATGTTGTCTTGCAGCGTCAAAATCGTATCCGTATAGGCGTCAATGGGCACATGCTTGCCAGAATTCAGGATGTTGTAAGTTTGCCGGATCACGTTCTTCAGCCAGCGAAAGCTGACCCGCAACATTGCTTTCAACCCGCCATCTGTGGCTTGGGGCATAGACTTTGTGCCGTTCAATGCCATCAGCCGGTCGATCGTCGCCTGAGAAATTTCGCGACTTAGCAGGTTTTCGATGTGGGTTTGGCTAAGAAGGTTCGCCGGGTTGACCGACGACGATTGCACAAAAGTTCGGCTAAACGCCAGTTCCGTGTCGGTGGGCAGCAAATTCACTTTGGCAGTGCTGGTGTAAAGCGGTGTCACGACCCAAAACAACACACTTATCAGCGCCGCTCCACCCACAATGCCGATAAAAAGCAACACTATTAACCGTTTGTAATATTTGAACAATTCTGAATAATGTGTAAACAGCATATTATTGCCCACTCTTGTTGCCAATGAACCGCTTGCGCCAAATCGTCCATTGAAAGTTAAGAGGGAACGACTGCCGATCTTAGGAAATACCGCTCGATCATGTAGACGCCCAAAGGCGATTGGCTGACGTAAGTCGCGTATTGTGCGTAGCCAGACTGACCCAATCCAACGGGTGTCACCGTCATCAGGAACGCATCAACCTGAACCCGCGCGATACGGCCGCGGCGACGTTCGCGGATCAAAAACAAATCATTTTTGCCTTGCGGAAACGGCACGGTTGAAACGAACTGCAACACCTCGTCTGACACTCCGCACAGAGCGCCGATATAGGATTGACCATTGACCGTCATTTCGACGCGGCTTTTTGGCGGCTTGCTGAACCCTGACCGCAACCATTTGTGCCCTCCGGTTGGCGACGCGGTATCCCGAATGGCTTGCACCACCACCCGCGCGGATTTTACCAACACGCACAGGCCCACGTAAAAGACGAACCCTGCCATCCACGCATAATTGACATGGGTCCGGCAGCACATTCCGTTGAATCTGGCGCGCGCCGCTTTTGGGGTCTCATGGGTCATGATGGCCTGCGACAAACCCACAAGACCCGGTTTGACCGCAAAGCGTTCCTCATAGCGCGGCACCTCAGACGCATAAACCCGCTCCATCTCGGGGCGAATTGGGCGTGGCCCGAAAAATACCATTTCGCCGCGCAAAATATTCAAAAGCTGCGGCAATTCATCCAAGCGTGAAGCCCGCAAATAGGGGCCAAGTTTGGTCTCCGACAGGTTTCGACGTGGCAAGGTCTGGGCACTTGTCAGCCTCTTCGCACTGCCCAGCAAGGTTCGAAATTTATAGATTTCAAACACTTTTTTGTCTTTTCCAAATCGTGGGCCTTTGTAAAATATTGGGCCGGGCGAGGACAGTTTTTGCAAAGAAGCGACAACCAAAAATATCGGCGCGGTCAAAAGCAAAAACAATGCTGCTGCCGATTGATTTAGAATCCGGTCAAGCTTTTCATTCCGGGGAAGGTAACCAGACTTCAATTCAGCGCCGGACAAAAGCCCCCGCGGTTTGACATGCTGCGAAACATCAGGGACCAGATGCAACCGTGATTTGAAAGGCAATCCTGTAAAAGGTTCGGTCAAATGTTCAATTGGATTTTTGTAAACAAGGTTTGGCATAACACGCTCCAATCAGTTAAAAATCACAAAGCAATAGGGCGACGAAAGTCGCTAAATCCAACCATTGTTAATATAGCACTCCTCGACGACTAATTTCGTACAACGGCAACCGCAATGCATGTCGGCCTAAATGCTGCTTCTACCTTAGGATGATGTGATAAAGAGTCAACAAATCAATTTTTTGTTGATCTGTATATATTTTGTTCAGTTTATGTTCAATGTTTGTTCAAATAAAATAAGTGATTTGTTTTAGAATCAGTGATTTTTTCAAAATTGCCCAGGCGTAAAAAGATTTGTTATCTAAACCAGCATGTCCATGATACGCCAAAACACATTGCTGTCATCCTGTTTTTTGATCAGTTTTCTTTGAATTCTGCCCAACCTCTTTCTTATAGTCCCAGGTTCCTGAGTGATCATTTATGCAAAATTCGTCAAAAAAAACATCGGTTTCGATACTATTCGTCACCATTCTTAAGGCAATTGGAACAGCCCTTGGCGTGGTGGTTGCCGTCGGTGTTGCCAATCTTTTTGGGGCGTCGGCAGCAACGGATGCTTTCTTTTTGGCGCGCCGAATCATCTTGAACATCAGTGTCGCAGTCGAGCGGGCGTTTCAAATGTTGCAGGTTCCTCCCATGGTGGAACTGTTGCGCCAGCAAGGTTTGCCCGCCATGAAGCGCGTTTTGAACCGCCAACGCGTCATTGTCTTTGGTGTCAGCGCTGTGATGACCTGCCTTGCATTCATCTATGCACAAAATCTGATGGCCATTTTTGCTCCGGGTTTCAACGCCGATCAGACGACCGCAGGCGTCTACTATCTGCGCATCATGCTTTTGACCCTGCCCATCACGGCCGTCACAGGTCTGACTGGCGCGGCGCTGAATGCGATCCATGTTTTCTCATTGCCCGTTGCGGCGCGACTTGTGCCGCGTTTGCTGATTGTGATGGCGTTGTTTCTGGTTCCGCTGGGCTTTGGCCTTGAGGTGCTGTCTTGGGCCGCGGTGATGGGCACTTTGGCGATGGGCACGATTTTTGCCATCGCCATTCATCGCGCCTTTTCAATCGTCAATCTGTCGTCGCCGGTCCTAAGCGCACCCAGCCGAAGCGTTTTCACCCGAAAACGTGTCGTTGCCATGCTGATTGCGCAGTTTCACGTCCTTGGGGCCTCTTGGATTGATATGGGTTTTGCGTCGCTTACAGGCCCGGGTGGCGTGGCGATCCTCGAGTTTGGCCAAAGGCTGGTAAACCTTGCGCCGGGGCTGGTGACTTCAAGCGTGGTCATGGTTTATTATACCGAATTTGCGACGGCGCTTGCGGCAGGTGAGACAGAACGGTTTCGCAGCCTTATGCGGCAGTCGCTGCGCACAACCCTGTTCATGGTGTTGCCGCTTTCGGTCGGGTTGATCCTGTTTTCGCGCGAAATTGTCCAAATTATGCTTGAACACGGGTCTTTCGACACCGAAGCGTCGCGCCGGACACAACAAATCGTCGCAATCCTTGGTCCTATTTTGCCGCTTAACGCACTTTTGGGCACCTTGTCGGCCGCAATTTTTGCGGATGCACGGCTGCCCCATATTCGCATTGTGTTGGTTTCGGCGGTGTTGGCCGTGGCCGTGCGGGTTGCGATTGATCTTGCGTATATTGAAACGCTGGGCGTGATTGCCGTGCCGATTGCCGCGTTTGCAGGGATGATTGTGCTGGTGTTTGTCACTTACGCGTCGTTGACCCTATGGATAGGGGCACCGATCAAGCTGTCGGAAAGCAAGCCCTTCATCGCCCTTGCCCTTGCAACCTTTGGGTCTGCGGCGACGATGTGGGCCCTGCGAAAGGGGATGATCGACGGATCCGAGCACCGGATCTGGATGGCTGTTGACATTGCACTGGCCGCGGCCGCGGGGCTTTTAGTGTATCTGCTGCTGGCTGCGGCGCTCCACCTTCCAGAGGTGGGCATCGTCCGCCGACGCTTTGTCAAGTTGTCAGAACGCATCTTGAGAAACCGGGGACCGCGGTGATTATCGCCAAACAGCCCCCTCTTGGTCCTTTTGGTTGGCCGGTCTTGGCACCCTTTCCGTTTGATCGCGCCGAAACCCTGTTAACCCGCAATGGCCGGACGGCAATTTGGCTGGGCCTGCGCGCTTTGGGCTTGGCGCCCAAGGCCCGAATTCTGGTGCCAGCCTGGCATTGCGGGTCAGAGATTGACGCCATTCTTGCGGCAGGGGCCATTCCCGTGCTTTACGGACTTGATAGGGATCTGATGGTGGACCCGGATCGAATTGATCGCTTGCTTGGTCAGCACAAGGCGGCGGCTGTTTACGTGATCGACTATTTTGGCCGCGCACAGCCCCTGCAAGCCCTGCGGCCTGTCGCAATGCGTCATGGTGTGCCCTTGATCGAAGATCTTGCTTTGAGCTTGTATTCCAATGACTTGCAAGGTGCCCCCTTGGGACAACAGGCGGATATGGCGGTGTTCAGTCTGGTCAAGTCCATCGCCACGCCGGACGGTGGTGCGTTGTGGTTGAAAAACCCGCCAAAGGGTGCCTTGCCAAAGCTGGCGCCGCCGCCTTTGCGCGCATCTTTACCGGCATTAAAAGCCCTGCTGATGAACCACAATCGCAAAGCGATTCACGATGGGTTGGCCGATCAGGATCAGCAGGCACGCGATGCCTGGGACAACCACGCCGGTTTTACGGCCCCTGATGATCCGCAAGCTGCCAGCAGGATCAGCAAAGCCATTTTAAGGCTGACCGACCATCGCGGTCTGGCCCTGTCGCGTCGCAGCACTTATCGCGCCCTGCAAGCGGCTGTGCCTGATCTGCCGCATTTGCACCCCCTGATAGCGCATCTGCCTGCCGAAGCATGCCCTGCTTATTTTCCGTTATGGGTGAAACAGCCTGAAAAGCTGGTTGAAGCGATGTTTCAGGCAGGGATTGAACCCGTCAGATTTTGGCGCAGGTTTCACCCGGCGTTTGACTTGCACGATTTTCCATTCGAACAAGCCTTAAAGCGCCACGTGATCCGGTTGCCCCTTCATCGGCTGGTAAACGAAGATGCGGTTGCCCGCATCGCAAATGCTTGCGCAACCTGCGTCTGAGCGATCCGATTATTGAACGCAAAACGACACATCATCCACCAGCATGGTGGTTTCAGACTTGTTTGAATTTGCCGTCAGCCCAATCTGAAACCGATCCACCAAGGACCGCACTTGAAACCCACCACCGCCAACACGATCAACCGCCGCCTGCGTCAATACCGTAATGCCGGTAGCGTCCAACACCAACACATCGTCCAGATAGACCTGCGCAAGGCCGGCAGCGCTGCCAGTGTCCGAGTCTCCTAGTCTGACCACCCAGGTTATCTGGTGCCAAACGGACTTGGTGACCTGAACATTGGCAATCGGTAGAAATGCAGGCTGAATACCGATTTTACTGCGGTCAACCCGCAACAGCCCGTCGCGCAAATACAAACGCACACCCGGATTGGTATCCAGACCACAGTTTGCGCATTCAAGATCCATCAAAGTCACACTGTTCACAGCGCTTGCCGAGGGAAAATAAACCCGCGCGGCCATGGTGACCGTGCTGCCAATCCCGACCGGATCAAAGCGATAAACCAGATGTGCCTTGCCCACCTGCTTGCCGGATTTTTTCGATGCCCGAAATGTGACAACCCCATTCGCAGCCTTTTCAGGATCGACAGTCATGTCGATCGACCCACGTTGTTTGACGTCGCCGGAAAATCCTTTTGCCGGCCCGCCCCCGGCGTCAAAGTCAGACAAGCGCTGCGCGGGTGGGCAGCGCGGCGCATCGGCTTGCACCGCATGCGGCATCGCCGCGAAAAATAAGATGATACACAGCCGGATTATTTTATTGCTTGGCATAACCTGAAAAATCCTGACTATACGGTTATATCATTCAAAATTTTTCGAAATTTATAATAAACAATAGCACAGTTGCGCGGGGTAGGTCTAATGCTTCCTTCCGGCATATCATCTGAACCGTGCAACGCATCGCGGGTCACCATAGCGTTTGTATTGCCACACCTTAAAATGGGGGGCATTGAACATGTTGTGGTGCGGCTTGCAAATGGGCTGGATCGCCGCCGCTATCGCCCGATCCTTTTTTTGCGCCGCCGGGAAGGCGTGCTGCTGGAACAGCTGGCGCCGGATGTGCCGGTGATGGATGCGCAAGGGCGGCGGGCCATCTTACTTGCGCCCTTTTTGGCGCGCAAATTTAATCAGCAAAAGGTTGATGTGGTTTACTCGGGCACGAACGCGATCAATCTTTCCTGCATCATGGCGCTTGCCCTTTTGCGCCGCCAGTCCCGACCGCGCCTGATGATTTCTGAACACAGCTCAGCGGTTGCTTATCTGGCGGGGGCAAAAGCCCAGAAATTGCGCCGGGCGGTGGTGCATGCGCTTTACCCGCGTGCCGATTTGTTGGTCACCCCGTTGGAAAGCATTGCCCAAGACTGGAAACATACGCTTGGACTTGGCGCGATGACCCATGCAGTGGCCCCCAATCCTGTTCTGGAAGCCGGCTGGAAAGACTTTAGCGATGGTCGCATTCCGCGTCAGGCCGGGTTGGTGGTGGCTGCGGGGCGGCTGATTGCGGACAAGGGCTTTGATCTGTTGATCGGCGCTTTTGGTATCGTCGCCCAAAGCCATAAGGACGCGCGCCTGAAAATCTATGGCGAGGGGCCAAAGCGCGCTTGGCTTCAATCCCTTATTGATGCCCAAGGGTTGGGTGAGACGATTACCTTGCCGGGCCTGACAAACAAACTTATGGCGGAATTTGCCCGTGCTTCTGCGGTGGCAGTGCCGTCGCGGCGCGAAGGGTTTGGCAATGTGGTGGTCGAGGCGATGGCCGCGGGGGCACCGATTGTTGCGACCGATTGTGCTGGGCCGCGTGTGCTTTTGACGGGCCTTGCCCATGCAAAGGTTGTGGCGATCGACGATCAGCCCGGCTTTGCCGCGGCATTGATGGCGATGCTGTCCCGGCCAATTGATCTGGCTGCGCAATCGGCGGCACAACTGCGCGCCAGCCAGTATGGCGTCGAGGCATCCGTTCGCGTTTTCGCAGGTTTAATCGAACAGGTGCTTTCGCAGCCAGCAAACCCTGAGATTGCCAAACACACAGCAACGTAAGTTTTACCTCTTGATATTGTTTAGTTTACTTAAAAATTTGAATTGGGGCCAGCCATGATTAGAAAACTTCGCCGTCGCGCTGTTCGGCTTTTTGCCGTGGGGCTGGAATTGTCTGGCAAAGCTCTTGCGCGCTCGAAGGCGAAATCCAAACCCGCATCGGTGCCCCCCGCACCCGCGTCGGTCGATGTCAACGGCATGCGTGTGGTTATTACCGGTGGCACGCGCGGCATTGGGCAGGCCCTTGCCAAAGGTTTTACAGACGCAGGCGCGCGTGTGGCGATCCTTGCCCGCAACGGCGCCGAAGCCGCAGCGGTTGCCAAAACGCTTGGGCCGTTGGCGATTGGTTTGCAGGCCAACGTCACGGATCCTATCGCGATGGACCGCGCCTTTGCACAGATTGACGCCTGCTGGGGTGGCGTGGATTTGCTGATCAATAATGCGGGCGTCCCCGGCACGTTAGACCGCGCTGCCTGGGATATCTCAGCACCTGAATTGTCGGATGTGATCGCGGTCAATCTGGTGGGCGCGCATCTGGCTGCCCAATCGGCGATAAAGCTGATGCGCAGTCGCGGTATATCTGGCCGGATTATCAATGTATCGTCTGGCGCTGTGAACCGCCCGACTGCGGGGATGACCGCCTATGCCGTGTCAAAATACGCGCTGGAAGGCCTGACCCGGCAACTGGCTGTCGAAGCTGATCGGTCTGGCATCTCGGTGGCGTCAATACGTCTGGGATCCGTGCGCACAGCCATGACGACCGCCGCCTTTGGCGCAACCAAAGCCAGTCTGCTGCCCGATCCTGAAACCGTGGTTCCCGCGTTTTTAACGTTGGCGCGTGCGCCCAAAGAGCTGGTGCAGGGCCGCAGTTTTGCAAGTTGGCATTTGCTGGCGGATCCAGAGGCAGAACTTCGCACGGCCAACCCCTTGGCGCATTCGCGCGCGTTTACCTACCCACATTACACCCATAACGGCCGAAGTGTTTCGCGCACCGATCCCGCTTTTCGCATCTATGATCGTGCCGAAAATCAGTTTGGCGCCTCGCCCGCAGTGGCGGCAGCTATTTTGGCTGACCTGAACGCCCGGCCTCTTGCGGTTTATCCTGATGAAACCCATGCCCCCCTGCGTGCTGCCCTGTCAGATCACATGGCGCTTTCCCCGGACTGTTTTGCAATCGGGAACGGCAGTTGGGAAGTGCTGGACCGGTTGCTGGAGATATTCACCCAAGGCGGCGATGAGGTGATTGGCGGCAAGCCCGGTTGGTTTGGGTTCCAGATGCTATGCGACAAACGCGCGCTGGTATCGGTCAAAGTCCCGATGATGCTGGAAAACGGCAGGTTGCAGCATGATTTGACGGCGGTGGCCGCCGCAATCAGCCCCGCAACCCGATTGATCTATTTGATCAGCCCATCAAACCCCGAAGGCGTCATCCTACGCCGCACGGCTTTTCTAGAGTTTCTGACCCTTGTTCCAAAAGAGATCCCAATTCTGCTGGACGAGGCTTATTTCGAATATTGCAATGATCCCGACGCGATTACCGCACGCGATGTGATAGACCTGTCTGATCGGCCAATCTTTGGGCTGCGCACGTTTTCAAAGTTCTATGCTTTGGCGTCAATGCGGGTGGGCTATGCGTATGGTCGGGCCGAACACATTGCCCTGTTGAACCGGGGCGAGCGGATTTTCAACATCGCGCATTTGTCAGAAATCGCGGCGATTGCCGCGTTGCAAGATCACGCGCACAGCGCCTTTGTGCTTGATGCAAACGGCGTGCAACGCAAGATGATTCAAGACCACGCAAAGGGAATGGGGCTACAGTTTATAGATAGCCAAACCTGTTTTATCCTGATCGAGCTGCCTTGCCCGCTTGACGACCTGATCGATCTGTTTGCGCAAGAGGGCATCTTTTTGCCGGCAAAAGCCTATTACAAAGCGAAATACTTCATGTTCCCGGTCAGCACAGAACAGGAAAATCGGCGCAATCTGACTTTGCTGGCGAAGGCGGTCAAAAAGGGATAGGCGCGTGTCACGGCGCGGCCCAACCGCCCCGCTTTACTTCCAACACGTCGCCGGGAAAAAGTTGGGCCGTGGGCTGCCCGTCGATGATCTGATCTGCTGACCCCGGCATCGCCCGGATGATGCGGTAAAACGGTTCCGCCAGAACCGTGTCGCCATTGGTCTGCGGCACGCCATAGCCAAATTGCACCAAAAAGGCTTCGGTTGACGCAATCCTGACGCGGGTTTGGCGCTCTGACGCCGCCAGCTGCGCCAGTTCGACTACAATTTCATTCTGGCGCGCCGAAATCAGCTGATCAATGCTGGCTTCGGCCAATATCTTGTCTTGCCGCGCGCGGGCTTCATAAGTTGCAGCCAGCATAAGCTGTATCTTGTCATCGTTCAGGCTGCGGGTGATTTGACGGACACGTTCTGAATTGCTCAAGCCCTGTTCGAACAGTTTTTGCAGCGCGTCGGCGGCCTTTTCATCCTCGACGATCTGATCAGACAGCAGTTTTTGCTGGCTGGCCAAAGTTTCAGCTTCGGCATCAGCCAGGACCGCCCGTTTTTCTGCCGACGTGACGCTTGCATCAATGCTGTTGGCCTGGCGGATTAGGATAGCGGTTTGCTCGGCGATCAAGGCCGCGCCTTGGTCTGGTGGCGTGTCAACCTCTGTCGGCAAAACCAACTCCAGCTGCCCTGCCAGTTCTGCGGTAAGCCGCGCGCGGTTCAGCAAGATGTTAGACAACTCTTGCCGCAGTTGACCAAGATTTGCGCCTTCATCGGCAAGCCGGACATCAATGTTGCTGGTTGTGGCCCCAAGACGGGGGTATAGCCCGCCGGCGATTGCCACAAGTTTTTGCACCGTCATCCCGGGCAGATATGTGATCTGGCCCGGCCTTTCAACATCCCCCAAAACATACACCGGCCGCCAAGCCGATGCTTCGGCGGTCACCGAAATGGGCAGGTCGGTTTGTTGCGAAAGGCTGGCCTCAATATCGGCTTCAAGATCGGCAACAGTTTTGCCCCGCGCCTGAACCCGGCCCAGAACATGTATCGAAATCGCGCCGTCATCGGCAACCTGAAACAGGCCGCTGATATCGGGCCGGTTCAAAACCGAAACCGATACGATATCGCCAACCCCCAGTACCAAAGGTTCGGCCAACGCGGGGCTTGGCGTTGCAAATGCGGCCATCATAAGACCCCAAACGATAAAAATGATGGATCGTATCATGGCAAGGGTATCCTTTGTTCAAAGGTGGCTTGAAAGGAAAGGTTCACTTGAAGGCGCTTCGCTTGCGCGTGCTCAGTTTGTGGCGGCGGCGCAATTCGCGACCCAAAGGCCGCAGACGATTTTCGACCGCCATCCAAATCCCAACCACACCAAACCGACGGCACAGCCGCAGCCGCATGAATTCGTCACTGCGATCCGCAAAGCGGCTGGAAAAGCTGGTTTGGCGCAAAAGGTCCATCTGGGTAATGCCGCGGCTTGCAGCCTGCAACAATGCGCAGGAAATGATATACCGCCCCGGCGAAAGGGCCGCGAAGGACTCGTTGAAATCAAGGACAAGGCCATATTCCACCTCGTTTTCAACCAAGGTAGTGGCCGAGGCCGCAATTTGCCCGTCAATTTCCAGCAAGTTCAGCCGCATCGCGCCGCGCGCCGACAGCCCCTGCCACAAGGTCCGAAAAAACAACCGCGCCTTTGGATCGGTCCCGATATCCGTTCCCATCTGCGCCTTCCAGCACAGTTGCGACAGGTCCATAACCTTTTCAAGCACCGCATCCGCAAGCGGGCCCGGCGTGCCAGTTTGCGTTAACTTGTGCGGCTGTGCCTCTACTTCGCGCGCGGTGCTGCGGATGGCTTTGCGGCCATTGGCACTGCGACGCATAAGATAGCCATCCCACCCCCCGGACAAATCGCAAATGGCAGTCTGAATTTCGGCACGCTGCATGACCATCAGCCCCAGTGCGCGCGCCCGCTGCGCAATTGCCTCCAGCCCAGGCCCCGGTTTTATCGGTGTCAAATCTATGATTTGCCAATTGCCCTGCTCGACCAGCGCATCAAGGATCATAACCACAGCGTCGCCATGGCCGGGCAGAACCAGCACTTCGTGATAACCTGCGCGTTCGTTGCACAGCATGACCAGCTTTCGCACCTTCATCGCAGGGGCAACGGAAGAAAGTGAACCGTGAACGATGCCAAACAACGCACCTGCCACCAACTGATCATCGCGCCAGACAACAGCGATGTGCGGCGCAGGCCCGGTTGGCGCATAGGCCGCCGCCCAAGCCAACGCCCATTCCACGCTGCAAAATGGCCCGCCGCCAGCCGCGCGGTGCAATCCAGCCCATGCAGGCGCAATTTTGCGGAACGCTTCGAAGTTATCAATAAATTCGACACTCGTAGCCATGAAAGCTCCGCGCAAACAATGTCTGATCGCTTGGCAGCAAGCCGAAATCCCGGCATTTTACCCAGCCCAGACGGCCAAGAATTAAAGCGCAATCAACTGAAAGTTTAGGCAAATATTAACGCAGCCTCTGCCCTTCGGATGCATCGGTCAACCCTTCTGCATCAAATGACGTGTTTGACTGCTTGGCGCAGAACCGCCCACGGGTGTGCTTTCGCGTGTCTCACTGATTGACTTTGACCCCAAGGCACTACCATTGGGGGGCATGTAAGCAGTGTGCCACTAAACGTTGCGTGGCCGTGTTCGCTGGTTTGTGTGACGATGAAAAGCAATGCTTGCGGACTGGCAAGGAACAAAGAAAATAAACGATCCTAAACCAACCCTGAAACAGTGTGCCTGCCTGCTTTTTATCACCTGGCAGACTCACTTTGCCTAAAAATTGCTGTGATCTGATCCGGTAAGCGTGCTTGAAAATTTACCAAAATAAGGCAGCCGCAACCGAATGATGCGTCAAAACCTGCTGTTTGATAGCGGCGGTCCGGACTGATCAACAAGACCATGTTTCCATAACAAGTTGCGCGCAGGAAACGAAAGTTTCGCCTGCATCCGCGCTGTGTTTCAAGCTGCACCCAACAATCATAGCCGGGCTTGACGGGTTCTCTTTGAATTTGGCCGTGCCACATGCGCGCCACGTTAAAGCCTTTTTGACGGATATAGTGTTGGCCCCGGACTGTCGAAATCGAATGGAACAAAATATGGCAATCTACACGCGCATAATTGAAAACCTGACATTGACAAGCACGCTTATGTTAAGTGGCCATGAATGGGACAACACGCTGATCCGCAACATCATAATTCAGGATGTGGCCGGAGACGGCATCATGTTGCGCGATGTCTCCAATGTGAAGATCGAGAATGTGACGATAACAAACGTCAGCGGTGATGGCATAAAGCTAAGCACACTTGGATCGACCTCGAACGTGATTTTGTCCGGAAATACGCTGACAAATATTGGCGGTGACGGTATTAACGCAGCTCAACGTCTGGCCGATGGTGTCGATCATCCGGGCCTGCAGATATTGAACAACACCATCGACACGACGGGTTTGAACAGTGGCACCAGTGGCTTGCTGCACGGTATGTATATCCAAAGCAGCGATTTCTTGATCCAAGGCAACCGGATCTTGAACACCACAGATGGAAACGGCATTTCGGTGCGCAGTTCAGGCATCATCCGCGACAACTATATCTCGACCACCCGCGAAAGTGGTATCGCGTATTTTGCAGACAATATGAAAGGTCCCAGCGACCAGTTGATCATTGAAAACAATACGATCAGTAATACCGGCAATGGCACCCTGAAATCCGATATCAATCTTTTGTATATCCCAGACGGCCAAAGCGCCGCCGTGGTGCGCAATTTCATCATTCAGAACAATATTTTGTCGGATGATGACGGGCAACCAATTGATATCTCTGCCGGATATGCAGCCTATGGGATATTTCCAACACTGGTAAACAATCAGTTTGTAAGTGGCGTTTTTGTTGGCGATGCAAAAGGGACCGCCAGTGCAGACATGATTGTCGGAACCTCAGGTGCTGACAGTCTCAGCGGTGGCGCCAGCAATGACACGATCAGCGGCGGAACCGGCGACGACCGGGTCAATGGCGACGACGGCAATTACTGGTTGTCCGGTGGGTCGGGAAATGATGCCTTTGATGGCGGCGCAGGAACCGACACCGCAGATTTCAGCGGCACCGCAGCCATAAGCGTAAACCTGTCGCTGACCTCGGCACAGTTCACCGGCGATGGCTTTGACAGTTTCATCAATATTGAAAACGTGATGTCCGGTGATGGCAATGATATTCTTGTTGGAAACGCCAGTGCCAACCTGCTGACCGCAGGCTTGGGCCAGGACACGTTGTCTGGCGGTATCGGCAACGATTCGCTTTTTGGCGGGGCGGGTAATGACTCTCTGACAGGGGGCGCGCAGAATGACCGCTTGGATGGTGGCATCGGCATCGACACCGCCGATTACACGGGAACCACGGCGGTATCGGTCAACCTGTCGCTGACTGCGGGCCAAGATACCGGCAACGGCATTGATACTTTGGTTGGGATCGAAAACGTCACCTCTGGCAGCGGAAATGACCGTCTTATTGGCAATTCATCCGGAAACACTCTGATTGCCGGCTTGGGCGATGATACCGTGAAAGGCGGGTCTGGAAATGACTGGCTTTACGGCGGCGCAGGCAACGACTCGCTTGTTGGTGGTTCTGGCAACGACATCTTTGTGTTCAACAGCACTTTGGGCGCGACCAACATCGACAAGATCTCTGATTTCCAAACCGGGTTCGACCGGATCCATCTGGACAACACTTTTTTCCAAGGCATCTCGAATGGCAACATGTCTGCGACGTCTTACGCCGCCAATCTTACCGGGCTGGCGGGTGACGGATCAGATCGCGTGATTTACGAGACGGATACCGGCCGTTTGTTCTTTGATGCTGATGGCACGGGGTCGGGTGCCGCGATACAGTTTGCGACGCTAAGGACCAATCTTGCGCTGACGATCATGGATTTCTTTATCCTTTGATCCGGCCCGCAGCTTTGGATGAATTTTTGAAACAGGCTGCAGTTTCGATCATCAATCAGGCCCCCCTTAGGGGCCAAAACACTGGAAAATCCGGGAACAACAAAAGCCGCTGTGGCGTGGGGCCAACAGTTTGGTCGTGCCCCGGTGGCCGGTTGGCCAAGGGACATGAAATTGAACAGACGATCAGTGTGGCTGCCGCGGAGGTGGCCACCCATATCTTACTGCGCCGCGATATCGCGGGTGGTGGGCATCAGCAACCCGTCGCACACCGCAGACAGCGCCAGCGCGGCCGCGCCATGTGCCCATAAAAGATCGCCCCAGGCGTGAATTTCAATCGGTGGCAAGGGTCGCCCGGTGACAATCGCCATATTCTTCATCTCTGCCAAGGTTTCGGTGGCATAAAGATAGTCATAACGCATCCGCTCACCCGACAGAATGATCAGAGCCGGGTCAAACAGGTTGATCACATTCGACAACCCTGCCGCCAGATACCGCCCGGCGCGGCGAAAGATAGACTTTGCTGCCTCGTTGCCGGCCTTGGCGTGCCCATAAAGGCTTTCCAACAACACCGCGATGCTTTGCCCTTCCTTATGTTCCCAATTCAGCGCGGTAGACGCCTCACGCGCCAAGGCATAATCGGCGACATAGGCCTCAAGACAACCGCGTTGGCCACAGCGGCACAAGGCACCGTCCAGTTGCACTTTGGTGTGGCCCAACTCCATCCCGATGCCGCGTGCGCCGCGATAGATCTTGTGGTTCAACACAAAGCCCATACCGACGCCGTGTTCAATGGTGACAACCGCGAAATCCGACAGCGACCGCCCGACGCCAAACCACAACTCGGCCAGCGTCACCAGATTGGCATCATTGTCGACATGCACCGGCAATCCAAGGCGTGCCGTGGCCGTGGCCGCCAGCGGCACGGCACGTTCGTTCAGCACCGATGACCACAACACCATGCCCCCCGCGCAATCGACAAATCCCGGCACCCCCAGACCCAAGGCCGTCAAGTCCTGCACTGTCATCCCCGCTTTGGCACAGACCCGCGCCAGCAGGGTTTCCATCGCGGTCAGCAGTTCGGCCAGTGCCATCGGGCCGGGGCGGCGCGGGATCACATCATCGGCAATCAGATTGCCGGCAAAATCGACGATCACCGCCGTATGTTCGCGGTCTGACAGTTTCATGCCCGCCACGCGGTAGGCATCCGCGCGCACGCCCAAAGCCACCGCAGGCCGCCCGCGCCCCTGATCACTGTCGCGCGCGGCGGCGACCTCTTCAATCAATCCGGCCTCGATCAGTTCTGATGTGATCGTCGTCACGGTCGCAGGCGACACGCCCAAATCCTTGGCCACCTGCACGCGCGGGATCAAACCCGCCGCGCGCACCCGTTCAAACACCTGCTGGCGCAAGGGCCGGGTGGTTTCCGACAGCGGGGGAATCAGGGGGCCACAGCCCAACGCGGCATCCCGTGGCAAGTTTTTTGGCAACTGCAGCATCATTCTTTTGGCCTACGAATTAAAAACACTGTATCTTTTCGTCTACCGCCCAGTAAATGCCGCAACGCAGCATGTTACTGCCGAAATTTAACACAACCGCAGCTTTCACCAGCATTTTTATTTTGACAACTGAAATTATTGGCGGCATTTTCACACCGTGCCGACGAATCTGTCGGCTCGGCCATTCGCTGGCCGCATCGATAGGGAGATAAAAATGCGTAACGCAATTCTGCTGGCGGTCGTTGCCGCTGCTGGGTTCTCGTCAGCCGCTTTGGCTGAAGGCAAGAAAATCGGCGTATCCTGGGCTTCGTTTCAGGAAGAGCGTTGGAAAATCGACGAAGCTGCCATGAAAGCGGCAATTGAAGCTGCTGGCGATGAATACATCTCGTCCGACGCTGAATCGTCTTCGGCCAAGCAGTTGACCGATATCGAAGCGCTGATCTCGCAGGGGGCTAATGCCCTGATCATCAACGCCTGGGACAAAGATGCCATCGGGCCAGCGATTGAAGCTGCCGCTGCCGAAGGTATTCCGGTTGTGGGTTATGACCGTCTGATCGAAGATGCCCGCACCTTCTATCTGACCTTCGACAACATCGGCGTTGGCCGGATCATCGCAGAATCCGTTGTGGCCGCAAAGCCCGATGGCAACTACGCGATCATCAAGGGCGATCCCGGTGATCCAAACGCGCTGTTCCTGTTGGAAGGCATGATGTCGGTTATCGGTGACGAAGTCGCCGCTGGCACCATCAAGATCGTCGGCGAGTCGTTCTCGGACGGTTGGAAGCCAGAAAATGCCCAAAAGAACATGGAGCAGATCCTGACCGCCAACAACAACGCTGTTGATGCCGTTCTGGCAGAAAACGACGGTATGGCAGGTGGCGTAATTGCCGCTTTGGCCGCACAGGGCCTGAACATTCCGGTCGGTGGCCAGGATGGTGACCTTGCAGCGATCAACCGTGTTGCACGCGGCACCCAGACCGTTTCGGTATGGAAAGACTCGCGTCAGCTGGGTAAAGCTGCCGGTGAAATCGCATCGGCTTTGGCCGGTGGTGCAGCCCTTGACGGCGTCGCAGGCGCGGTCAAATTCTCGGGTGGCGCGAACGGCGTTGAAATGAACGCCATTCTTTTGGATCCAACACCGATCACCAAAGACACGCTGAACCTTGCCATCGACGCCGGCCATATTTCGAAAGAAGCGGCTTGCGAAGGTGCCATGGAAGGCGTTGCTGCTTGCCAGTAATGGTCTGACTGATCTCCTCCGGCGCAGGCTTTGCCGCGCGCCGGAGGGTTTTCTATCGCTACAGTGCCAAGCCTTTATGGTTCGGCTGACCCCATTTGGCGGAACGACTTGGCAAACCAAGTCAGAGATCCGCCGTCATTCCTCAAAGCAAAGCTGGACGTGGACATGACCGCAGCAACCCCTTCGCAATCCCCGGTGCATCCCAGCACGGACGCCCAGATCGGCCCCGTTGCGCGGTTCCTGCGCGCCACTGAAATTGACACCCGCCTGTTGGGCATGATCGGCGCGTTGCTGCTGATCTGGGGTGGATTTCACCTGTATGGAGCGATTTTCAACGGCGCTGGTGCGTTCTTGACGCCGCGCAACCTGTGGAACCTGTCGGTGCAGACCTCGTCCATCGGGATCATGGCCACGGGCATGGTGTTGGTGATTGTCACCCGCAATATTGATCTGTCCGTCGGGTCGATCATCGGGGTGACCGGCATGGCGATGGGGATTTTGCAGGTTGAAATGCTGCCCGGTTATCTGGGTCTTGGGCATTGGTCGATCTGGATCATCACCGCTATTGTCGGTCTGGTGTTGGGCGCGCTGATCGGGTCGTTTCATGGCTGGTTGATAGCCTATCGCGGCATCCCGTCATTCATCGTCACCCTTGGTGGCTTGATGGTCTGGCGTGGCATGGCGTTTATTTCGGCAGGCGGCAAGACCATCTCGCCGGTGGACCCGACCTTCGCGTTGCTGGGCGGCGGGCCTTACGGTGCTGTCGGGTCGATCGGCAGCTGGATTGTCGGGCTGATCGCCTGCGCGGGGGTGTTGTGGCTGTTGCAATCGGGCCGCGCACAACGCCGCACCCATGATTTCCCGCTGCGGCCAATGTGGGCCGAAGGGTTTCTGGCGGTGGTCGGCTGCGGTGCCATCATCGGGGCGGTTTTGTTGGTCAACGCCTATCCGTGGCCCAAAGGCATCATCGCCGACTATGCCAAGGCCACCGGGCAAACCCTGCCCGAAGGCACGTTCATCAGCCACGGCTTTGCCATTCCGGTGCTGATCTTGCTGGCCGTGGGTATCTTGATGACCATCCTGATGACCCGCACCCGGTTTGGCCGCTATGTGTTTGCCATCGGCGGCAACCCCGAAGCGGCGGCGCTGGCGGGCATCAACACCCGCTGGATGACGCTGAAAATCTTTGCGCTGATGGGCATGTTGTCGGGCCTTGCGGGCGTGATCGCCTCGGCACGGTTGAATTCGGCCACCAACGCGCTTGGCACTTTGGACGAGCTGTATGTGATCGCAGCCGCAGTGATCGGCGGCACGTCGCTGGCGGGCGGTTTGGGCACCATTTACGGTGCCATTCTTGGCGCGCTGGTGATGCAAAGCCTGCAGTCGGGCATGGTGCTGATCGGCTTTGACAGCGCGGTGCAGCGGATCGTTGTTGGCATGGTTTTGGTGCTGGCAGTGTATCTTGACAATCTTTACCGCAAAAAAGTGAAATAAGGGGCACGCCATGACCACCAGAGGAACCCCATTGGTAGAGATGCGCGACATCTCTATATCTTTCGGCGGCATCAAGGCCGTCGATCACGTCACGGTTGATCTTTATCCCGGCGAAGTTGTTGGTCTTTTGGGCCACAACGGCGCGGGAAAATCGACGCTGATCAAGTGTTTGTCCGGCGCCTACAAAGCCGACAGCGGCCAGATTTTGATCAATGGCCAAGAGGTAGAGATCAACAACCCCCGCGATGCGCGTGCGCAAAACATCGAGACAATCTATCAGACGCTGGCCTTGGCCGATAATCTTGATGCGGCGTCAAACCTGTTTTTGGGGCGCGAATTGATCTCGCCCCTCGGGTTTGTCAACGATAGCAAGATGGAGGCCGAGACCCGCAAAATCCTGAAGCGGCTGAACCCCAACTTCCGCAAATTCAACGTCCCGGTTTCTGCACTTTCCGGCGGTCAACGCCAGTCGGTTGCCATCGCCCGCGCGGTGTATTTCAATGCTAAAATACTGATCATGGACGAACCCACCGCCGCCCTTGGGCCGCAAGAAACCCAGATGGTGTCGGAACTTATTCAGGAACTGAAGGCCCAAGGCTTGGGCATTTTCCTGATCGAGCATGACATTCACAACGTGATGAAGCTGTGCGACCGCGCGTCGGTGATGAAAAACGGCCAGTTGGTTGGCACGGTGGATGTGAACGCGGTGACCGACGAAGATATTCTGGGCATGATCATCATGGGCAAGCAACCTGCCAAGGCAGCGTGATGTTCATTGGGCTTGATCTTGGAACATCGGGCCTTAAAGGCATTTTGATCGACGAGGATCAGGCCGTGTTGGCCGAGGCTGCTGCCCCCCTGACCGTGCAACGCCCGCAGGATGGCTGGTCAGAACAACTGCCCGCCGACTGGATTGCCGCGGCGGAATCGGTTCTGGACGCGCTGGCGCAGGCGCATGATCTGTCGGATGTGCGCGGCATTGGCTTGTCCGGGCATATGCATGGGGCGACGCTGCTGGATGCGTCGGATCAGGTGCTGCGTCCCTGCATTTTGTGGAATGACACCCGCAGCGCCGAAGAGGCTGCCGAATTGGACGACGATCCGATGTTTCGCCGGATCAGCGGCAATATCGTTTTTCCCGGCTTTACCGCGCCAAAACTGATGTGGGCGCGCAGCCATGAACCCAAGATCTGGGACCGGGTGGCAAAGGTTTTGCTGCCCAAGGATTATCTGCGCCTGTGGCTGACCGGGGACTATGTGGCCGAGATGTCGGATGCAGCGGGCACGTCGTGGCTGGATACCGGCGCGCGCGACTGGTCTGATGATCTGCTGGCCGCCACCGGATTGACCCGCGCCCAGATGCCCCGGCTGATCGAAGGGTCAGCGGTGTCTGGAACTTTGCGCGCTGCCTTGGCGGGGCGGTGGGGATTTTCCAAATCGGTTGTCGTTGCAGGTGGCGGCGGTGATAACGCAGCCGCAGGCGTTGGGGTAGGAGTGGTCCGCGCAGGCGAGGCCTTTGTGTCCTTGGGCACATCTGGCGTGCTGTTTGCCGCCAACGATGGCTATCAACCCGATCCGGCCACCGCAGTGCATACGTTTTGTCATGCCCTGCCCGATACCTGGCATCAGATGGGGGTGATATTGGCCGCCTCCGATGCGCTGAACTGGTATGCGGGGCTGGTGGGTCAACCGGCGGCCGCGTTGACGGGCAGTTTGGGGGCTTTGCAAGCGCCCGGCAAGGGGGTGTTCCTGCCCTATCTGGGCGGAGAGCGCACTCCGTTGAACGACGCCCATATTCGCGCTGCGTTGCTGGGGGTGGAACATGCCACCGACCGCGCCGCGGGCACCCGCGCCGTGCTGGAAGGTGTGACTTTTGCCATCCGCGATAGCCGCGATGCGCTGGCGGCAACGGGCACCCAAATCAAGCGTCTTATCGCCGTCGGCGGCGGATCAAAATCCGACTATTGGCTGCAAGCCATAGCAACGGCGTTGAATATTCCGGTCTTGGTGCCTGCAGCGGGTGATTTTGGCGGCGCGTTTGGTGCGGCCCGGCTGGGTATGATGGCGGCCACTGGGGCGGGTGCCGAAATTGCCACCCTGCCGCCGATTGCGCGTGAAATTAATCCTGTAACCGCCCTTTCAGCTGCCTTCGACGCCGGACATGCGCGCTTTCGTGCGGCGCAAACGGCCATTCAAAACCTGAACCTGTAAGGACAGAACATGACCGATTTTTTCAAGTCCATCGCGCCCATAAAATTTGAAGGCACCGACACCGCCAATGAATTCGCTTTTCGCCATTACGATGCCGATGAGGTGATTTTGGGCAAGCGGATGGAAGACCATCTGCGCTTTGCCGTAGCCTATTGGCATTCCTTCGCCTGGCCGGGCGGCGATCCGTTCGGCGGGCAGACGTTTCAACGCCCGTGGTTTGGCGAAACCATGGATATGGCGCGTCTAAAGGCAGATGTGGCGTTTGAGATGTTCGATATTCTTGGCGCACCGTTTTATTGTTTCCACGACGCCGATGCGCGGCCTGAAGGGGCCACCTTTGCCGAAAGCCGGCGCAATCTGGAAGAAATCGTCGACTATCTGGGTGTCAAACAAACCAACCACAAAACCCAACTGCTGTGGGGCACCGCGAATTTGTTCAGCCATCGGCGCTGGATGTCGGGCGCTGCCACCAACCCCGATCCCGAAGTTTACGCCTATGCTGCCGCCACGGTGAAATCCTGCATGGATGCCACGATGAAGCTGGGAGGGCAAAACTATGTTTTGTGGGGCGGGCGTGAAGGTTACGAGACGCTGTTAAACACAGATCTTAAGCGTGAACGCGCCCATGCCGGACGGTTCCTGCAATCGGTTGTCGAATACAAACACAAGATCGGTTTCAAAGGAGCAATCCTGATAGAGCCGAAACCGCAAGAACCCAGCAAGCATCAGTATGACTATGATGTGGCGACGGTTTACGGGTTCTTGAAGGATTTCGGGCTGGAAAAAGAAGTGCAGGTCAACATCGAACAGGGTCATGCCATTCTGGCCGGGCATTCGTTTGAACATGAGATCGCGACTGCGGCGTCTTTGGGGATCTTCGGCTCGATCGACATGAACCGCAATGATTACCAATCTGGCTGGGACACCGATCAATTCCCGAACAATCACGCCGAAAAGGCTGTGGCGTTTTATGAAATCCTGCGGGCGGGGGGCTTTACCACCGGCGGCGTCAACTTTGATGCCAAAGTGCGGCGGCAATCGCTTGATCCGGAAGATCTGATCTTGGCGCATGTTGGCGGTATGGATACCTGCGCGCGGGCGCTGAAAGCGGCAGCCTATCTTTTTGAGGACGGCATCATGGAAGCCGCCCGAAACGCCCGCTATGCCGGGTGGGATCGTGACGGTGCCAAGGCGATGCTGACGCAACCTTTGGAAGTGGTCGCGGCGGCGGTGGAATCGAGCAAAATCAATCCGCAGCCCCGGTCTGGCCGTCAGGAAAGGCTGGAAAATCTGTGGAATTATTACGTGTAAGATCAAGGGTATCGGCGGTGTGGCCTGAAATACACCGCCGCAAAAAACCGTCAGGGAAAAAGCTACAATGACCAGCCTTCGAAACCTTTGCGCCGCGATTGCGGCCACGCTTTTGCTGTGTCTGGGTGGCGGCGCATTTGCGCAAACCGATCCTGTCGAGCAACGCGCGCAACAGTCTTTGACAAACTGGTATCGTCTGGTGCTGGAACTGGTGCGCCACACCCCCACCTATTCGCCTCCCGTGGCCAGTCGCGCCTTTGCCTATATCGGCGTCTCGGGATACGAGGCCGTCGCGTCAGGCCGCGATGATATGCAAACGCTGGCCGGGCAGTTGAACGGGCTGGAACCGCTTGCGGCCCGCGATGCGGGGCAAATCTATGACGAGGCCGTGGTTCTAGACGCCGCATTGGCGACGGCCGCGCAAGATTTCTTTGCCAATACTGGCCCCACCGGCCAACGCGCGATGGTGGCGATGGCCAAATCGCAACTGGCCAGCGTTGCGGCTGGGGTTGATCCGGGCATTGCGGCCCGCAGTCAGGCCTACGGTCAACAGATTGCTTTGCACATCATCGCCTGGTCAAAGGCCGACGGGGGGGCAGTAATCGAAAACATGGGCTTTCCGTTTGAATATCCGCTGGTCGAGGGTGACGGCCATTGGAAACCCACCAGCCTGATCCGCCAACAGCAAAAGCCGTTGCTGCCAAACTGGGGCAACAATCGCACCTTTGCGATGCCAGCGGGGGCTGCTTGTGAGCTGCCCGAACCCGTGGCCTATAGTGAAGATCCAACCTCGGATTACTACAAACAAGCCGTCGAAGTGTTTGAGGTCAAAGCCAACCTGACGGATGAGCAGAAGAAAATCGCGCGGTTCTGGTCGGATGATCCCATGCTGTCGCCCACACCGCCCGGCCATTGGATTTCGATCGCGCTGCAAATTCTGCAACGCGACGGCGCTGATACGCAAACCAGTGTGGATGTGATGGCGCGTTTGGGCATCTCTGTGGCGGATGCGTTTATCGCCAATTGGAAAACCAAATATCAATACGATACGCTGCGCCCAATCAGCTATATCCGCAAAGTGATGGACCCGAAATGGGATGCGTTGCTGATCACCCCGCCGTTTCCGGAATTTCCCAGCGGTCACAGCACCCAATCGGGCGCTGCGGCGGATGTGCTGACCTCGATCTGGGGAGCGGATTTTGCCTTCGAAGATGCCACCCATGCCGATGATGGCATCGCCCCCCGTCCCTATCCCAGTTTTTGGGCGGCTGCCGAAGAGGCTGCGCTGTCGCGGCTTTATGGCGGCATCCATTTCCGTCCGGCGATTGCGCTGGGGTTGGATCAGGGGCGCTGCGTTGGCGCCTATGTTGTTGCTTTGAAAACAGTGGTGAAATGATGATCCGATCCGCCTTTCGTCCTTTGCTTGCGGCCGTATTCTGCGGCTTGGTCCCTGCTGCGACCTTCGCGCAGCCGACGGTGGCCGTGCCCAAGTTTGTCGAGGAAACTGCGTCGTCGGGGGTTGCATCAACCTACACCGGCGAATGGGAGTTTATTGTGGGCGGCGGCGTGGCGACCTTTGATTGCAACGCAGATGGGCGGTCTGACATGCTGCTGGCTGGTGGGGCGTCGCCTGCGACGTTCTATGTCAATCAAAGCCCGACAGGCGGCGCGTTGAAATTTGCAAATCAAACCAGTGGCCTGGAGATCGACAAGGTTGCCGGTGCCTATCCTTTGGACATTGACAGCGACGGGATCACCGATCTGGTGTTGCTGCGGGTGGGCGAAAATCTGGTGATGCGCGGGTTGGGCAATTGCCAGTTTGCGGCGGCCAATGCCGATTGGGGATTTGACGGTGGCGATGCGTGGTCAACCGCCTTTGCCGCCACGTTTGAAGCCGGGGCTGCATGGCCAACACTGGCTGTGGGCAATTACATCAACCGGGCCGAGGAAAGTTTCCCTTGGGGCAGTTGCACCGACAACTGGCTGCACCGCCCCAACGCCGATGGCACAGGTTTTGCCGCCGCCTTGCCGTTGAAACCCAGCCACTGCGCGCTGTCGATGCTGTTTACCGATTGGAATAATTCGGGCACGCCGTCGTTGCGGGTGTCGAATGACCGCGAATATTACAAGGGTGGGGCTGAGCAGCTGTGGAACATCGCACCGGGGGCCGAACCGGTGCTTTATACCGATAAGGAAGGCTGGGCGCGGTTGCGTATCTGGGGCATGGGCATCGGCACCTCTGATCTGAACGCCGACGGATACCCTGAATATTTTCTGACCAGCATGGCCGACAACAAACTGCAATCTTTGGCCGCCGTGACGCCTGATGCGCCCGTAAAACCGGGTTTTGCCGACATCGCCTTTGCCAAGGGCGTCACGGCGCACCGGCCCTATACGGGGGGCGAATTGAAGCCGTCAACCGGGTGGCATGCGCAGTTTGACGATGTGAACAATGACGGGTTGGCCGATCTGTTTGTGGCCAAGGGCAATGTCTGGGCGATGCCGGATTTTGCGATGAAAGACCCTAATAACCTGCTTTTGCAGAACCTTGAAGGCATCTTTGAAGAGGCCGGCGATCTGGCCGGTGTGGCGTCAATGCAAACCAGCCGGGGGGCGGCACTGGCCGATTTCAATCTGGATGGGTTGCTTGATCTTGTGGTGGTGAACCGCGGCAGCCCGGCGCAACTGTGGCGCAATACCGGGATGGACAGGCCCGCGCATTGGCTGGGCTTTCGGGTTACCCAGCCCGGCGTAAACCGCGATGCCATCGGCGCGTGGGTTGAAGTGCGGGTGGGTCAAAGCCTGATACGGCATGAGATTTTTGCCGGTGGTGGCCATGCAAGTGGGCAAAGCGGCCCGGTGCATTTTGGTTTGGGCGAATCCACGACAGCCGAAGTGCGGGTGATCTGGCCGGATAAATCCAGCAGCGCGTGGCAACCGGTGCAAGCGGATGGGTTTTACGACATCGCCCGCGATCAGCCGATTAAGGCATGGCTGCCGAATTGATCTGGCGCGCAACTGCCGCGCGCCAATCCTTGGCATAGCGCGCCATTTCCGGATCATGCGATACCGCTGGCGCGCCGGTGTCCCGCGCGGGGGCGGTTTTTTCGTCCGCAAACAGCAAAGCTGCGCCAATGGCGGTGCCGGTTTGTGATGCCGCCGCAACAACCGGCAGTCCTGTCGCGGCGGCCAGCATTTTCAGATAAAGCGGATTGCGCGCAAACGGGCCCTCAACAATCACCGTGCCGTTCGCGCCCGTCATTGCCAGGCATTCCGCCGTCATCAAGGCCAGATAAAACGCCAGCGCGACCTCGCGTTTGGGGTCTGCATGGGGCGGCTCGGTCGGGGTCCAGCGGTATGCCGCGTTTTGAAACGGGCCGGACGACGGCTCTACCGCTGGCAATAAAAAGGTGTTGGCGGTCAGTATCTTATGCACGTCGGGCGCGGTTGGCCCCGCCCCTTGCCCGCGCATCCGTTCATATTCCCGCCCGCCCATAAACCGGGCCGAGGGCGTGGGTTGGCCAAAAGCATTGACATTGATCAGGCTGTCGCGGGCCGGATCAAGCGCAACGGGTGTGCCGCCTGCTGTCATCACAACCACCCAAGTGCCTGTAGAAACTACAGAAACTGGTAGCGGATAGGATATCAGATGCGGCAACAGGGACGCGTTGGAATCGTGGATACCGCAGGCGACCGGGGTGTCCGGCGCAAGCCCGGTCTGCGCCACGATGTCTGGCAGGACCCGACCCAAGACGGTTTTCGGGTGCCGCGGCTGCGCCAGCACCGCGCGCAGCCCCAGCCGATCCACGAGGGATGAAAACACGCCAAGATGCGGGTTCCACAAATCGGTGTGACAGCCGATGGAGGTGACATCACTGGCGATCACGCCGGTTAACCGATGCGCCCAATACTGCGGATAGGTAACAATATGCGCAGTGCGGGCGCGCAATCCGGGGTCTGCCGCCATTTGAAAGTGCAGCTGCGCGCCAAGGTTCAGTCCCTGTGGCAGCCGCGGGCTGCCGGTTTCGCCAAAGGCCGGGCGGATGGCATCATAGGCGGCCACAATCGCGGCGGAATAGCTGTGTTCATAGTCCAGCACCGGTGCGCAAAGCTGCCCATCCTGCCCCAGAAACGCCGCCGCCGCCCCATGGGTGGTGATGGAAATCGCGTCAATCCCGTGGCTTTTGTGAAATGTGGCAAGGCCCTGCAGAATAAAATCCCAATGGCCATTTGTGTCAAAATGCGGGTATGGCGGGCCGGGCAAAACCGTATTGGGCCGGGTGATCACCGCCAGTTCCGTCAGGGTGTCCAGATCAACCAGCGCCAGCTTGGCGTTGGTTTT
>JANPLZ010000002.1:0-27331 GCA_031422555.1 Cypionkella sp. | reverse complement strand
TGGTGCGACCGCCACCATCGCCATGCTGTTGCCGATCACCTTTCAGTTGGAACCGGTCTCGTCGCTGATCATGCTGGCGGGCATCTATTACGGCGCGCAATATGGCGGATCGACCACCGCAATCTTGATCAACATGCCGGGTGAGTCGTCATCCGCCGTGACCGCAATCGACGGCTATCAGATGGCACGTCAGGGCAAAGCGGGCACGGCGCTGGCGGTGGCAGCATTGGGGTCGTTCTTTGCGGGCACCGTGGCCACGTTGCTGGTGGCGGTGTTTGCGCCGCCGTTGACGGTGATCGCGCTGAAGTTTGGGGCGGCTGAATATTTCAGCCTGATGTTGCTGGGGTTGGTGTCGGCCATAGCACTTGCACATGGCTCGATCCTCAAGGCGTTGGCGATGGTGGTGTTGGGGCTGTTGCTGGGTGTGGTCGGCACCGATATCTATACCGGGGTTCCGCGCTTTACCTTTGGCATCACGGCTTACGCGGATGGGCTTAGTTTTGTCGCACTTGCGGTTGGGGTGTTCGGGATTGCCGAGATCTTGCGCAATCTGGAAGGCGCGCAAGACCGCAGCGTTCTGGGCACCAAGCTGGGCGCGTTGTGGCCGTCAAAGGCAGATTTGCGCGCCATGGTGGCCCCGATGATGCGCGGCACCCTTTTGGGATCGGCGCTGGGCATCTTGCCGGGGGGCGGCGCGGTGCTGGCGGCTTTTGCGTCCTACACGGTGGAAAAGCGCATCTCGAAAACCCCCGAGCAATTCGGCAAAGGCGCCATCGCGGGCGTTGCCGGGCCGGAATCGGCCAATAACGCGGGCGCACAGACCAGTTTTATCCCGCTACTGACGCTGGGCATTCCGGCAAATCCGGTGATGGCCTTGATGGTGGGGGCGATGATCATCCAAGGCATCGTGCCGGGGCCGAATGTGGCCACGGATCAACCCGCGCTGTTTTGGGGCATCATCGCGTCGATGTGGATTGGCAACCTGATGCTGATCGTTTTGAACCTGCCGTTGATCGGGATTTGGGTCAAACTGCTGAAAGTGCCGTATCATGTGCTGTTTCCAATCATCATGGCGTTTTGTTCCATCGGGGTTTATTCGGTCAATTCAAACGTTTATGATCTGTATGCCGTCGCGGGCTTTGGCCTTTTGGGCTATGTCTTGCTGAAACTGCGTTGTGAGCCGGCCCCGTTGCTTTTGGGCTTTGTGCTAGGGCCACTGCTGGAAGAAAACCTGCGCCGGGCGATGATCTTGGGGCGCGGCGATCCGACAACTTTTCTGACCCGGCCGATCAGTGCCACGTTGCTGGTGCTGACGGTGGTGGTGCTGGTGGTGGTGCTGATGCCGGCGGTGCGCAAAAAGCGGGCAGAGGTGTTTGTAGACGGCGACTAGGTACAGCTCTGGGTTTGCCGCCCACAGGTTACGCAGCCAAAAGCCTGACGCTTGCCCGCAAGCCGCGACCGTCCTTGCCCGGCCCAAGGTGAAATTCGGCGTCAAACAGCGCCGCGATTTCGGCGGTTATGGCCAACCCAAGACCGTAACCGGCGTCCGGATCGGCCCGGGCGGTGCGTGCGCCCAAAGGCAGGCTGCGTTTGCGCGCCGTGGCTTGCGCCATCTGGGCGGTGGATATGCCGGGGCCGTTGTCTTCGACCTCCAGCAAAATGGCGTCCGGCTGTTGGGTCACCCGCACCGTAACCACAGCCCCCCTGCCCGCATAGGCGATGGCATTGCCCAACAGGTTTTTCAACAACTCGGCCATCAGCACGGGTTCTGCGGTGGCCAGCGCCGCGTCCGGGCCTTCATAGCCGATATCAACCGCGCGGACCAAGGCTTGCGGCACCATTTCGGCGGTGACCTCTTTGGCGATGGCGGCGATATTCACCGACTGAAGCGCCGCCAGACCGCTGGCCGCATCCACCCGCGCCAGCACCAGAAGTTGCGCCAACACCCGCTCGGCGCGTTCCAGCGCAGTTTGTGCCTTGGCGGTGGCGGCGTCTTGTTCCTGCGGCGTTGTGCTGCGGTCGATCAAGGCCAGTTGCGCGCGCACCACCGCCAAAGGCGTGCGCAACTGGTGGCTGGCATTGCCGGTAAAGTTGCGCAGCGCATCCAGCGTGGTGTCCAGCCGCGCCATCAGCGAATTGATCGCCTGCACCAGCGCCGACACCTCTTGCGGCACATCCGCCGTCACCGGGCGCAGATCGGCGGGCGAGCGTTCGGCAATCACCGCACCCAGCCGGTCCAGCGGGCGCAGCGCCAGCGTCACCGCAACCCAGACAATGCCCGCCACACCAAAGATCAACACCCCCAACCGCACCGCCGAGCGGAACATGATGGCCTTGGCCAGTTCGGCCCGCGCCCGCGTCGATTCCGCCACCGTCACCGAAAACGCGATAGACCGCGCCCCGGTTGACACTTCGCGGATCAGCGTTGCGCTGCGAATGCCAACCGCGCCATACTGGCCATCCGAAAACGCCACGGGGTCGGGGTCGGGGTTGGGGTCTGTGGCGGCGGCGGCGGTGGCAGGCACGTTTGGCAGATCGGCGTAGCCGGTCAAAAACGTGCCAATCGGGCCATCAACGCGGTAAAACACCTTGTCTTGCGCCGTCGAGGTCAGCATTTCCAATGATGAGTAGGGAATATCAACCTCCAGCGCACCGGATTCGTCCACCGTCACCCGTTCGGCAATCGCCAGCGCCGATCCGACCAGCACCCGGTCAGACACGCTTTGCGCCGTGCGCAGGGCTTCGCGCCGGGTGTCCAGCAAGGCCACAAGCCCGATCAGGGCGGTCGCTGCGAACACCCACAGCAACAGGCGGCGGCGCAGCGCATAGCGGGTCATCGCAATTCTGCATCCTTTTCCAGCAAATAACCGATGCCACGCACCATGCGCAGGCCCAACCCGCAAGGCGCGATGCGGCGGCGCAAACGTGAGACATATTGCTCGATCGCGTTGTCCGACAGCATGTCGTCCAGCGAGGTCAGCGATTGCACGATGGCCTCTTTTGTCACCACTTTGCCCGCCCGCGTCAGCAGCAGTTCCAACAGCGCTCGTTCGCGGGGTGGTAAATCCATCGGCTGACCCGCCACCGAAAACTGCCGCGTGGTCAGATCAAGCGTCAGGCTGCCCAGCGTCACCATGGCCGAGCGCAGACCCGCCTGACGGCGCAGCAAAGACCGCACCCGGGCCTCAAACTCGCGGACGTCAAAGGGTTTGGCGATGTAATCGTCGGCCCCCAGATCAAGGCCCCGCACCCGGTCTTCGGCCGCCCCGCGCGCGGTTAAAATCATCACCGCCGCCGGGTTGGCGCGCGCCCGCATCGCGCGCAGCACCGCCAGCCCGTCCATCTGCGGCAAGTTCAAATCAAGGATCACCAGATCGAACGCTTCGGTGGCGGCCAGATCGGCGGCCGAAGCGCCGTCATGCACACAATCCACCGCATAGCCTGCCGAGGTCAGCAGCGTTGTCAGCGCCTCGGCCAAGGGCAGATCGTCTTCCACCACCAGCAATCGCATCGCATCCCCCTGTTCGGTGACGCTTAGGCTAGGCGCAAACACGGGCGTTGTGAACGGGCCTTGCATCGGGCAGGCTGGCGCGATGGGAAAAGCACTGTGTCTGATCTTGCTGGCGGGGATGATGGCGCGCGCAGCCAAGGCCGAAGTGGTGAACTTTGCCGCCCTAGATGGCAGCATGGCGCAGCCGTTGGTGATCTATTCCACGCTGGACAACCGGCTGGCCGCGCCGCTGATTTCCACGTTTCAACGCAGCCAGCGCTCGGTTTCGGTGCGCTACGAGGATTTGTTGGCAGGCGAGATTGCCGCCCGCGTCAGGGCGGAAACCCTTGCAGGGCAGGCCACGGCGGATTTTGTGTTCTCCTCGGCGATGGACATGCAGGTCAAGCTGGCCAATGACGGCTTTGCCCAAGCCGTCGCCGTGCCCGCCGCCGCCAACTGGCCGGTCTGGGCCAACTGGCAAGACACCGCCTTTGCGCTGACGTTTGAACCCGCCGTTCTGGTCTATCACCGCCCAAGTTTCCCTGATGGTCCGCCGCAATCGCGGCTGGAGCTGATCGAATGGCTGGGCCGCGTGCCGCCCGGTTTGCGCGGCAAGACCGGCACTTATGATATCGAACAATCGGCGGTGGGCTATTTGATATTGGCCCGCGACGCCGAACATTTCCCCGATATCTGGGCGCTGTTGCGCGCGATGGCTGTGGCGGGGGTGCAAACCTTTCCCACCAGTCAGGCCGTGATCGACCGGGTGGCGGTGGGTGAATTGGTGCTGGGATACAACGTGTTGGGATCGTATGCGGCCGATCAGGCCCGCGTCAAACCCGATCTGGGGCTGGTGTTGCTGCGCGATTTTACGGTTGTGGTGTCGCGGGTGGCCCTAGTGCCGCGTGCCGCTGCGGCACCCGATCTGGGCCGCGCGTTTCTGGCGTTTCTGATGAGCAAGGATGGCCAGACCTTGCTGTCGGAAAACCTGCGCCTGCCCGCCGTCAGTCTTGAGGTATCGGGCGCCAACAGCGGGGCTGCAATGCAGGCCGCCTTGGGCGATCAGTTGCGCCCGGTGTCGGTATCGCCGGGGCTGCTGGTTTATCTGGATCAGGCCAAACGCCAGCGGTTTTTCCGGCTGTGGCGCGCGGCTTTGGGTCTGGATTAACACCGGCCAAACACGGGCCAAACACGGGCCTGGCACGGGCCTGACACGGGCCTTGCACGGGGCCAACACTGTCAGCCGGTTGACAGGATTATGTGGTGAAGTTTTCCTCAGGGCGTGGCACAAGGAGGTGCCATCCCGGAAAATCGGCACGAAAATCCGTGCTTTGGGAGGAGAATCACAATGAAATACACGCTTTTGGGCGCACTCTTTGCCGCAACCCTGGCCGTGCCGGGCTTTGCGGGCGATTACATGATCATGGCTCCGGCGGCTCCGGGGGGCGGTTGGGACAGCACGGCGCGCTCGATGCAGGAAGTGATGCAGGCCGAAGGGATTTCGGCGTCGGTGCAAGTGCAAAACGTGCCGGGGGCTGGTGGCACCGTGGGTCTGGCGCAGTTTGCCTCGACCACGTCGGGGGACGGCAGCCAGCTGATCGTTGGCGGCTATGTAATGGTGGGCGCGATCCTGACCAACGCCTCGCCGGTGTCTTTGGCGGATGTGACACCGATTGCCCGCCTGACCGGCGAAGCTGTCGGCATTGCGGTATCAGCCTCCAGCCCGATCCAGACCATCGGCGAGTTGGTCGAGATGATGAAAGCCGATCCGGGTGCGGTGTCTTGGGCGGGCGGCTCGGCAGGCGGGGTGGACCATATCACCGTCGGTCTGTTGGCCAAAGCGGCGGGCATTGATCCGACCAAGATCAACTACGTGGCCTTTGCCGGCGGCGGCGAGGCACTGGCGGCCATCCTTGGCAATCAGGTCACCGTTGGCATTTCCGGCGTGGGCGAGTTTTTGCCGCAAGTTGAAGCTGGCACCATGCGGATGCTGGCGGTGTCCACGGCCGACAAATGGGCGGGCACCGATGCGCCAACCCTGATGGAATCGGGCTATGACGTGAACGTGCAAAACTGGCGTATGATCGCGGCGGCCCCGGGCCTTTCGGCGGAACAAAAGGCGGCAGTGACGGCGGATATCGACAAGATGGTGAACTCGGCCGGTTGGAAGACCTTGCTGGAAACCAAAGGCTGGGCCAACACCTATCTGTCGGGTGCCGATTTTGACGCACAGCTTGCCAAAGAGATTGTTGCCACAACGGCGGTGTTGAAAGACATCGGCTTGGTGAAATGATCCGCGATCTGGCAATAAAGCGTCGCCCCGATGGGGCGGCGCTACTTATCGCAGCCGGCTTGGCTGTGGCAGGGACGGTGTTGATCTGGCAGGGCTTCGCTATCCCCGATAAAAGCGGCTACGCGGGTGTCGGGTCCGGCGGCGTGCCGAAATTCGTGGGCGCGGGCCTGCTGGCGCTGGCGCTGGGGCATGTCTTTGCTGCCTTTGCCCCGACAAATCCCGTGCCCGTGCAGCCTTTGCTGGTGCCGGAGTTGTGGATCATCGCCGGGCTGGGCTTGCAGTTGCTGCTTTTGCGCCCGATGGGGTTTGGCGTCGCCTCGGGGGTGCTGTTTGCCTTTACCGCCGCCGGGTTTGGCAAGCGCAATCTGGGCCTGACCCTGGCCATCGGTCTTGCGCTGTCCCTGATGATTTACGGCGTGTTTGACCAATTGCTAAAGCTGAAACTGCCGGCGGGTGTGCTGGAAACCCTGATCTACGGGGGCTAGGATGACGACGTTCGATTTTCTGCTGCAGGGTCTGGCCGTCGCGATGGACCCGATGATCCTGATGTATGCCTTGCTGGGTGTGACGCTGGGCACGGCGGTCGGCGTGTTGCCGGGCATTGGCCCGGCGCTGACGGTGGCGCTGCTGTTGCCGGTGACCTACGGGCTTGATCCGGCGGGGTCACTGATCATGTTTGCGGGCATTTATTATGGCGGCATGTATGGCGGATCGACCACGTCGATCCTGCTGAACACGCCGGGCGAATCTGCGTCGATTGTCACCGCACTGGAAGGCAACAAGATGGCCCGCGCCGGACGCGGTGGCCCTGCCCTTGCCACCGCCGCCATCGGATCGTTCGTGGCCGGGTTGCTGGCCACCTTGGCGCTGGCGTTTCTGGCACCCTATGTGGTGAAACTGGCGCTGATCTTTGGGCCGCGAGAATATTTCGCGCTGATGATGCTGGCCTTTGTCACCGTATCGGCGGCTTTTGGTGACAGCACGCTGAAAGGGCTGACTTCGCTGTTCATCGGCCTTGCGCTGGCGTTGGTGGGGATTGACCAGTTGACAGGTCAGGCGCGGTTGTCGTTTGCCGTGCCGGAATTGCTGGACGGGATCGAGATCACCACGCTTGCCGTGGCGCTGTTCGCGATTGGCGAGGCGCTGTTTGTGGCCTCGCAAGGGGCGCGGGCGGCGGAAACCGTGCAGGCGGTGAAAGGCTCTGTCTGGATGAGTCGCGCCGATTGGGCACGGTCATGGAAGCCGTGGCTGCGCGGCACCCTGATCGGCTTTCCCATCGGAGCGATGCCTGCGGGCGGGGCCGAGATTGGCACGCTGTTGTCTTATGCCACCGAAAAGCGGCTGTCCAAATACCCCGAAGAGTTCGGCCATGGTGCCATCGAAGGTGTGGCGGGGCCAGAGGCCGCCAACAACGCGTCAGCCGCAGGCACGCTGGTGCCGTTGTTGACATTGGGCCTGCCAACATCGGCCACCGCCGCAATTTTGCTGGCGGGATTTCAGCAATTTGGCCTGCAACCGGGGCCGTTGCTGTTTGTCAGCGCGCCGCAACTGGTCTGGGGTCTGATCGCCAGCCTGTTGGTTGCCAATGTAATGCTTTTGGTGCTGAACCTGCCGCTGATCCGGTTGTGGGTCAAACTGCTGACCATACCGCGCCATTGGCTTTATGCCGGGATCTTGCTGTTTGCCACCCTTGGCACCATCGGGATGAACCCGTCGCCAGTGGAATTGGGCATGCTGTTGATCTTTGGCATCATGGGCTTTGGCATGCGGCTTTATGGCTATCCGATCGCCCCCGTTGTGGTCGGGCTGATCTTGGGGCCAATGGCTGAGGCACAGTTGCGCCGGGCGTTGTCGATTGCCCAAGGCGATTGGACCACGCTGGTGTCCACGCCGATTGCCGCGACCATCTTGTTGGCGGCGGCCTTGGCGCTGGTGGTGCCGCTGGTGATGCGTCGGCAAGGCAAGGGCGCTATTCTGGCACAGCTTGCCAGTGATGAAGATTGATACGGCTTTGGGGCGGGCGTAGGGTATGATTGTCGGCGCGGCTGGCCGATCTCTCGCTTGGCAAATTCTTGTCGACAAATAAAATACAATAGGTATGCTGAACCTGAACCCAGCTTTGCAAAGGGGCCGAATTGCCTTGTCGTGCGGGCAGCCCGGCGCATCTGCGAAAAAGGACGATGCGATGAAATCAAGCATTTTTTCCGGCGTCACGGCGCTTTTGATGACCCCATGCAAATCCGGTGACACCGCCGACTGTCACGCAGCGGCGCACAACGTTTACGCAGGCGACTGATGCAGGTCATCGTCATTGGGGCGGGCGTCATCGGCTTGTCGGCGGCAATTGCGGCACAGGCGCGCGGGCTGTCGGTGCAGGTCATCGACCGCGCAGGCCCGGCGGCGGGCGCATCGGCGGGCAATGCGGGCGCGTTTGCCTTTACCGACATCTTGCCGCTGGCAAGCCCCGGAATTTTGCGCAAAGCGCCCGGGTGGCTGCTGGATCCGTTGGGGCCACTGTCGGTGCCGCCCGCCTATGCGCTGAAAATAGCCCCTTGGCTCTATCGGTTCTGGCGCGCAAGTGCGCCCGCGCGGGTGGCGGGATCAACCGCCGCGCAAACGGCGCTGATGGATCTGTCAAAAGCCACGCTGGAGCCCTTTCTTGCCACCACGGGGACGGCGCATATGCTGCGCAAGCAGGGCAATCTGCAGGTCTATGAGGGGGCTGCCGAATTTCAGGCCGCCCTGCCCGGCTGGACCGCGCGCGCGGGTCACGGGATCGACTTTACCCATCTGACGGCGGATCAGATGGCTGCCGTTCAACCCGGCCTTGCCCCCCGCTTTACCCATGGCACCTTCACGCCGGGTTGGTATTCCATCGCCGACCCCAAACTTTACGTGCAGGATTTGGCGCAACATTTTATCGCAACCGGCGGTGAACTGATCCGTGCGGACGTGACCGCCCTGCATCCTGCGCCAGACGGCGTTGACGTGGTAACGGCGGATGGCACTACCCACCGCGCCGATCACGTTGTTTTGGCGGCTGGGGCGTTTTCGCACCGCCTTGCGCGCACCCTTGGTGAAAATATCCCCCTTGAAACCGAACGCGGCTATAACACCACCCTGCCGCTGGGCGCGTTTGATCTGCGCTGCCAGATCACCTTTGGCGGGCATGGCTTTGTTGTCACCGCGCTTTCGACCGGCCTTCGGGTGGGCGGGGCGGTGGAACTGGGTGGCTTGTCCCTGCCCCCCAATTACAAACGCGCCGACGCGATGCTGACCAAGGCGGCGCAGTTTTTGCCGGGGCTTAAAACCACAGGCGGCACCCAATGGATGGGGTTTCGCCCGTCTTTGCCCGATAGCCTGCCAGCAATCGGGCGCGCGCGGGGCAGTGGGCGGGTGATCTATGCCTTTGGCCATGGCCATCTTGGGCTGACGCAATCCACCGGCACCGCCCGGCTGGTGGCCGATTTGCTGACCGGGCAGACGCCGCCGATCAATCTGACCCCGTTTTCACCGCAAAGGTTCTGACCATGGCACGCCACACTTTTATGTGCATCGACGGGCATACCTGCGGCAATCCGGTGCGTTTGGTGGCCGGCGGCGCGCCCTTGTTGCGCGGCACCACCATGCTGGAGCGGCGGGCGCATTTTCTGGCAGACTTCGACTGGATCCGCACCGGCCTGATGTTCGAGCCGCGCGGCCATGACATGATGTCGGGCGCTATCCTCTATCCGCCAACCCGGCCCGATTGCGAAGCAGGCGTTTTGTTTATTGAAACCTCGGGCTGTTTGCCGATGTGTGGTCACGGCACCATCGGCACCATCACCATGGCCATTGAAAACGGTCTTATCACCCCGCGCGTGCCGGGCCGGTTGTCGCTCGACACGCCTGCGGGCAAGGTGGATATTACTTACCGCCAGGAAGGCAGCAGGGTTGCCGAAGTGCGGCTGACCAATGTGCCCAGTTTTCTGTTCGATGAAGGGCTGAGTGTGGAGATCGAAGGCTGGGGCGAGATTGTCGTCGATGTGGCCTATGGCGGCAATTTCTATGCCATCGTCGAGCCGCAAAAGGCCTTTCGCGATATGGCAGATTTTACCGCCGCCGCCCTGATTGCGGTATCGCCGCGCCTGCGCAGCGCCCTGAACGCCAAATACGACTTCATCCATCCCGCGCAACCCGCCATTGCGGGCCTGTCGCATATCTTGTGGACCGGCCAGGCTATCACCCCCAAGGCCCATGCCCGCAACGCGGTGTTTTACGGCGACAAGGCGATTGACCGCTCGCCCTGCGGCACCGGCACCTCGGCGCGGATGGCGCAGATGGTGGCCAAGGGCAAACTGGCCGTTGGCGATGACTTCATCCACGAATCCATCATCGGATCACTGTTTCATGGCCGGGTTGAGGCGGCCACAACCGTGGCGGGCCGTCCCGCCATCATCCCTTCCGTCGCCGGATGGGCGCGGATGACCGGGTTGAACACGCTGTTCATCGACGATGCCGACCCGTTCGCGCATGGATTTGTTGTGATTTGACCCGGCACTTGCCCCACCCCACCCTGCGCCACCCCACCCTGCGCCGCCCCACCCTGCGCCGCCCCACTTTGCGCCGCCCCACCCTGCGCTGAACCCTTCCGCGCACCGCTGCCGCTGTCATCAAAGTTTCATTGCACAGAAATCTCGCTGTCACGAAGGCGCAGTATCCCGGCCGCAATCGACCGGGAGGTTTTGCGTGCTTAAAGTTCAGACTGTAACACGGCTCTTTGGCACCAAAGCCGCAGTTGACAGCGTTGCTTTCCATATCGACCGCGCGGCTTTTGTCGGCATCATCGGGCGGTCTGGCGCGGGAAAATCAACTTTGTTGCGCATTATCAACCGGTTGACTGATGCCACCTCGGGCCAGATCCTGTTTGAGGGCCAGAACATTCTGGCGCTGCAGGGCGCGCAAAAGCGCGTCTGGCAAAGCCAATGCGCGATGATCTTTCAGCAGTTCAATCTGGTGCCCCGGCTGGATGTGGCCTCTAACGTCATGCACGGCGTGTTGAACGGACGCTCGACTTTGGCCACCATGTTCAACCTTTGGTCTGACGCCGATATCACCCGCGCCCTTGAAATTCTGGACCGGCTTGGCATTGCCGATCAGGCCCCCAAACGCGCCGAAGCTTTGTCAGGCGGCCAGCAACAGCGCGTCGCAATCGCCCGCGCGCTGATGCAGGACCCGAAGGTTATTCTGGCCGATGAACCCATCGCCAGCCTTGATCCGATGAACGCGCAGATCGTGATGGACACTCTGCGGCGCATTCACGACGAAGATGGCCGCATGGTGATCGCCAATCTGCACACGCTTGATACCGCGCGGCGCTATTGCGACCGGGTGATCGGCATGCGCGACGGACGCATCGTGTTTGACGGAACGCCAGATCAACTGACCACCGGGGTGGCCCGCGATATTTACGGCGCCGACGCCAGTTTCAACGAATCCGCCACATCGACCGCCATCAGCGGCCCCAGTGATCAGGCTTTTGCCGATCAGATGATGTCCTGACGCCCCACCCCAGTTCACCCCGGCCCAACCTTGGGCCATACCCCGGAGACGACGATGAAAAAGCTGCTTGCCCTTCTGGCTGCCACCACAACGCTTGCCACCCCCGTCATGGCCCAAGAGGCCATCACCGAATTCAACATCGGTATCCTTGGCGGCGAAAACGCCCAAGACCGCATGACATCGAACGAATGCTACCGCGCCGCGATAGAGACCGCCTTGGGCGTGCCGGTCAAGCTGTTCACCCCCGCCGATTACGATGGCGTGATCCAAGGCATGCTGGGCGGCACCATTGATATGGCGTGGCTGGGCGCGTCTGCCTATGCCAAGATTTATCTGACCGATCCGGCGTCGGTTGAAGTCAAGCTGACCAAACAGAACCTGAACGATTCCACCGGCTATTATTCCATCGGTTTTGCCCGCAAAGATGCAGGCATTGCCACCATTGAGGACGCCAAGGGCAAGGCCTTTGCGTTTGCCGAGCCAAACTCGACCTCAGGCTATCTGGTTCCCGCAGCAGAGATGACTGCAAAATACGGTCCGCTGGACGCCTATTTCTCGGAAGTGAAAATGTCGGGCGGCCATGAGCAAACCATCGTTGGCGTGGCCAACGGTGATTTCGCGGCGGGCGTCTCGTGGGCCGACGGCGTTGGCAATTGGGAAGATGGCTATGCGTCGGGCGCATTCCGCAAGGCCGCCGATGCCGGTCTGGTGGACATGAACAATCTGGTGGAAATCTGGCGCTCGGCGCTGATCCCCGAAGGCCCGATGGTGGTGCGCGCCGCTCTGCCAGCGGACGTAAAAGATAAGGTGACACAGATTTCGGCGGATATGTGGGAAACCGACAAAGCCTGCGCTTATGGCATTGCTGCAGGCGATGCCAAGGATTTTGTGCCTGCCACGCATGACATGTATTTGGGTATCGTTGCGGCTCGCAAACTTTCCGGCGAGTAATTTTCAGCACAGGCACCGGGCCCTCGCTGTTGGGGGCCCGGTGTTTTTACGAGAGACGCAAATGGTCGATATCGCCTACGGACCAGAGCCGGGACGCCGCCCCGATCTGACCAACCCCACCGCTGCCTATATCCATCACACCCGCCGCAAGCGGATGTATGGCGGCATCCTGATCGTGCTGTTCATCACCATGATGGCGGCCGGGTTTCAAACGGCCGAACATCGCAACGCAGGCGGGTTCTGGGCGGGTCTGGGCCAGATGGATGATTTCCCGCGCGAAGTGCTGGCCGAGGCCTGGACCAACCGCGCCAATTTGCCCGCACTCTTCATCCAATACATGCCTTCCTTGCTGGAAACCATTAATATTGCTGCAGTTTCTACATTGTTGGGGGCGCTGATCGGCGCGGTTTTTGCCTTGCTGTCCACCCGCGATCTGGCGCGCTGGCCGCGCCTGACCCCGCTGTTCCGCCGCCTGCTGGACATCATGCGCGCCATTCCTGAAGTGGTGATCGCCTTGGTGTTGATCTTCATTCTGGGCGGCGGGCCGATCCCTGCGGTGCTGGCGATTGCGTTTCATACTGCCGGTGCATTGGGAAAACAGTTTTCCGAAGTGGCAGAAAATGCCGATCTAAAACCGGTCGAAGGCCTTACGTCGGTCGGGGCCAGTTGGGGGCAAAAAATGTGGCTGGGGGTGATGCCGCAGGTGGCACCCAACTGGTCAAGCTATGCCCTGATGCGGTTCGAGATCAACGTGCGGGCCTCGGCCATTCTGGGCTTCGTCGGGTCTGGCGGCATTGGCTATGATCTGAAACTGGCGATGCAATGGGGCGGCGGGCGCTATGATCAAGTGGTGGCGATTTTCCTTTTGCTGTTCATTGCCATCGTGGCCTTTGATCAGTTGTCCAGCTATTTTCGCAACCGCATGGTAAAGGGCCAATAACATGACCACCGCCGCCCTGACCCTGCAAATGACCCAGCGGTTTCGCGCCAAACGTCTGATTGCCTTTGCCACGCCCGCCGTCATTCTGGCCTATCTGGCCTATATCTTTGTGGCCTTTGATGTGGCCAGCCTTGCGTCGCGCGCGCGGCTGGACAATGCGGCGATCCTGCTGTCGGATTTCTGGTCTTACAAAACCCATGTCACCCGTGACAACGCCTCGGGCGATCTGGAAGTGGCGATTGAGGGCGAACGCAAGGGGCGCTATCCGGCGGGCGAGATGCCCGAATGGGTAACAGTGCAGGGCGATGTCACGACCATTGATCTGGAACAGGGACATCTGGTGACCTACGACACCTCGGGTGCGCGGTTCGTGGTGCCGGGCTATGGCACCATTGACATCCGCCCCGATAGTGATGGGCAGCGGCTGATCTTGGATGCCCCGCTGCCCTTGCCCGACTGGATCAACGTGTCGGACACCCGCATATCCGTGACCACCGATCAGGGCCGCTTTGCTTATTCGCGCTCAAAGGTGGAAACCTTCCGCTATCAGCCGGGGTGGGAGTTGTTTTTCTTTACCCTCGACAGCCCGTTTTCGCGCCAATCGGTGGGGCAACTGGCCAGCATGGTCACCTCGGGCGACCGGATTGATCCTGCAAGATCAAATCTGGGGTTTATGGCCTCCGAGTTTTGGACCAACAAGATGTGGCACCACGGCGATGTGGCATGGGCGTTGTTTGAAACCGTTCTGATGGCGTTTTTGGGCACCATGGGGGCGGCGGTGATTTCGTTGCCGCTGGCGTTTCTGGCGGCCAGCAATTTCACGCCGTTCAGGGCGCTGCGTTTTGCCTTGCGCCGGGTGTTCGATTTCGTGCGCGGCGTCGATGGGCTGATCTGGACCATCATCCTGTCGCGCGCTTTTGGCCCCGGCCCGATGACCGGGGCGCTGGCGATTTTGCTGACCGATACCGGGTCATTTGGAAAGATGTTTTCCGAAACGCTGGAGAACATCGACGACAAACAGGTCGAAGGCATCCGGTCCACCGGGGCCAACGCGGTGCAGCGGGCGCGGTTCGGGGTGATCCCGCAAATCACCCCGGTGTTGCTGTCACAAGTGCTGTATTATCTGGAATCCAACACCCGCAGCGCCACGGTGATCGGTGCGATTGTGGGCGGTGGCATCGGGCTTTTGTTGACCCAAGCCATCATCACCCAGAAAGACTGGGAAGAGGTCAGCTATTACATGGTGTTGATCGTGTTGATGGTGATGGCGATGGACACGTTTTCGGGCTGGCTGCGCCGTCGGCTGATCAAAGGTTAAGGCGGCCCGCGCCAACCCCCGAAGTCACCCCCAAAAGGCCCTAAGATGCCCAAGTTATGCGCGACCAAGCCGTTCCTTCACCCCGATTGCCAGATCCTCGGATCGCAGTTTGGTGCCTATTGCGAAGTGGGCGCTGGCAGCCGGGTGCAGCAGTCTGACTTTCACGATTATGCCTATTGCGACCGCTTGTCCGATATCGCCAACACCACTGTGGGCAAGTTTGCCAATATCGCCGCGATGACGCGCATTGGCCCCACCGATCATCCGATGGGTCAGGCGTCGCTGCATCATTTCTTGTATCGTTCGTCTTATTACTGGCCAGATGCAGCCGATGATGCGGCGTTTTTTGACGCCCGCGCGGCGCGGCGCACGACGCTGGGACCGGATTGCTGGATCGGCCATGGCGCGGTGATCAAGCCCGATGTGACCATCGGTGCGGGCGCTGTGGTGGCGGCGGGGGCGGTGGTGACCCGCGATGTGGCACCCTATCTGATCGTGGCGGGTGTGCCTGCGGTTGCGCTGCGCGCGCGCTTTGCCGACCGCGTCGCCGAAGGCTTGCTGACACTTGCCTGGTGGGATTGGTCGCATGAGCGGCTGCGCACGGCGTTGGGCGATTTTCGTGCGTTGCCCGCCGAGGCGTTTGTGGAAAAATACAGCGCCTGACCCGGGGCGCCAAATGCCGCCATCGCAAGCGTTTGCGTGACCCTGCGCCGACCTATTCCGCCGCCAGCGCCTGCGCCACCGGAACGGCCTCCGGCGCCGCCATGAACCGCTGTGCGGCCTCGCCCGCCAGATAGATCAGACGGCCACCGGCGATGGTGGCTTCGATCTCGCGGGTGGCTTGGTTGATCACCACCATATCGGCACGAAGCCCGGGATCAAGGCGGCCCCGGTCGGACATCCGCAAAATCTCGGCCGGGTTTGACGACACCATCGCCCAGGCCTGCGGCAAGGAAACCACGCCCTGATCAACCAGCGTCCAGACCGCCAAAGGCAGCGCGGGCACGTGGTAATCGGACACCAACGCATCGCACAGCCCGTCCGCGACCAGCATTTGTGCCGACACATTGCCGGCCTGACTTTTTCCGCGCACCACGTTCGGCGCGCCCATGATCACCGGGCTGTTCATCGCATGCGCCGCCACCGCCGCGCGGCGTGACAACGGAAACTCCGCCACCCGCGCGCCGATCATGCCATAGCGTTCGCGGGTTTCGCCGTCAGGATCGTCATGGCTGCCATACACAACGCCCAGCGCATCAAACGCCTCGGCCAGCGTACAAAGGCTGCGGGGCACGGCGCGGGCATGGGTTTCGGCCTGCTCGATTGCCAGCGCCAGCTCGTCGGCGGTTTTGCCAACCTTGCGGGCCCAAACGGCAAAATCGGTGGGCGCAAGCCGGGCCATATGCATGCCTTCGGCCAGATGATCGTTGAACACCACATAACGGATGCCAAACCGTTTGACCGCCGCAATCAGCCGTGCGGTATCCGCGACCAGATGAGTTTCGGCCCGGATCTGCACCCGCAAATCCGTCAGCGCCCGTGGGCGATAGGCCTCCAGGGCGGCCATCAGGTCTTCGGCATGATCCGGCCCGCGCGCACCACCTTCCCAACTCCACCCTTGGGCAAGAAACGGTGTGGTAACGCCATGCGCGGCGGCCTCGCGGTCAAACGACGCCAGACCCGCCGCCAGTGGAAACGGCGCGCTGGGGCGCGGGGCCATGTGCCGCTCGAACCCGTCGCCGTGCAGGTCAATGATACCGGGCAACACCAGATAGCCCGTCAGATCAATTTCCGGCAACGGGCCGCGGGTGATGCGGCCTTGGGCAAAGCTGACAGAGCGGCTTTGCAACTGGCCATCGCGCAGAATTTGCGCACCGGTCAGACGCAGGTTTGGCAAAGGATAGGGCATGGAACGCTCGGGCTTAAATTGGATTGCCTTGTGGATAACTTGGGGATGCAACACCGGTATGACAGCGCGCGCGCGTTGCCGCACAAACTGTGGATCATTCAAGCCAAGTCATCGGCGGCCACCGTCAGGGTGACGCGGTCACCCACGAACCATGTGGTGCCAAATTCTATCGGGCAGCCTGCGGGATCGACATTGATCGCCGTGCTGCGCAACACCGGGGCCCCCTGCGCCATATGCAGATGCCGCGCCAACAGGGCATCGGCCAGCTTGGCGGTCAGCCGGGTTGAGGCGCGGATATAGTCAGGCACCCCGGCTTCGGCCAAAGCCATGGTGATCGACTTCAGCCGCAGCACCGCCGCAGGCAAACCGGCAAAGCGCCGGGCCGGAAACACCGACCGGAAATAGGCCACCGCCACCCCGTCGGCCAGCGATATGCCTTCGATCAGATGCACCGCGTCGCCCGGTGGCAAGGCAAGGGCGGTGGCTTCGGGCGTAGTGGACCGTCTTGTTTCGCTGTGCAAAAACTGGCGCGACGGATGCCGCCCCGACGCCAGCAGATTTTGCTGAAACCGCACCCGGCGGCCCAGCGGATACTCGGCGGGCACGGTGGTGACATAAACCCCCGCACCTTGCCGCGCAAAGGTGGTGCCCGCCGCCGCCAGCGCCGCCAAGGCCTGCCGCACGGTGTGACGGTTGACGCCAAACCGCGCCGCAAGCCCCGCTTCCGTCGGCAGTTTGTCACCGGCGCGATACAGACCGCCCGCAATATCCGCGTGCAAGGCGTCGGCAATGGATTTCCAGACCGGGGTGTGGGGCAGCAAGTTGAGCGGCGGGCTAGGCAGCAAGTTGGGTTGGGTTGTCATCAAAACTTCACGTGCATTGTCGACGCTCCGACGGTAAGAATTTGTCTAGTTGTATAGTATTCCAGACAAATCCACAAGCTGTCGAGACCGCAATGACCACAGCCCCGCATGCCACCCCCCCAATGGACCGCCCGTCGTGGATGGGGGTATTGGCGCGCGCGCCGGTGCCCCGGTTGGCCGCGTTGTTCCCGGAAATCCCGGCGCACAGCCTGCTGCGCGCGCCCGAGGTGGGGGCCATCATGGTGCGCGGGCGCATCGGCGGCGTGGGGCAACCGTTCAATCTGGGCGAGATGACGATCACCCGCTGCACGCTGTCGCTGGCAACGGCTGGGGCTGTTGGCCATGCGTGGGTGCAGGGCCGCGACCGCAGCCATGCCCTGCGCGCCGCAGCCGTCGATGCGCTGATGCAGACGGATCAGGCGACCGCGATCGAGGCCGCTGTGCTGGCCCCCTTGGCCGCCGAAGAAGCCGCGCGCAAATCTTTGCGGGCCAGCAAAGCCGCCGCGACCAAGGTTGAATTTTTCACCCTGCAGCGCGGGGAAGACCAATGACCGCCGCCAGCACCGCCGCAAACCCTGCCGCGCCCCTGCAGGGCGGCTTTTCGCAAGCCCCGCTGCAATCGGCGCAGGCGTTTCGCGCCGCTTTGGACGCCTTGGCCAATCCGGGGAAAATCTGCACCCTGAGCGGGGCCATCCCGCCAGCGCCGCTCTCGCAGGCCGCCGGGGTGCTGATCCTGACGCTGTGCGATGGCACCACACCGCTGCATCTGGCGGGCGCGCATGATTGCCAACCCTTGCGCGACTGGATCACCTTTCACACCGGCGCGCCCTTGGCAGATGCGCAGGCCGCCAGCTTTGCCGTGGGCAGTTGGGCGGCGTTGCAACCGCTGCAGCGGTTTGCCATCGGCACCCCGGATTATCCTGACAGATCGGCCACTTTGATCATCGAGATGGCGGCATTGCACGCCACTGGCCCCACGCTGTCCGGCCCCGGCATTGCCACGCAGACCCGGCTGTCTTTGCCAGACTCCGCGGCCTTTGTGGCCAATCATGCCCGCTATCCCATGGGATTTGATTGCTTTTTCACCGCAGCCAGTCATGTCGCCGCCCTGCCGCGGTCTACCGTTGTGGGGGATGTCTGATGTATGTGGCCGTCAAAGGCGGAGAGCGGGCGATCGACGCAGCCCATGGCTGGCTGGCCGAAGAACGTCGCGGCGATACTGCAATTGCCGAATTATCGGTGGCCCAAATTCGCGCGCAACTGGCGCTGGCGGTCAACCGGGTGATGGCGGAAGGGTCGCTTTACGATCCTGATCTGGCGGCTTTGGCGATCAAACAAGCCCGCGGTGATCTGATCGAGGCGATTTTTCTGATCCGCGCCTACCGCACCACCCTGCCCCGGCTGGGCGCATCGAACCCGGTGGCCACGGCTGACATGGCGGTGATTCGGCGGGTGTCGGCGACGTTCAAGGATGTGCCGGGCGGACAGGTTCTGGGGCCGACGTTTGACTATACCCACCGCCTGCTGGATTTCAAACTGGCCGCCGAAGGGGCCGATGTGCCCCCTGCCGCCACCACCGCCGCCACATCAGCCCCGGTGCCGCATGTGATGGCCCTGCTGAACCGCGACGGGCTGATCGAGTGCGAACCGCCGGGCGATGCCCCGCCGCCCGATCTGACGCGTCAGCCGATGGAATTGCCCGCCAGCCGTGCGCTGCGCCTGCAGGCGATCACCCGCGGCGACGAGGGCTTTGTGCTGTCGATGGCCTATTCCACCCAGCGCGGCTATGGCCGCACCCATGCGTTTGTGGGTGAGTTGCGCATTGGCATGGTCAGCGTCGCGCTGGATATCCCCGAATTGGGATTTGCGGTCTGCGTGGCCGAGGTCGAGGTAACCGAATGCGAAACGGTGAACCAGTTCAAAGGCAGCAAAACCCAGCCGCCACAGTTTACCCGCGGCTATGGTCTGGTGTTTGGTCAATCTGAACGCAAGGCGATTTCCATGGCGCTGGTGGACCGCGCCTTGCGGTGGCAGGAACTGGGCGAAGACAATGTGGGCGCCCCGGCGCAGGATCAGGAATTCGTGCTGATGCATGCCGATACCGTGCAGGCCACCGGGTTTTTGGAACATATAAAACTGCCGCATTACGTTGATTTTCAATCGGAACTGGAATTGGTGCGCAAATTGCGCGCCGAAGTCGCAGCTTCGCAACAGGCCGCCCAAAGGGCCGCAGAAATTGCCGCAGAAATGGCCGCAGAAATGGCCGCCGAATGATGTCAGTCGCCGCCGCCCCCATCGCCCCCATCGCCGCCGCCGCCATCACTGCTGTCGCTGGGGCTGACATCCGGCTTGTCGTCCCCAGCAGTATCCGTTCGGGTATGATACCCATCACTGGCCCCGGTATACGTGCCGTCGCCACTGCTGTCGCGCGCCGCGGCCCCTGTGCGGTTACGCCGTGCCCGCCGGATCACCACAACAACAGTGACCAGCACGATCAGACCAAGGATCACGCCGAATTTGGTCATCCGATGTCCTTTCCGCCAAGCCCTTCGCAATGCTGAGGCCAAAGCCATGACCGATCAAGCCTATAATTTCGCCTATCTCGACGAGCAGACCAAAGCCATGATCCGCCGCGCGATCCTGAAGGCGGTGGCGATCCCCGGGTATCAGGTGCCGTTTGCCAGCCGCGAAATGCCGATGCCCTACGGCTGGGGCACCGGCGGCGTGCAGGTCACCGCCGCCTGCCTGACGCCCGATGATACGCTGAAAGTCATCGACCAAGGCGCCGATGACACCACCAACGCGGTGTCGATCCGCAAGTTCTTTGAACGCACCGCAGGCGTTGCGGTGACCACGTCCACCGCCCTTGCCAGCATCATCCAGACCCGCCACCGCATCCCCGAGGCCGCCCTGACGGCGGGGCAGATTCTGGTCTACCAAGTGCCGATCCCGGAGCCGTTGCGCTTTTTGGAACCGCGCGAAACCGAGACCCGCAAAATGCACGAACTGGAAGAATACGGGCTGATGCATGTCAAACTTTACGAAGACATCGCCCGGCATGGCACCATTGCCACCTCGTATGACTATCCGGTCAAGGTGGAGGGCCGCTATGTGATGAGCCCGTCGCCGATCCCGAAGTTTGACAACCCGAAACTGGGCAACAGCCCGGCGCTGCAACTGTTCGGGGCCGGGCGTGAACAGCGCATCTATGCGCTGCCGCCGTTCACCCATGTGGTTAGCCTTGATTTTGACGATCACCCGTTTGTCCCGTCCAAAGCCGCGCATGACTGCGATCTGTGTGCAGCAGGGGGCAGCTATCTGGACGAGGTTATTCTGGATGATGCAGGCGCGCGGATGTTCGTGTGTTCGGACACCGATTATTGCCACGCGCGCAGGCAGGCGGGCCATATCGGGCGGCTGGCGGCACCGCTGCCAGTGCCGATGCCAGTGCCGCTGCCAGTGCCGCTGCCGATCACCGACGGGGGGTTGTGATGCTGGCCACACCGATGGCAATTCCAGCCGCCGCACCGCCGGGGCAAACCCCGTTGTTGCAAGTGACGGATCTCGCAAAATTCTATGGCGGCCGCATCGGCTGTGCCGACGTGTCGTTCGATCTGTGGCCGGGCGAAGTTTTGGGCATTGTTGGCGAAAGCGGGTCGGGCAAATCGACGTTGCTGTCCTGTCTGGCCGGGCATCTGGCACCCGACAGCGGCCGCGTGGTGTTCCAGACCGCCACCGGCCCGCGCGAAACCCTTCAGATGGCCGAGGCTGAACGGCGGCGGTTGGCGCGCACCGACTGGGCGTTTGTGCATCAAAACCCGCGCGACGGCTTGCGCATGGGCATCTCGGCGGGCGGCAATGTGGGCGAGCGTTTGATGGCCGTGGGCGCGCGGCACTACGGCGGCATCCGCGCCCGGGCGATCGATTGGCTGGGCCGGGTCGAGATCGCCGCCGACCGCATCGACGACCGCCCCAGTGCGTTTTCGGGCGGCATGCAGCAACGCCTGCAGATCGCGCGCAATCTGGTCACCGGGCCACGGCTGGTGTTTATGGACGAACCCACCGGCGGGCTTGATGTGTCGGTGCAGGCACGGCTGTTGGATCTGTTGCGCGGGCTGGTGCGCGAAATGGGGCTGTCCGCGATCATTGTCACCCATGATCTGGCGGTGGTGCGGCTGCTGGCCGACCGGTTGATGGTGATGAAGGGCGGCCATGTGGTGGAACAGGGGCTGACCGATCAGGTGCTGGACGATCCGCAGCACGCCTATACGCAACTGCTGGTGTCGTCGGTTTTACAGGTGTGACATGATCGAGATATCCAATCTGTCCAAGTCTTTTACCCTGCATAATCAGGGCTCTGCCGTCATTCAGGTGATGGCTGGCGCGCATCTGCGCGTGGCCGCCGGGGAATGTGTCGGCTTGATCGGGGCCTCGGGTGCCGGGAAATCAACCCTGATGCGGATGATCTGGGGCAATTATCTGGCAGCATCGGGGGCCATTCTGGTTGGCGGGGTTGATGTGGCACGGGCGGCCCCGCGGGACATCATCGCGCTGCGGCGGCAAACGCTGGGCTATGTCAGCCAGTTTTTGCGCGTGGTGCCCCGGGTGCCCACCCGCGAGGTGGTGGCCGAGCCGCTGCTAAATCTGGGGGTGCCGCGTGCGGACGCCGTCGCGCGCGCCGAAACGCTGCTGGCGCGGCTGAACGTGCCGCAACGCCTGTGGGCGCTGTCGCCCACCACCTTTTCGGGTGGCGAGCAACAGCGCGTCAATATTGCGCGCGGCTTTGTGCATCCCTTCGCCGCCCTGTTGCTGGATGAACCCACCGCCAGCCTGGATGCGACAAACCGCCAGGTGGTGCTGACCCTGATCACCGAGGCCAAAGCGCGCGGCGCGGCCATCATGGGCATTTTCCATGACGAGGCTGCGCGCGCAGCGGTGTGCGACCGTCTGGTCGATATGCGTGAATTTACTCCTGCCACGCCGCCGTCACCGCTCACCGAGGCCGCCGCATGACGGCGCATATGACGGGGCAGTTGTTCGTGGTGGTCGGCCCGTCGGGGGCGGGCAAAGACACGTTGATGGCGGGGGCAAGTGCCGCCGACCCGTGCCTGCACTGGGCGCGACGGGTGATCACAAGGCCCGAAACCGCCGGCGGTGAGCCGTTTGAAGGCACCGATGAGGCAGGCTTTGACGCGCGGTTAACGCGCGGCGATTTTGCGCTGCACTGGCAGGCGCACCGGTTGCGGTATGGCGTGACGGCGGCAGAACTGGCCCCCCTGTTGGCCGGGCGGTCGGTGATGGTAAACGGATCGCGCGCGGCCCTGCCCGCAGTGCAAGGGGCCTATCCCGGTTTGGTGGTGATCCGGGTGTCGGCCCCTTCGGCGGTGCTGGCCGCCCGGCTGGCGGCGCGCGGCCGCGAAAGCCTGACCGATATCGCGGCCCGGCTGCAACGCGCCAGCTATGATCTGCCCGATGGATTGACGGTGCTGGAGGTGGTCAATGATGCAACGCCGCAGATCGGCATCGAACGCCTGAGGACCGCGATTTACAGCGTCAAGGCATGACGCGCCAACAGATGAAACCGCCCCTGCGCATCTTCGCCCATCAGGCAGATATCGGGCAGCACAAAGGGCTGCGGCACCACGCCCGCAAAATGCCCGGCGGCGGCGCGGGCGACAGGACCACGACCTGCTTCGGGCAGGCTATCCGTCAAGGTCAGATGAAAGCGGAATTCCTCAAGCACATAAGGATAGCCGTAAATTGCCAGCAAATCGCGCTGGCGCGGGGTCAACTGATCGGGCCTGCGCCGCGCGATTTCGGCCATGGTCAGCGGCGCGCGGTAGGGATCAAGGCTGCGCACCACATGCGCCGCCAAATCGCGCAGGTCGGCATTTTCGCCCGCCTCCGCACTGCCATCAGCACTGCCATCTGCACTGCCATCCGCACTGGCACCCGCACTGGCACTCGCACCATCGCGCAGGGGCACAAAGGCCAAGAACCCGTCCAGATTGACCAGATCCAGCCCCGGAACCACAACCGGCGCAAGTTCTGCGGCCAGCGCGCGCACCGCTTGCGCCAGATCGGCGGCACTATAGCCGTCCGCCAGTCGAAACGGCGCTTTGATCGTGCCGTGAAAGCCGTATTTGCGCGGGGCTGCGGTAAGATCGGCCAATGGGCGCGGCAATCCGGCGATTTCGGGCTGCACCACGGCGCGCGCCGCCTGCACGTCATACCCCAGCCACGCCGCAGCGGCGGCGGCAAACGCGCCCGGCTTCGGGGTGTAGTAAATCGCATATCGCCGCATCACCGCCCCTTTGGAACCAACCCCTGTTGGGGCCAACCGCTGTCACATCTGTGTGACGATTTCATGCCACAGCACGCCCTTGTTGCCACGCTGTCAACCAAAAGGCCCACGCCATGACCGAGATCATTCTTGCCAACGCCACGCTTGTGCTGCCGGATGAGGTGATCACGGGCAGTTTGCGCATTGCAGCGGGGGTGATTGTTTCGGTTGATCCGGGCCACGCCGTGCCGGTGGGGGCGCAAGATTGCGGCGGCGATCTGCTGTTGCCGGGGCTGATCGAATTGCACACCGACAATCTGGAACGCCATATCGAACCGCGCCCAAAGGTCAATTGGCCGCACGCCGCGGCCATCATCGCCCATGATGCCGAATTGGCCGGCGTTGGCATCACCACGGTGTTTGATGCCCTGCGGGTCGGGTCCAGCCCGTCGCGCGAGACGCTGGGCTACAGCGAATACGCCCGGGCCCTTGGGTCGGAAATTCTGGCGTTACGCGCGCGGGATGTGCTGCGGATCAGCCATTTTCTGCATCTGCGCGCCGAGGTGTGCTCGGAAACCCTGATCGCCGAGCTGGACGGCTTTGGCCCCGATGACAGCATCGGCATTGTCAGCCTGATGGATCACACCCCCGGAGAGCGGCAGTTCCGCGACCTGTCCAAGCTGCGCGATTACATCTGCGGCAAGCGCGGCCTATCCGAAGCCGAATTTGGCACTCATGTTGCCGAATTGCGCGCGCTGCAAGACAAGGTAGGCGTAGCACACGAAGCTGCCGCCGTGGCCGCCGCCCGGCGCTATGGTGCGGTTCTGGCCAGCCATGATGACACAACCGCCCCCCAAGTTGCCCAATCCGCCCGCCATGGCACAAGGTTTGCCGAATTCCCCACCACGGTTGAAGCCGCCCGCGCCTGCCGCGACCATGGCATCGCAGTGATGATGGGCGCGCCAAACCTGATCCGGGGCGGGTCGCATTCGGGCAATATCGCGGCCGCCGATCTGGCCCGGGCGGATCTGTTAGACATCGTGTCATCCGATTATGTGCCGTCGGCGCTGCTGACCGCCGGGCTGGCGTTGGGCGATTTGTGGGGCGATCTGGCGCGCGGGGTGCGCTGTGTCACCCATGCCCCGGCGCAAGCGGCGGGGCTGCAAGACCGCGGTGCGCTGACAATCGGCGCGCGCGGCGATGTGATCCGGGTTGCGCGTGTGGCCGGGGCGGCGGCGGTGCGGGGCACATGGGTTGCAGGGCGCAGGGTGGCGTGACCGTCGGGCCGGTCTGGCGGTATGTTTTGGGGGGGGCCGCAGGCGCAGAAACACTGGCGCGCGCCTGTGGCGGTGCCCCCCGGTTTTGACTGTTCCCTGGGATACAGCGGCGAAAAAAGCGCTCGCCTTTCGGATGCCGCTGGTTAACACTTGGTGCTTAGGCAAATGCGGCATTGTGTTGATTTTGCGGGCGTGCAGGAAACGGTTTCGTGATTGGCAAATTCATTATTTTAATCCTTGGCGTGCTGGTGCCGGTCTTATTGGCATTTTTTGCCACCGGCCATCTGCCCGGCACGACCTATCCAGTGATCGCCCTTGGGGCGACGGCGTTCAGCCTGATGGCGTTGAACCTTGTGCTGGCAACAAGGCTGCCCGGGTTGGACGGGCTGTTTGGCGGCTTGGATCAGGTCTATTTCGCCCATAAATGGATGGGCATCACCGCGCTGATATGTGCCGCCTTGCACCAGCAGATCAAGATCAACACGCCGGGCCAGCAAGTGATGCAATCGCTATCTGCACTGTCGATCCAAGTGGCGCAGATTTGTTTTTATGCGCTGCTGGTTCTGGTGTTGGTCAGCTTTTTCAAGCGTTTGCCCCGCGTGCCGTTTGAAATTCCCTATGGTATCTGGCGGTTGTCGCACCGCTTGCTGGGGTTGGTGTTTGCAGGCCTTGCCTTTCATCAGTTCTTTGTCAAAGCCCCGTTTGATAACAACGCCTTGCTTGCGACGCATCTGAACATCATGGCGGCACTTGGGGTGGTGGCCTTTGCCTATACCCAACTGGCACCATGGCTGCGCACCAAAGGCTACCGCGTGGCCCGCATCACCAAACACGCGGCGGCAACGATTGTCGATCTGGAACCCAAGGGCCGGGGCATCCGGCCGCGACCGGGCAGCTTTGCCTTTGTGTCTTTTGCTGCCAAAGGCTTGCGCGAAACCCATCCCTTTACGGTGTCGAAAATCACCCCGGGGGGGGGCATTCAGTTTTCCATCCGCGGCCTTGGCGATTTCACCCGGCATCTGCGCGATGGGCTAACCGTTGGCACCACCGCGCGGGTGACGGGGGGGTATGGCCGCTTTGACTATGCGCGCGGCGGGGCCACACAGGTTTGGGTGGCGGCGGGCATTGGGGTGACACCGTTTCTGGCTTGGGCTGACAGCTTGACGGCGGACAACCAAGACCAGATTCAACTGATTTATTGCGTGCGCAACGATGCCGAGGCGGTGGGGCTGGACCGGCTTGCCGCCGCAACCGAGCGGATGGCGGGATTTTCGTACGCGGTGCATAAAAGCGAGTCTGATGGCCGCTTTGATGCGGCAAAGCTGATCGCTTTGGTGCCGTTTAACGTGACCAAAGCCAGTCTGTGGTTCTGCGGCCCGCCGCCGTTGCGCGCGGCGCTGCAAAAAGGTTTGAAAGCGGCGGGGAAATCGCCGCGCTCGGTTCATTTTGAACGATTTGAATTCAGATAGCCCCAGCGGGGTTTAAGGAGGGTGCTATGATCCGGACCGTTTCTTTGTGGTGCAGCGTGGCCCTTATTGCCAGCCTCGCGGCGCTGCCTGCCCGCGCTGACGCGCCGCTGTTTGAAGGTGGCACACTAGACGCTTACGCCGCCGATGCCACGCGCGGCGAGCAGGTCTATGCCGCCGCAGGCTGTGCCACCTGCCATTCGGTGGAAGACGACATGCAACTGCTGGCGGGCGGGCGGGTGTTTGAAAACCGCCTTGGCAAAGTCTATGCCCCCAACATCACCGCAGACCCCGTCGCAGGCATTGGCGCGTGGACCAATGACCAGTTTTTGAACGCGCTGATGCGCGGGGTGTCGCCCGACGGTGATGCCTATTACGGCAATTTCTTTCCCTATGCCGCCTACGCGCGGATGAAGCCCGAAGATGCGCTGGATTTGTTCGCCTATCTGAAAACCCTGCCGCAAAGCGATGCAGTGTCGCGCGAACACGAGGTCAACCTGTTTGGCGACAGTGCTTTGTTGATGATGAACACCGACCGCGCCACCTTGACAGTGTCTGCCGATCCGCAAATCGCGCGCGGGCAATATCTGGCCGAAGCCTTGGGCCATTGCGGCGAATGCCACACGCCCCGGTCAGGATTTGAGATGGACCTTGGCAATGCCTATTCCGGCTATATGGGGTTTTTCGGCGATTACGCCCCCGACATCACGAAGGCGCGGCTGGAAAAGTTCGGCCCCGAAGCGTTTATCGTCGGCACCATGGGCAAGGGGTTGAAACTGAACGGCAAACCCTTGGCAGCCGGGTCGATGCGCCGGGTGTCGATGCTGTCCGAAAAGCTGGGTCTGGAAGACCGCGCAGCGCTTTACGCCTACCTTACCAACGCGCCGGTTGATCTGGCCGCCTTGCCGCAACCGCCAGCCCTTCTGGCCGAAGCCCCCGCGACAGACGCGGTTGGCACCGGCCCCACCCCGGTTGATGCCCCCGAAATTGTGTTGGTCGA
>JANPLZ010000001.1:0-3330 GCA_031422555.1 Cypionkella sp. | reverse complement strand
GCATGCATCGGACGTGGCCGTGCGGCGTTGGATCGCCGGTGGTGGCGATCACGGAAACCATGCCGAGGTGGAAAGCGCACAGCTGAAGCTGTTTTAGCACACACACCGTTGCGGGTCTTTTGGCCCCCGGATGTATCGCATGATGGACCCTAACGCGCGCGGGGTTATTTCATGCAAACCAGTTCCAAAGGCATTGCTGCCCTACAGTTAGAAGAAGGCACCGTGCTGCGTGCCTATCGCTGCCCGGCGGGGGTTTGGACCATCGGAGATGGCCTGACAGCGGCGTCGGGTGTGGTCAAGCCGCGTGCTGGCATGGTGATCACAGCGGCAGAGGCCAGCCGTTTGTTGGCGCTGGCGTTGCGAAACAACTATGAGCCATCGGTCGAATTGGCGATGTCGGTTCGGGGCAAAGCGGTGGTTCGTCCCGCTCAGCACGAATTTGATGCAGGCGTGTCGTTTCATTTCAACACCGGTGCTATCCGCAAGGCATCGTGGGTCAAACATTGGTTGGCCGGTGCGGCGCGGGCGCAAATCCGCACGGCCTTGATGGCCTGGAACAAGGGGGGCGGCAAAGTGCTGCCCGGCCTGAGCGCGCGGCGTGACCGCGAGGCGGCAATGCTGCTGGACGGGATTTACCGTGATGTGCCCGGCCAACGCAAACCTGCACTGACCTACGCCACTTGGGGGCTGCCTTTGTCGGGGGCTGAAATCAAGGCCGCGATGGCAGGCTTTTCAAAGCTGGGTTACAAAATCGGCGACAAGGCGGATGCGATCCGGCTGGCCGCTGCGATGAGCTTCCAAAGTCATCACGGCCTGACCGTCGATGGCATCATTGGTCGCGCCACCTTGTCAACCCTGCAGCGGCGTCTGGATGCGCGCGCCAAGGCCGTGGCCCCGTTGGTTGGCAGTGCGGGTGCTGTGACGGCCGTCAGCACCGACACCACCGCCCAGTTGGCTGATCTGCCCATGGTGGGGCCGATCTTGCTGGTGGCAGCAACCCTTTGGGGCCTGTCAGTGGCATGGCGTTACCGCGACGTGATCGCGGTCAAAATCAACACCCCCCTGCCGCGTGTGGCAGGCTTTTTGCGGAGTTTCTGATGAAGATCAATGTGACGGATACGTTCTTTCTTGTGGCGCTGGTAGTCTTTTTGATCGTGTCGACCTTGGTTGTCACCAGTGCCACCGCAGGCCCCGCGTCCTGCGGCCCGTTTGCCAATGTGATGGCAAAACTGGCAGGTGACAATCACCAGAAACTTTTGTTCACGGGCCTGTCCACGGACGGGACCACGGTCTGGATGATGGCCAATCCCGATGGGTCATCCGGGACGGCGATTGTGAAAACCGCGACTGATCAAGCCTGCATCGTGGCCCTTGGCCCCGGTTGGGCTCCCGGCAGCCAACCCCTTAATCCGGCGGCGGGGGTCACGCCATGAGTGCCCTTGCCGCCCTTGCCCTCCAGTCGGGCCTGCCGATCATTGAAAAGCTGTTGACCCGCAAGCTGGGCGACAAAGGCGGGCTGTTGGCCAGCGAGGTTCTGCGCGCAATCGCGGGACGCGCCGGTGTGGTGCCGGAGGAGCTGGAGGCGCTGGCCGAGTCCAATGCGCCACGGGCGTTGGACGCGATGCGTGAAGTTGACCGGCAAAGCCCGGAACTGATCGCGCTGTATGCAGCAGGCCTTCAAGGCCAGTTTGACCTTCTGAAATCCGAACAGGCTGATCCTGAATGGATGCGCGCGTGGCGTCCGGGCTGGATGTATCTGCTGGGGTTTTTGTGGCTGTGGAACCTTGTGCTGCTGCACATCGCCAATGCCTTCTGGAAGACCGCGCTGCCGCCCCAGCCTACCGATGTGCTGCTGGGACTGACCAGCCTGTTTCTCGCACTTTATATGGGTGGGCATACCGTCCTGCGGGCGCTGGGAAAGGCGGGTGAAAAATGACCCCCGCCGATACAGCCGTGGGCGATGTGATTGTCTGGGCGGCGGGTCTTTCTATGCTGCTCAGCTTTGGCACCGCGATCTGGACGGTTTTTTCCGGCCCATCGCGCAAGAATACGTCCCGCATTGAACGGATCGAGGCGGCGTTGACGCTGCTGGAAAGTGGTCACCAGCGGCTGCGCGACCGCGTCGATGGTCTGCCAAATGCCGACATGATGCATCGGCTGGAGTTGTCGCTGGCGCGGATGGAGGGGCACATCGACCGGCTGGATGAGCGACTGAAGCCGGTCGCCGCCATATCAGAGCGGATGCAGGAACTGTTGATCGAGCAAGGCCGAAAATGACCAAGGATATGGATACCCTGATCCGGGAAGATGCGCGGCTGATTATCCTGAAGGCATTGGCGGGTCAGGTCGATGAGCGGTTGCATTCCGGCTTTCTGGCTGAAAGCTTGTCCGAGTTCGGCATTTACCGTCCGCGTGAATGGATCCACGGCGAATTGGACTGGCTGGCGGAAATGGGGGCGGTGACGCTGGTGAAGCCCGGTTCGGTGGTTGTGGCCACGTTGACCGAAAAAGGCGCGCGGCATTTGCGCCGGGCCATCGTGATCGAGGGCATCAAACGCCCCAGCCGTCCGGGGGAATAGCCATGGGCATCGGGCGCGGGCGTCTGACATCGTTTGATTTGTTGCCGACCGAAGCCGAGGGCATTGTGGCTTGGGCCGCGTGTGAGTTGGCCGACCGCGAAAAGACCCAGACCGATATCTATGCCGAGTTCGTGGGAAAGTGTGAGGCCTTGATGGCCGAGCATCGCGGTGAGTTGGAATTCGCCATCCCGGCATTCAGCAGTTTCAACCGCTATTCGATCCGGCAGGCGCGGCTGTCCAAACGGTTGGCCGAGACGCGCGAGATTGTGGCAGTGCTGGCGCAAAAGCACGACGCCAAGGCATCGGATGATCTGACAATCCTTTCGGGCGAGATGATCAAATCGGTTGTGCTGCACATGCTGGGTGACGGTGCGGATGGCATAGCACCAAAAGACCTGAAGGCGCTTGCAGATGCGTTTCGCGCCGCCCAGCAGGCGCAGAACATGTCAACCGATCGCAAGACCAAAGAGGACGCCAAGCTGGCCGCTCGCGTGGGCGAAGCAGTGGAGTCGGTGGCCAAAGCGCGCGGCATGAGCGCCGAGACCGTGCAAGCCGTGAAAGCTGCAATCTTGGGGGTGGCCGAATGAAATCTGCTTTGACCGACGGCTTACCCGTCGCCGGGTATCGCCCACAGCCTGCGCGCGCGCTGGAGCTGGTGAACGCCAATAAGTTGGTGGAAGAGCGCGTCTTGCGCATCCTGGACGATTTGGCGGCGATGCCGGATCTGGACAAACGCTGGCTGGCGATTGGG